>NZ_JBEXEV010000011.1:0-179557 GCF_040606435.1 Micromonospora sp. NPDC005413
CTCGGCCAGCTCGTCGACGGCGTCCAGATTGGAGCCGATGTCGTCCCGGATCGCGGTGTGCGGGCAGCAACCGGTCTCCTGTTTCGTCCCGCTCGGCGTCGACGTGCACCTGGTCGAAGGCGGGAGCGCCGTCGATCGCGTCGGCGGCGACGGCCGTCGACGTGGCGGCGTCCGGTAGGTCGAGGCTGGTCCGCAGGGTGATCGGCTTGAGCAGAAGTGCGGCGATCACGCCGACGACACCGATGGCGGCGGAGATGAGGAAGATGTGTCCGGTGGCGTCACCGTACGCGGCCCGGACAATCTCCTGGATCCCCTCGGGCAGCGCGGTGATGTTGAGGTTGCTGTCACCCGCGCTGGCAGAGGCCGGGATCCCGGCGGCGGCGAGGTCGTGGGTGATCTGGTCGCTGACCCGGCGGGCGAGGACGGCGCCGAGGACGGAGACGCCGATGGTGCCACCGAGCGACCGGAAGAACGCGACGCTGGAGCTGGCCGCGCCGATGTCCTTGAGCGAGACCGTGTTCTGCACCGCGAGAACGAGGTTCTGCATGGTCATGCCGACACCGACGCCGACGATGAACATGGCGGCGCCGACCAGGACGAGCGACGTCTCGTGGTCGATGGTGCCGAGCAGGGCGAACCCGGCGACGAGGAGGATCGAGCCGGTGACGATGTACGGCTTGATCTTTCCGCTCTTGGTGATCAGCCGACCGGCGACGATCGAGGATCCGAGGACCCCGGCCATCATCGGGATGGTGAGCAGGCCGGCCTCCGTCGGGCTGTAGCCGCGGCCGATCTGGAAGTACTGGCCGAGGAAGACGGCGCCGCCGAACATGGCCATGCCGACCGCGAGGCTGCCGAGGATGGCCAGCGCGGTGGTGTGCTGGCGCACGATGCCGAGCGGGACGACCGGCTCGGCCGCGCGCGATTCGACCCAGACCGCCAGGGCGAGCAGGACGATCGTGCCGCCCACCATGGCCGCTGTCTGCCAGGAGGCCCAGGCGAACGAGCTGTCGACGAAGGAGATCCAGATCAGCAGCAGGCTGACACCGGCGGCGATCAGGCCGGCCCCGAGGTAGTCGATCTTGACGTTCTCGCGACGCGCGGTGGGCAGGTGCAGGGTGGCCTGGAGCAGGATCAGCGCGATGGCGGCTACCGGCACGCCGACGAAGAAGCACCAGCGCCAGCCGAGCCAGGACGTGTCGACGATGAGGCCGCCGAGCAGCGGGCCGCCGACGGTCGCGACCGCCATGACGCCACCGAGGTAGCCGTTGTAGCGGCCCCGCTCACGCGGCGGGATCATGGCCGCGATCGCCACCTGGACGAGGGCCTGCAGACCGCCGACCCCGATGCCCTGGAACGCGCGGGCGGCGATGAGCTGGCCTGCGGTCTGCGAGAAGCCGGCAATGACCGAGCCCAGCAGGAAGACCACGATGGCGACCTGGATGAGGATCTTCTTGTTGAACAGGTCGGCCAGTTTGCCCCAGATCGGGGTGGTCGCGGTCGCGGTCAGCAGGGTCGCGGTGACCACCCAGGTGTACTGGTTCTGCGAGCCGTTGAGCGATCCGATGATCTTCGGCAGCGCGGTCGAGACGACCGTGCTGCTCAGCATCGCGACGAACAGCACCAGCAGCAGGCCGCTGAGCGCCTCTAGCGTCCGCCGATGGGTCATCGGCTCAGCGCCGGCCGTGATGGTGGGTGCGCTCATCGCGCGGCCTCCAGGTTGTCGTGGTTTCCAAGGGCGACCTCGATGTCGCCGGCGAATCGGCCGAGGGCGGCGCTCAGCGCCGTCACCTCGTCGGGAGTCCAGTCGGCGAGCGCTCGCTCGAGCAGCTCGCCGTACCAGCCGTGGCTGCCGGCCAGGGCTTCCCGGCCGGCCGGGGTGACCGCCAGGAAGGTCGCCCGCTTGTCGGTCAGGTCGGGCCGCCGCTCGACCAGGCCGTGCGCGACCAGCGCCGTGACGGAGCGGCTGACCGTCGACGGGTCGAGCCGGGTGTGATGGGCCAACTCGCGGGCGTGGCAGCCGCTGGGGACCTGATCGATCTGCACGAGCATGCCGAGCAGGCCCGGCGGTATCGCCGGACGCTCTTCGGCCCGGCGTTGCCTCAGCAGCCGAACGGTTCTGACCAGGTCGTACAGGCGAAGCCCGAGTTCACTAACACCGTTGTCCACGTCCGCCCCACACACATATGTTGGTTGCCCCAAGCAAGCATCTACCGATCTTGCCCAACAGGCAAGTTTGCGCATTGAGAAGTCCGTCACCCGCACGTACCCTCTGTGCGATGGACGAGACCACCGGGCTGCGGGAGCGCAAGAAGGCGGCGACCCGCCTCGCCCTGCATGAGGCCGCCCTGCGCCTCGTCGCCGACCAGGGGTTCGACGCGGTGACGGTCGAAGCGATCGCCGACGCCGCCAACGTCTCCCGGCGGACCTTCTCCAACTACTTCTCCAGCAAGGAACAGGCGCTCTTCCACGGCGACACGGTGCGCCTGCACCGGCTGTTGCAGTTGATCCGCGAACAGCCCCTCAACGAGCCGCCGTGGACCGTGCTGAGCCGAGCAGCCGAACGCCTCACCGCGGAGATGTTCGGCGGTTCTGAGCCCGCCTGGCTGGGCCAACGCCGGAAACTACGCGGGCAGCCCGGCCTGGCCCCCCTTCAGGTGGCGGCGTACGCCGCGATCGAGCGCGAGCTGGCCGCAGAACTCGCCCACCGGCTCACCGACGCCGACGTGGCACTGCGCTCCCGCCTCCTGGCCGCGACCTTCCTGGCCATCCTGCGGGTCGCCGTCCAGCACTGGATCGAGCACCCGGGTGATCCGCTGCTGAAGACCGTCCGGACCGCGCTCGCCGAAGCCGCTCCCGTGGCGACCCTCGGGAGCCACCGGACCATCGCCGACACCTAGCCCGACCGGGTCGGCCGGGCGTCGCTGAGCCGATCAGGGTGTCGGAAAGCGCGGCGCCACAGGGCCCGCATGTCGGTATTCCGGGATTCGGCGCGATCGGCTGGCGGTGCGCCTCAACCGCACGGATGCTGGCTCGTCGGCCGGGCACCGGGTCCGCCGAAGAGGAGCTGCGCGTAGATGGCAACCACGAATAAGGCGTCGGGAGACCGGCTCGGCGCGACACTGGTCATGGCATGTCTGGGGGTTTTCGTCGCCTATCTGCCCGTGACGACAGTGTCGGTGAGCCTGCCGGCGATCCAGCGCGGGCTGGACGCGTCGACCGCCGACCTGTCCTGGGTGTCGGACGCCTTCGTCCTGCCGATGGCCGCCCTCATCCTGACCGCCGGCGTCTTCGGTGACGTGCACGGGCGCAAGAAGGTGTTCCAGGCCGGCCTGCTGTTCTGCGCGATCGGCGCGGCCGTCGCGCTGTCCGCACAGTCGATCGCGATGGTCTGGGTCGGCCAGGCGCTCGCCGGCGTGGGCGCGGCCGCTCTGCTACCCGCCACGCTGGCGCTCATCAGCCACGCCGTGCCGGACCCGCGCAAGCGCGGCCGGTACATCAGCCTCTGGGCCACCTCCCTGATGCTCGCCCTCGCGCTCGGCCCGCTGCTGGCCGGGGCGATCCTCGAGCATGTGTCCTGGCGCTGGATCTACCTGCCGGCCATCCCGCTCGCGCTGCTCACCGCACTGATCGCCATTCCGCTGGTGACCGACTCGCGGGCGTCGGGCAAGCGGCACCTGGACTGGCCGGGCCAGATCACCGCGGCCCTCGCCATCGTCGCCCTGGTCTTCGCCGTCATCGAGGGCGGCGCCGGCTCGTTCACCGACCCCATCGTCCTCCTGGCGTTCGCCGTGGCCGCGCTCAGCCTCGCCGCGTTCGTCGTGATCGAGCAGCGCAGCGACTCACCGATGCTGAGCCCCGCCCTGTTCGCCAGCCGCGGCTTCAACGCCACCGCCGTGATCGCCATGGTCAGCTTCATGGGTGTGATCGGCAGCATCTTCGTGCTCAGCCTCTACCTCGGCCTGGTCCAGCAACTGTCGACCATGGAAGCGGCGCTGCGGCTGCTGACCAACACGGCAGTGCCGGTCGTCGTGGGGCCGCTGATCGCCCGCCTCATGCACCGCGTGCAGGTGCGCTGGCTGCTCGGCGCCGGCCTGCTCATCTCGGCGGTCGCGCTGTTCTTCCTCAGCACCGTCGACGCCGACACGTCGTTCGGGCAGCTGAGCTGGCGGCTCGCGTTGTTCGGCCTGGGCCTCGGCGCGGTGCTGACCCCGATGACCGCGACCGCGGTCAGCTCCGTGCCGTTCCAGCTGGCCGGCATGGCAGCCGCGGGCAACAACGCGTTCCGCCAGGTCGGCGGCGCGCTCGGCCCCGCCGTCCTGGGTGCCCTGCTGACCAGCAGGGCCGCAAGCTCCCTGCCGGGACACCTCACCGACGCCGGAGTCAGCGGTGACCGCCAGCAGGTCGCCACCACGGCGATGGGCGACAGCGGTTTCCAGGCGGTCGCCACCGCCGACTACGGCACTCAGCAGGACGGCGTGCAGAACGCCCTCAACAACGCGTTCCTCGACGGCTTCCAGCTGTCCCTGACGGTGTCGGCCACGCTGATGCTCATCGCCGCCCTGGCCGCGGTCGTCCTGCTGCGCCGTCCGCGCCCGGTACGCGACCCACAACCTGCGGCCCCGCTACCAGAGACCGTGTCGGCCTGAGCTCACCCAACCGAAGGACGGCGGCGTCACCGGCTTCTACGCTGGTGACGCCACCGACGATCAGGAAGACCGTGCCCCCTCCCCTGGACCACCTCGACCTGCAACTGCTGCAGGCCCTGCAACTCGACGGTCGCGCCCCGTTCAGTCGGATCGCCGCCGTCCTCGGCGTCTCGGACCAGACCGTCGCCCGCCGCTTCCGACGCCTGCAAACCCAGGCCGGGCTGCGTGTGCTGGGCATGACCGACGAAAGCCGGGTCGGCCGCTCCAACTGGATCGTCCGGCTGCGGTGCACCCCGGACATGTCCGAACGGCTGGCCGACGCGCTCGCCCGCCGCCCGGACACGTCGTACGTCGCGTTGATCTCCGGCGGCAGCGAGGTGGTCTGCGAGATGAGGCCCCGTAGCCCCGCCGCCCGGGACGAACTGCTGCTGGGCCGGCTACAGCGCACCCAGCGGGTGATCGGGTTCAGCGCACACTGCCTGTTGCACCGCTTCTACGGCGGCCCCCTCCGCTGGCTGCAGAAGGCCAACGCCCTCACCACTGAGCAGGAGGCGGCGCTGCGCCCCCCGCCGGTGGAGGCGGCACCGGGCACCGTCACGGTCGACGAGACCGACGAGGCGCTGCTCGCCGCGGTGTTCCGGGACGGCCGGGCCACCCTCGCGGACCTGCAGACAGCGTGCGGCCAGTCCGAGGACGTGGTGCGACGCCGCCTGGACCGGCTGCGCGGCAGCGGCGTCCTCTACTTCGCCGTGCAGTACTCCCCGGAACACGTGGGCCGCGAGATCGGCGCGATGCTGTGGCTGACCGTGGCGCCGTCCGCGCTGGCCGCGGCCGGGCATGCGCTCGCCGCGCACCCGGAGGTGGAGTTCGCCGCCGCGGCCACCGGCCAGACCAACATCATCGCGGCCGTCCGCTGCCGGGGCACCGAGGAGCTGTACGCGTACCTCAACGACAAGATCGGCGCGCTGGACGGCATCCGCACCGTCGAGACCGCGCTGATGCTGCGCCAGGTCAAACAGTTGGCACTCGTACCGCCAGCCGTCCTGGGCTGAGGAATCCCGCTGGGCTCTTCCAGCCTGTGGTAACCGACGAACGCGGGCTTGACGGAGCGTAGACATCGGAGGTTTACTGCGTCAGCGATACAAGTCGATGCGCTCCGACCGTCCACACTGGGCTGTCAGGGTGTTCGACACCACCGCACCACCCCGCACCATCTCAGCCGAGCATCGGCGGCCCGGCTCCGTACCACCGCCAACCCGGCCCCCGGCGAGCCCGCACGCCAGTGACGCGCACGCCCGGGGTCGACGCTCAGCAGAGGAGCAAGAGCATGCGTTCCCGTCCCCGTTTGTTGGCCCTCGTCACCGGCCTGGCCGTGTTGCTGGCCACCCTGGTAGCCCTCCCGGCTCCGGCCTCGGCGGCACCCCTGACCAAGGTCCTGGTGTTTAGCAAGACCGCCGGTTTCCGCCACTCGTCCATCCCGACCGGCATCGCCGCGATCCAGCAGCTCGGCACCGCCAACGGCTTCAGCGTGACCGCGACCGAGGACTCCGCCCAGTTCACCACCGCGAACCTGGCCCAGTACCAGGCGGTGGTCTTCCTGTCGACGACCGGCGACGTCCTCAACGCCACCCAGCAGACCGCGTTCGAGGCGTACATCGCCGCCGGCGGCGGGTACGTCGGTGTGCACGCCGCCGCCGACACCGAGTACAGCTGGCCGTGGTACGGCGGGCTGGTCGGTGCCTGGTTCGACTCGCACCCGGCGATCCAGTCCGCCACCGTACGGGTCGAGGACCGGACGAACCCGTCGACCGCCCACCTGGGCGACACCTGGGTCCGCACCGACGAGTGGTACAACTACCGCACCAACCCCCGGTCGAGCGTGCGGGTCCTCGCCAGCCTCGACGAGTCGTCGTACAGCGGCGGCAACATGAGCGGCGACCACCCGATCACCTGGTGCAAGGCCTACGGCGGCGGGCGGGCCTGGTACACGGGCCTCGGGCACACCGAAGCGTCCTACAGCGACTCGAACTTCACCCGGATGCTGCTCGGCGGCCTCCGTGTCGCCGCAGGCGCCGTGACGGCCGACTGCTCGCCGCGCACCACGACCCCGCCGCCCAGTGGCTCCAGCCTGCGGGCCCGCGCCAACAACCAGTACGTCAGCGCGCCCAACGCCACGACCGCGCTGATCGCCAACCGCAGCGCCGTCGGCACCACCGAGCGCTTCGACCTGGTCGACCTCGGCAACGGCAACGTGGCGCTGCGCGCCAAGGGCAACGGGCAGTTCGTCGCGGCTGAGAACGCCGGTGCTGCCGCGCTGATCGCCAACCGGGCCACCGCCGGCGCGTGGGAGACGTTCCAGCTCGTGCGCAACTCCGACGGCACCGTGAGCCTGCGGGCAGTGGTGAACAACCGGTACGTCGCCGCCGAGAACGCCGGCGCGGCCGCGTTGATCGCCAACCGGACCTCCATCGGTCAATGGGAGAAGTTCGACCTCGTCACCGGCTGACCGCTCGCCGGTCGACTCTTCACCACCCCTCCTGGCCGTGGTGCGCCCCCGCACGCCCGGCCCCCGATCGTCGAGGAAGGACGATCATGCTCTCGTACCCCCGGCGTTGGCCCCGGGTCCTCGTCGCGGCGGTCACCACCGTCGCGAGCGTGACCCTGGCTGTTGCCGCACCATCCCCCGCCCAGGCAGCGGTCATTCCCGCCTCCGACTATCAGCAGGTCAAACTCGCCACCGGCTCAGCCGAGCTGGGTGAGGCCATGTCCCTGGCCGTCCTGCCCAACCGCTCGGTGCTCCACACCGCCCGCAACGGCGTCCTGCGGGTCACCGACGTGGCCGGCAACACCAAGGTCTCCGGCACCCTGTCCGTCTACACCCACGACGAGGAGGGGTTGCAGGGCGTCGCCGTCGACCCCAACTTCGCCTCCAACCGGTGGATCTACCTGTACTACTCGCCCACGTTGAGCACCCCGTCCGGGGACGCCCCGACCACCGGCACGTCGTCTGACTGGGACCGGTGGAAAGGGCACCTGCGGCTGTCCCGGTTCACCCTCAACAGCGACGACACGCTCAACCTGAGCAGCGAGAAGATCGTGCTCCAGGTCGCCAACGACCGTGGGCAGTGCTGCCACGTCGGCGGTGACCTGGACTTCGACGCCGCCGGCAACCTGTACCTGACCACCGGCGACGACACCAACCCTTTCGAGTCATCCGGCTACGCGCCAATTGACGAACAGACCAACCGCAACCCGCAGTTCGACGCCCAGCGCTCGGCGGGAAACACCAACGACCTGCGGGGCAAGCTGCTGCGGATCAAGCCACAGACGGACGGCACGTACACCATCCCGTCGGGCAACCTGTTCGCCCCCGGCACGTCGGGCACCCGCCCGGAGATCTACGCGATGGGCATGCGCAACCCGTTCCGGATGAGCGTCGACAAGGCGACCGGCGTCGTCTACCTCGGTGACTACGGCCCCGACGCCGGGTCCACGAACTCCAGCCGTGGGCCCTCGGGTCAGGTGGAGTTCAACCGCATCACGGCACCGGGCAACTACGGCTGGCCGTACTGCACCGGCGACAACACCAGCGTCGAAACATACAACGAATACACGTTCCCGTCCGGGCCGTCGCAGTCCAAGTACAACTGCACGGGTGGGCCGACCAACAACTCGTTCCGCAACACCGGGCTCACCACCCTGCCTGCGGCGAAGGCGGCCTGGATCAAGTACGCCGGTGACTCCGGTTCGCCGTCGGAGTTCGGCAGCGGCTCGGAGTCGCCGATGGGCGGCCCGGTCTACCGGTACGACGCCTCGCTCAACTCCAGCATCAAGTTCCCGGCGTCGCTCAACGGTCAGTTCTTTGCTGGCGAGTACGGCCGGCGCTGGATCAAGGCGATCGCGGTCAACTCCAACGGATCCCGGGGGGAGATCTCCAACTTCCCGTGGAGCGGCACCCAGGTCATGGACATGGCCTTCGGCCCGGACGGCGCGCTGTACGTGCTGGACTACGGCACCGGCGCGAACGACCAGGCGCTCTTCCGGATCGAGTACATCGGTGGTGGCAACCGCAGCCCCATCGCGGTCGCGTCGGCGAACCCCACCTCGGGGGCCAACCCGCTGACGGTCAACTTCTCGTCGGCCGGCAGCTCCGACCCGGAGGGTGGTGCGCTGAGCTACCTGTGGACGTTCGGCGACGGCACCACGTCGACGGCGGCCAATCCCACCAAGACGTACACCACGAACGGCACGTACTCCCCCACCTTGAAGGTCACCGACCCGACCGGCCTGTCCGGCACGGCGAGCCTGGTCATCACCGTGGGCAACACCGCCCCGACGGTGACGCTCAGCACGCCCACCAACGGGCAGCTGTTCAACTTCGGTGACACGGTGTCGTACCAGATCAGCGTGAGCGACCCGCAGGACGGCACGATCGACTGCGCCAGGGTGAGCCTCACCTACGCGCTGGGTCACGACAGCCACGCCCACCAGATCACCTCGAAGACCGGCTGCAGCGGAACGATCACCGTGCCCACCGACGGTGAGCACGACGCGGCGGCCAACATCTACGGCGTCTTCGACGCCGCCTACACCGACAACGGCGGGCTCACCACGCACAGCATCAAGACCCTGCAACCGAAACACCGGCAGGGCGAGCACTTCGGCGCCCAGTCCGGCGTCCAACTCGCCGACCACCCCAGCGCCGAGGGTGGCCGCACGGCCGGGTTCATCGAGAACAACGACTGGATTTCCTACCAGCCGTACCACCTGGCCAACGCGACCCGGTTCACCGCTCGGGTCTCCTCGGCCGGTGCCGGCGGCACCATCGAGGTACGCGCGGGATCCGCCACGGGCACCCTGCTGGGCACCGTCACCGTGCCGGTGACCGGTGGCTGGGACACCTTCACCGAGGTGTCCGGCGCCATCACCAACCCGCCCGCCGCGACGACCACGCTGTACCTGGTGTTCAAGGGCGGGTCCGGCAACCTGTTCGACGTCGACTCGTTCACCTTCACCACCGGCACCAGCGGCGGCGTGATCAGCCTGCGGGCGCAGGTCAACAGCCAGTACGTGTCGGCTGTCGGCGCCAGCCCGCTGATCGCCAACCGGGCCACCATCGGGACGTCCGAGCAGTTCGACCGGGTCGACGCCGGCAACGGCACCATCGCCCTACGCTCGCGCGCCAACGGCATGTACGTCTGCGCCGAGAACGCGGGCGCCGAACCGTTGATCGCGAACCGCACGACGATCGGACCGTGGGAGACCTTCCAACTCGTCACCAACTCCGACGGGAGTGTCAGTTTGCGTGCCCTGGCCAACAACCAGATCGTCGCCGCCGAGAACGCCGGGGCGGCGGCACTGATCGCCAACCGTACGGCGATCGGGGCCTGGGAGAAGTTCACCCTGACCGGCTGACGGGGTCGGTGGGCCCGGCCTGAACAGCGACCAGGCCGGGCCCACCGACGTCGGTTTGTCGCGAAGAACAAGCAATGATCGGTGCCCGGCCGGTGGCGACGATCGTGACTTGACAAGCAACAGTCTCCAGAGTGGACGATACGGCGTGAGAATTCTCGTGGTGGGTGGCAGTGGTCTGATCGGCGCCCATGTGGTGGACGTGCTGCGCGAGCGAGGCCATACGGCGACCACGGTGGCGCGTACGGCCCGTCCGGGTGTCGACCACCTGCTCGACGTGGAGTCCGCCTCGATCGACGAACTGCGGCCGCTGCTCGCCGGTCATGACGGCGTGGTCTACGCCACCCGCACCGACGAGCAACGACCGCTGCCCAAACCGATCTACCCGGCGTTCCGCCGGGACAACGTCGAACCGGTGGTACGCCTGTTCACCGCCGCCCGCCGGGCAGGGCTCACCCGCGGGGTCGTCATGGGCTCGTACTACACCTACTTCGACCGGCTGCATCCGCAGTGGCGACTCGCAGAGCGTCACACGTACATCCGCTGCCGCCTGGAGCAGGCCCGGGAGGGACGGGAGGCCGCCGGGCCGGAGCTGCCGGTCGCCGTACTCGAGTTGCCGTTCGTCTTCGGTCGGTCCGGCGATCGGCTGCCCAACTGGTCCGGGCCGCTCGACCGGTGGGCGCGCTCTCGTACACCCTTGGTTGTTCCCACCGGTGGGACCGCCGCAGCGTCGGCGCGCAGCGTGGCCGACGTCGCCGTGGACGCTCTGGAGCAGGCGAGCGGTGCGGACATCCCGGTCGCCGACGAGAATCTCACCTGGAACGACATGATCGCGCGCATCGCCGAGGCGGTCGGTCGACGTCGCCGGGTTGCCCGCCTGCCGGCCGGCGCGGCGAAGGCCGCCCTCCGCCTCGGCGGCGCGTTGCAGGCACTCGGCCGCAAGGAGTCGGGCGTCAATCCCGCCTACGTCGCCGACCTCCTGCTGGCCGATCTGTTCATCGAGCCGACGACCGGCCGGTCGCTGGATTCGGCCCTGCGCGAGACCTTCCCCGACACCGGAGCTTCCTAGCCCTCACGTGCTCGTCAGGATGGCCGAGCGAGGTAAGCGGTCTTGACGTCGGCCGAGAACCCGCAGGCCCGGTAGAAGGCGTGGGTCGCGGGGTTGCGCGAACCCGTCATCAGCATCGCCTTGTAGCAGCCCGCATCCCAGGCGGCTTGAAGTGTGCCGGCCATGATCTGCCTGCCGAGACCCGTGCCTCGCCGCGACTCCTCGACGACGACGTTCTCGATGACGGCGTACGGCGATGCGGATCGGGTGAGGTTGGGGATCACGTTGAGGTACGTCGTGGCGACGACGACCCCATCCAGTTCGAGTACGAAGAGATGCAGCGCCGTCGAGCCCAGGATCTGCTCGAAAGCCGTTGCGTCAGACCCGTCGCGGAGAACCGGATCGTCGGGGTTCAGTTGCCGGTAGAGGCGGATGATCTGCTCGAAGTCGTCAGAACGAGCCGCACGGAACATCTCCGCAGCGTACCCAAGACGCCGCGCCTCCGCGTGACCCGGCGGCACTGGTGCGACGCTCCGGTGTCGCTAGCGGCCGGCGTCTCGCACGCTGCGGTACACCACGGTGATGGCCAGAAAGAGGGCCCCAACGAGCACGATGGTGATCGCGGCATTGACCACTACCGGCAGATCCTGAACCAGGTACTGCTTCACATAGTTGCAGCCGAGGATGACGACGAGGTAGACCCACCAGGGCGCCCACTTGCCGTTCTGTTGTTCTTCCGCCCTCACGGAACGACCTCCTTCGGTGTGGCCCCGACCCGCCGATGGCGGCCTCGGCACCGCGGACCGCGAATCGATGCTGCATCCACCCTGACCCAGACGATCGGCCGCGCCAGTGCGCGGCCCGCACACTGCGCCGGCAAGATCCGCACAACGTCAGGGATGTAGGGGTATCCGCCGCCCGCGAGGCCCCTACATCCCTGACGTTGCTGCCACGGCGGACCGCAGGTGGCCCTCAGCTGAGCTGTTCGGCCAATCCGACGATGATGCCCTCGGGGCCGCGGACGTAGCAGAGCCGATAGATGTCCTCGTACTGCTCCAGCTCCCCGACGAGTTCGGCCCCATGCCGACGCAGGCGGGCAATGACGTCCTCGATGTCGTCGACCGCGAACATGATGCGACGAATGCCCAACGTGTTCGCCGGTGCATCCTTCGGCTCGGCGCTGATCGCCGTCGGCGTGTGGAACATCGCCAGCTCGACCTTGCCATGGCCGTCCGGGGTCCGCAGCATCGCGACGTCCTGCCGGACATCATCGATCCCGATGACCCGCTCCACCCACCGTCCCTCGACTGCCCCCCTGCCCTCCAGCTCCATGCCAAGTTCGACGAAGAACGAGATGACAGCGTCAAGGTCCTCGACAACGATGAGGACGTTGTCCATCCGCTGGATCGCCATGCTGGATCTCCCTGGTCTGGTGCGGCCACGGTGGCCGCATCCTCCCCTAGGACGACGCCGCCCGGCCGTTCTCGACACCCTCCGCGTAGCTCGACAGGTCCCTGTGGGCGCCGTGCGCGTGGATCACTTGGCGTTGAAGTAGCTGGCCTCCGGGTGGTGGACCACGATGGCGTCGGTGGCCTGCTCCGGCATGAGCTGGAACTCCTCGGACAGCTCCACCCCGATCCGCTCCGACCCGAGCAGGTCCACGATCTTCGCCCGGTCCTCCAGGTCGGGGCAGGCCGGGTAGCCGAACGCGTACCGGCAGCCCCGGTAGTCGTTGCGCAGCAGGCCGGCCAGGTCCGCCGGGTCGTCGTGGCCCAGCGGACGGCCGTCGGGCAGGGTCATCTCGGTACGGATCCGCCGGTGCCAGTATTCGGCGAGGGCCTCGGTGAGCTGCACGGAGAGCCCGTGAACCTCCAGGTAGTCGCGGTATTCGTTGCGGGCGAACAGCTTCGCCGCGTACTCGCTGACGGGTTGACCGACGGTGACCAGTTGCAACGCGACCACGTCGAGCTGGTCGCCCTTGGGTCGGAAGAAGTCCGCCAGGCAGAGCCGGCGTTCCTGCCGCTGGCGGGGGAAGGAGAACCGGGCACGCTCCGCGTGACCGTTCTCGTCGAGCACCACCAGGTCATTGCCTTCGGAGTACGCCGGGAAGTAGCCGTACACCACGGCTGCCTCGAGGACCTGGTCGGCGATCAGCCGGTCCAGCCAGTAGCGCAGGCGCGGCCGACCCTCGGTCTCAACCAGCTCGTCGTAGGACGGTCCGCTGCCGCCCCGGGCGCCATTCAGCCCCCACTGCCCGCGGAACGTGGCCCGCTCGTCGAGCAGCGCCGCGTAGTCGGCCATCGGCACACCCTTGACCACCCGGGTGCCGAAGAACGGCGGGGTGGGCACCGGCACGTCCGCGGCCACGTTGGAGCGGACCGAGGAGTCGTGCAGCTCCGGCAGCGACTCGGTGACCATCGACCGTTGCCGTTCCCGGCGGGCCCGCCGCGCCGCGAGGGCCGCCTCCCGCTCCGGGTCGATTACCGGCGCGCCGCCGCGCTTGGCGGTCATCACCTTGTCCATCAGGGACAGCCCCTCGAACGCGTCCCGCGCGTAGTGCACCTGCCCGGGGAACATCGACCGCAGGTCGTCCTCGACGTACGCCCGGGTCAGCGCCGCCCCACCCAGCAGGACGGGCCACCGCTCCGCGACCCCGCGCGTGGCCATCTCGGCGAGGTTTTCCTTCATGATGACCGTGCTCTTGACCAGGAGGCCGGACATGCCGATCGCGTCGGCGCGGTGCTGCTCGGCGGCGTCCAGGATGGCGCTGATCGGCTGCTTGATGCCGATGTTCACCACCTCGTAGCCGTTGTTCGACAGGATGATGTCGACCAGGTTCTTGCCGATGTCGTGCACGTCGCCGCGCACGGTGGCCAGCACGATGCGACCCTTGCCGCCGTCCTCCGTGGTCTCCATGTGCGGTTCCAGGTACGCCACCGCGGTCTTCATCACCTCGGCGGACTGGAGCACGAACGGCAGCTGCATCTGCCCGGAGCCGAACAGTTCGCCGACCACCTTCATGCCGTCCAGCAGGATGTCGTTGATGATCGACAGCGGCGGTCGGCCACCGGCCATCGCCGCGTCCAGGTCGGCCTCCAGGCCGTTGCGCTCACCGTCGATGATCCGCCGCTTGAGGCGCTCGTCCAGCGGCAACGCCGCCAACTCCTGAGCGCGGCTGGCGCGGGCGCTGGTCACGTCGACGCCCTCGAAGAGCTCGAGGAAACGCTGCACCGGGTCGTACCCCTCGCGGCGCCGGTCGTACACCAGATCCAGTGCGACCTCGCGCTGCGCCTCGGGGATCTTCGACATCGGCAGGATCTTGCTGGCGTGCACGATCGCCGAGGTCAGACCGGCCTGCACGCACTCGTGCAGGAACACCGAGTTGAGCACCTGCCGGGCGGCCGGGTTGAGCCCGAAGGAGATGTTCGAGACGCCCAGGGTGAAGTTGACCCCCGGGTAGCGGCGGGTGATCTCCCGAATCGCCTCGATCGTCTCGATGCCGTCACGACGGGTCTCCTCCTGCCCGGTGGCGATCGGGAAGGTCAGAGCGTCGATCAGGATGTCGGCGCGGTCCATGCCCCAGCGGCCGGTCAGGTCGTCGATCAGCCGCGCCGCGACCCGGACCTTCCACTCCTGGGTACGCGCCTGCCCCTCCTCGTCGATGAGCAGCGCCACCACCGCCGCGCCGTGCTCGCGGACGACCGGCATCACCCGCGCGTACCGGGAGTCGGGGCCGTCGCCGTCCTCGAAGTTCACCGAGTTGACCACACACCGGCCGCCGAGCATCTCCAGCCCGGCCTCGACGACGTTCGGCTCGGTGGAGTCCAGCATGATCGGCAGGGTCGACGCGGTCGCGAACCGGCCGGCCAACTCCCGCATGTCCTGGGTGCCATCGCGGCCGACGTAGTCCACGCACAGGTCGAGCAGGTGTGAGCCGTCGCGCGCCTGACTGCGGGCGATTTCCACGCAGGCCCGCCAGTCACCGGCGAGCATCGCGTCCCGGAACGCCTTGGACCCGTTGGCGTTGGTCCGCTCCCCCACCATCAGCACCGACGCGTCCTGCGCGAACGGCACCGGGTGGTACACCGACGAGACACCCGCCTCGTGCCGCGGCTCGCGTGCCGTGGCGGTGACGCCGTGCAGCCGCTCGGACAGCACCCGGATGTGCTCCGGTGTGGTGCCGCAACAGCCACCGACCAGCCCCACGCCGTACTCGGTGATGAACCGCTCCAGGGCCTCGACCAGCTCCACGGGAGTCAGCGGGAAGTATGCCCCGTCGGCGGTCAGCACCGGCAGGCCGGCGTTCGGCATCACCGACAGCGGGATGCGGGAGTGCTGCGACAGGTAGCGCAGGTGCTCGCTCATCTCGGCCGGGCCGGTCGAGCAGTTGAGCCCGATCAGGTCCACGCCGAGCGGTTCGATCGCGGCGAGGGCCGCCCCGATCTCGCTGCCCACCAGCATGGTGCCGGTGGTCTCCACGGCCACGTGACAGATGATCGGGACCGGCTGGCCCAGCTCGGTCATCGCCCGCTTCGATCCGACCACGGCCGCCTTGACCTGGAGCAGGTCCTGGCAGGTCTCGATGATCAGCGCATCCGCGCCGCCAACGATCAGACCGGCGGCGTTCTCCTGGTACGCGTCGCGCAGCGTGGCATAGGCGGCGTGCCCGAGGGTGGGCAGCTTGGTGCCCGGCCCGATCGAGCCCAGCACGAACCGCGGTCGCTGCGCCGTGCTGGCCGCGTCGGCGGCCTCCCGGGCGATCCGGGCACCCGCCTCCGACAGCTCCCGGATGCGCTGCGGGATGTCGTACTCGGCGAGGTTGGCGAGGTTGGCGCCGAACGTGTTGGTCTCCACGCAGTCCGCGCCGGCGGCCAGGTAGGCGTCGTGCACGCCGCGCACCACGTCCGGCCGGGTGACGTTGAGGATCTCGTTGCACCCCTCCAGCCCGTCGAAGTCGTCGAGCGTGAGGTCCGCGGCATGCAGCATCGTGCCCATCGCACCATCGGCGATGAGAATCCGGTCGGCCAGCACATCCATCAACGAAGTCCGCACCCGTTCAGGTTAGTGCGGCACCGACCGCGCCCAACGACCCTCCGCACGCGATCCCATATTGTGTCAGCGGGATCACGCTGTCCGGTTCGTCGACGTATGACCGGTGGTCGGTCCGGCCGACCGGCGCGGCCGACGGGCCCCGCCCCCGCTCGGCACGTAGGCTGACGGACGTGAAGGACAACAGGGACGCCGCCGTGCCCCACGGTATGACGACCGGGCGCCATCCCGGCGCCGGCCGCGACGAGCAGGGTGAGGTGACGGCGTGACCGAGTTCGACGGACTGCCGGTGCTGCGGTCCCCGGTGGCCATCGCCGCGTTCGAGGGCTGGAACGACGCCGCCGACGCGTCCACCGCCGCGGTCGAGCACCTGGAGCAGGTCTGGAACGCCCGGCAGATCGCCGAGCTGGACCCGGAGGACTTCTACGACTTCCAGGTCAGCCGGCCCACCATCACGATGGCCGACGGGGAGACCCGCCGGGTGGAGTGGCCGACGACCCGGTTCATGGTGGCCAGCCCGGAGGGCACCGAGCGCGACGTGGTGCTGATCCGCGGCATCGAGCCGAGCATGCGCTGGCGGACGTTCTGCGAGCAGGTGCTGGAGATCTGCCACAGCCTTGAGGTGGAACGGGTGGTGCTGCTCGGCGCGTTGCTGGCGGACGTTCCGTACACCCGACCGCTGCCGATCAGCGGCAGCGCCTCCGACGCGCAGGCCGCGGAGCGCTACCAGCTCACCCCCACCCGGTACGACGGGCCGACCGGCATCGTCGGTGTCCTGCACGACGCGTGTACCCGCGCCGAGGTGGACGCCGTCTCGTTCTGGGTGCACGTGCCGCACTACGCCAACAACCCGCCCTGCCCCAAGGCCACTGTCGCCCTGCTGCACCGGGTCGAGGAGGTCGTCGACCTGCCGGTGCCGATGGCCGACCTGGCCGAGGAGTCCGCCGAGTGGGAGCAGCGGGTGCGCAGTGCCGCCGAGCAGGACGCCGAGCTCGGCGAGTACGTCCGCGAGCTGGAGGAACGGGTCGGCGACGAGGGGATCACCCCGCTGACCGGTGACGAGATCGCCCAGGAGTTCGAGAAGTACCTGCGCCGTCGGGGCGGTTCGGCCGGCCCCACCGCCGGCTCCTGGTAACGCTGTCTACTGCGGGCCCTCGGACCTTTTGTGGTCCGGGGGCCCGTTTTCGCGTGTCAGGGGTAGCGCCGTCACACCCGCTAAGGCATCCTAGGAACCTAGATGTGATCAAGGAGGCGGGTATGCAGATCAACCCCGGGGCCGCAGAGTTCCCGCACCGACAGATCGCCGCGCAGCTCAAGGCCCAGGTCCGCCGAGGCGACTGGGGCCCGGGCGAGCGACTGCCGTCCATCCCGGCCATCGCCGAGATGTTCGGCGTCGCCAAGCAGACCGCGCAACGCGCCGTCGACCAACTGCGGGTCGAGGGCATCCTGATCACCAAACCCGGCTCCGGTACGTACGTCCGGGGCACCCGCCGCCGACTCAACCGCCTCTCCCGGGGCCGGTACGGCGGCTTCCGCGGCTATCACACCGACCTCGCCGCCCGGTACCGCCAGCAACTCGTCTCGGTCGGTCGCGCCCCCGCCCCCGCCGAGGTGGCCGACGCGTTCGGAGTGCCCGACGGCACCGACCTGCTCTGCCGGCGGCACCTCGTCCGCACCGACGACTCCCCCGTCGAGGTGGGCGCCTCCTGGTTCCTGCCCGCCGACACCGCCGGCACTTCACTGGAGCGCACCGAAGCGTTCGGCCGACCCCTCTACCAGGAGGCCGAGGAGGTCACCGGGCGGCAGTACGTCTCGGCCACCGACACGATCAGCGCTCGCCAGCCCAGCCGGGAGGAAGCCGAGACCCTCCAGATCCGGCCGGACACCCCGGTGCTGCACCTGCTGCACGTCGCGTTCGACGCCCACCACAAGCCGATCGAGGTGTCCCAGGCCACCTGGCCCGGCCCCATGACCACCCTCACCGAGGAATACAAGATCCCCGCCCCAACCCCAGACCCCGACCCCAACCCCGGCCTGGTCCTGGGCTGATCCCCCGCACCCCGCACCGCCCTGCCCCGCGCCGCCCCGCGCCGCCCCCCGCACCGCGCCGCCCCACACCGCGTCGCGCCGCGCCACACCGCGTCGATCTAGGAGTTGTGGTGGCCGATATACGGTGTTGCGCGCCTTTCGCGGGGCACCACAAGTCCATGATCGACGGAGCGCCCCAGGCCTTGGCTCCCAAACTCTCGCGATCTTGCAGTTTCTGCCCTCACAAAGGGGGCGAAGCATGCCATAAGCGCGATCGAAAGTGCAAGATCGACGGGCCGGGCCGGGCCGGGCAGGGCCGGGCCGGGCCGGGCAGGGCCGGGCCGGGCAGGGCCGGGCAGGGCCGGGCCGGGCAGGGCCGGCGCGAGCGGGCGGACGGACGGGGCCGGCACGAACGGGCGGGGGCACGAACGGGCGGGGGCACGAACGGGCGGGACAAGCCCGAGCGGGGCACGCCCGAGCAGGGTTAGAGGCGGATGCCTAGGAGGGCGTCTACCGTGGCCGCGAAGAGGGCTGGCGCTTCCGTGTCGTCGGTTGCGCCGGCCAGGGTTGCATCGGCCCAGCGGTCTGCTACCGCCAGGGCGCCTGGGGTGTCGAGGTCGTCGGCCAGGCGCTCGCGTACCCCGGCCAGCAGCTCGGCCCCGGACGGTCCGGCGGGCGCGGCGGCGGCCCGCCGCCAGCGGTCCAGGCGCTCCTGGGCGGCGGACAGCAACTCGTCGGTCCAGGTGCGGTCGCTGCGGTAGTGCCCCGACATCAGCCCCAGCCGGACCGCCATCGAGTCGACCTTGTCGGCACGCAGCCGGGACACGAAGACCAGGTTGCCACGGGACTTGGACATCTTCTCGCCGTCCAGGCCGATCATCCCGGCGTGCACGTAGTGGTCGGCGAACGGCGCCTGACCGGTGAGCCGCTCGGCGTGCGCGGCGGACGCCTCGTGGTGCGGGAACAGCAGGTCGTTGCCGCCGCCCTGCACGTCGATGCGGTCACCGAGCAGGTTCAGCGCGATCACTGTGCACTCGATGTGCCAGCCCGGGCGGCCCTGGCCCAGCTCCCCGCCCGGCCAGGACGGCTCACCCTCGCGGGCGCCACGCCACAGCAGCAGGTCCAGTGGATCACGCTTGCCAGCCCGGTCCGGGTCGCCGCCGCGCTCCGGGAAAACTTCCAGCATCTGCTCCCGGGTCAGGTTCGACTCGTAGCCGAACCGGCCGGTGGCGGAGATGTCGAAGTAGACGTCGCCGGTGCCGTCGTCGAGCCGGTACGCGGCACCGTCCTTGAGCAGCACCTCGACCTTGTCGGCGATGTCCGGGATCGACTCGACCGCGCCCACGTAGTGCTCCGGCGGGATGATCCGCAGCGCCTCCATGTCCTCCCGGAACAGCGCCGTCTCGCGCATCGCCAGGACCACCCAGTCCTCGCCGTCGCGGGCAGCACGCTCCAGCAGGGGGTCATCGATGTCGGTGACGTTCTGTACATAGCGCACCGGGCGGCCGGCATCGCGCCACATCCGTTGCACCAGGTCAAACGTGATCATGGTGGCGGCGTGACCGAGGTGCGTAGCGTCGTACGGGGTGATGCCGCAGACGTACATGCTTCCCGCGTCGACCGGCTCACTCGGGTGGACACCCTGCCGCGCCGAGTCGTACAGCGCCAGCGGCGCACCCCTGCCCGGCAGCCGTGGCACCTCATGTCCCGCCCAAGACTCCATGCGATCAGCCTAGCCAGCCCAACGACAACGCTGGAGCGCCACACGGGTGATCAAGATGACAGCGGGTCACATGGGGGGCCAGGGCACCGCAGGCCAGTCCTCCGGCGGCTGCGGAAAGCGGCCAGTCTGCCGCAGCCCGTCGATGCGGGCGGCCAGTTCGGCGATCTCGCTGATCGTCAGGTGATCGGCCAGCTCCGCGCCGAGCGCTCCGGCGACCTGCCCGGCGAGCCCGTCGAGCATCTCCACGGCGTCCGGGGGCAACTGCTTGCCGGCCCAACCCCAGAGCACCGTACGCAGCTTGTCCTCCACGTGGAAGCTCACCCCGTGGTCGACGCCGTAGATCCGGTCGTCGGCCCCGACGAGAACGTGAGCGCCCTTACGGTCGGCGTTGTTGATCACCGCGTCGAGCACCGCGAGCCGCGCCAGCCTGGGGTCCTCGGCGTGCGCCAGCACGTACGCGGCGCCGTCCTCGTCACGTGCCGCGGCGATGGGGAACCAGCGCGGCGGCAGCTCCTCCGCCGGCAGGAACCCGACCAGCGGCTCGGCGTCCTCCGGCTCGTCGATCCAGAGCTGGCAGGAGCCGGGGCCGAACGGGCCGTCCCGCAGCACGGTGGGCGGCACCAGGCCCCAACCGGTGGCCCGGGAGACCAGGTACGCCGAGACCTCCCTGCCGGCGAGCGTGCCGTCCGGGAAGTCCCAGAGCGGACGCTCGCCACGGACCGGCTTGTAGACGCAGCGGGCGGTGAGCCCGTCCAGGGTCAGGATGCCGCGCAGCGTGGTGTTGGACGCGTCGACCAGCCGACCCTCCAGGTCGAGCACGCCGTCACGCAGCAGCCGCAGCGCGGCGTCGCCGTCCTGGCGGGGCTGGAGGCCGGACGAGGTCACCGGTGGTAACCGTTGTGCCGCGGGCAGAGGTGCCCGGCGGGGTCCAACGGTTGGCCGCAGAGCGGGCACGGCGGCCGGCCCGCGTTGACCACTCGCCGGGCCCGCTCGATGAACTGGCGGGTCGCCTGCGGGGTGAGCCGGACCCGGAGCCGGTCCAGGTCCTCGTCCGGCTCGTCGTCCTCGTCGTCGTCGTCCTCGTCGTCGTCCTCGTCGCCCAGCTCGACCTCGGGCTCCACCTCGCCGGCGGCGATCGCTTCGATCACCACGGTCGCGGTGTCCACGTCGAAGGCCAACCCGAGGGTCCCGACCCGGAACTCCTCGTCGACCGGAGTGTCCAGCGGCTCGTTGTCGCCGATCACCGGCGCCAGCGTGGGCACGTCCGCGCCGAAGCGACGCTGCGCCTCGGTGAGCAGCTCCTCCAGCTTCTCGGCGAGCAGAGACACCTGGACCTTCTCCAGCGCGACGCTGACCAGCCTGCCGCCGCCGCGGGCCTGCAGGAAGAACGTGCGCTCCCCCGGCGGCCCGACAGTCCCGGCGACGAACCGCTCCGGCGGTTCGAAGGCGTGCACCTGGTGGGTCATACCCACGACCCTATCCGGCCCGCCATGGCGTCGCGCACCCCACCGACGCGAATCACCACGCGCCCGCCGCGCCCGGTGCAGCGGCCACCGTACTCGGGCGTGGCGGACCCTCGGCCCGTCACCGGCCCGCCCCCGCGCCGCCGCCGACCGGCGCGTCGGAGTCGGCCACCCCGGCCGCCCGCGCCGCGCGGCGACGCCGTTTGCCCGGCGGCGGCACCAGCCCGGCCAGGTCGCCACCGGTGTCGTTGAGCCGCAGCAGGAACGGCCGCAACGGGGTGTACCGGATCGCCGTCACCGAGGCCGGGTCGGCCACGATCCGCTGGAAAAGATCCAGGTGTACGCCGAGCGCGTCGGCCACGATCGCCTTGATCACGTCGCCGTGGCTGCACGCCAGCCAGACCGCCTCGGGACCGTGCTCGGCCGTGATCTGGGCGTCCCACGTCCGCACCGCCGCCACCGCCCGTGCCGCCATGGCCGCCATGGCCTCCCCGTCCGGGAAGACCGCGGCGCTCGGGCGCTGCTGGACCACCGGCCAGAGGGGCTCTTTGGCCAGCTTCTTCAGCGGTTGCCCCTCCCACGCACCGTAGTCACACTCGATCAGCCCCTCCTCCACCAGCGGGGTGGCCTCGGGCAACGCCAGCTCCAGGGTTTGCCGGCACCGGATGAGCGGGCTGGTCACCACCGCCGCGAGCGGCACCGGCCGCAGCCGCTCGCCGACCGCGCCCGCCTGGGCCCGGCCTGTCTCGTCCAACTCGACCGGCTGGCGGCCGGCCAGGCCGCCGTCCGCGTTCGCGGTCGTCCGGCCGTGTCGCAGAAGCAGAAGGGTCGCCACGGGCACCACCCTATGACCTGCGCCCGACCGGAGGCGTCGCCCTCCGGCGTGCGCCGTGTCCGTGCCGCCCGGTGCCGGGCCGGGCGAAAACGGGATGAAACGCCAGGACGGCGGTAAAATACCCCAATGCCTGGCTTGTCCGGGTCCTTATCGGAGGTTGTGGAACGCGATGGGCGACTCGGCAGCCGCGCGGCCCTCGATCACGTCGGACCCGCAGGACGTGTACCAGGAGTTCCGGCACCCCCTCCTGGTCCTCGCCCTCACCACCGGAATCGCTGGCTTCGTGGACGGCTTCGCCTTCCTGCGCTATGGCGCGTTCGTCGCCAACCAGTCGGGCAACGCCGTCCTCCTGGGCATCGGCCTGGCCGGAAAACACGCCGCCTGGCCCGAGTCCGCGGCCTCACTGATCGCGTTCGCCGCCGGGACGGGCGTGGTCTCACAGGTACGAGCGGCCCGGAGCCGATGGTCGCCGTCCTCCCGGGGGCTCGCCTGCGCCGTTGTCACGATGGCGCTCTGGGCGGCACTGAACGCCCTGCTGCACCACGGCCGGCACGGCGGGTGGCCACGGATCGCGTTGGCCGCCGCGGGCGGGTTCGCCATGGGCGCGCTGGCGACCCTGTTCGTCCGCACCGCCGGGATCGCCACCCACATCACCTACCAGTCGGGCACGGTGGCGAAGATCGGCGAACGCATCGGGGGTTGGCTGGCCGGACCGGACAGCCGCCGGAGGCGGGCCAGGCAGGGCACGTTTCTGGGGCTCCTGGCACTGACCTGCTATGCCGCCGGGGGTGGCCTCGGAACGGTGGCGCAGGGACGTCCCCTCTGGGTGCCGGCCTGGGGGGCGCTGGCTCTGTCCACCCTGTCGCTCCTCGTCCGCTCCGGCCGGACCCGACAGTGACCGAGGCCGACCTCAGCGCACGTCGGTCGCGAGTTGGACGTCCTGCACGAAGCTCTCCGACCGGTCGGCGCCGTACCGGCTCAGCACGTCCAGCACCGCGGACACCGCCGTCTGCTCCACCATCACCTCGACCCGGGCCCGGTCCACGAGATCCTGGTCCTGCCAGTAGCCGCGGGGTAGCGATCGGGCACCGCCCGGTTCGGCGGTGGAGACCGTGGCGTCGGAGACCACGATGGAGGTGGCTCCCGCACCGAGCAGGGCGTCGCGCAGCTCCCGCGTGGTCGGCAGCAGTGTCGGGTTCACCGTCGCGGTGACCAACCGGACCTGCTGGCCCGTCCGGGGCGGCCGTTCGGGGCCGCGATCCTGTCCGGTGTCGCGCCGTCGCTGCGGTCCGCCGGTGCCGCTGAGGCCCGCCACACCGCTCAGGTGGTACGCGCCGGTGTCCTGCTGGGTCTGGTCGAGGTTCTCCTGCACGTCGACCGGGGCACGGAGCCCGATGACGGCCTGCACGGCGGCGGCGATCGCCCAACTGAGCACGAAGGAGAAAGCCACCACGGCGACCACGCCGACGATCTGGTGCCAGAGCAGGGAGCCGCCCCCGCCGAAGAAGAGCCCGTCCTTGCCGAGCGGGTTGGTGCCACTGTTGCCGAAGAAGCCGAGCAGCAGCGAGCCGAGCATGCCGCCGACGAAGTGCACCGCGAGGACGTCCAGCGCGTCGTCGAGCCGGAGCAGGTACTTCAACCGCAGCGCGGTGTGGCAGACGATTCCGGCGATCGCTCCGATGGCGATGGCGGAGACCGCGTTGACGTACCCGGCGGCCGGTGTGACCGTCGCGAGGCCCGCGACGGCACCGGAGACGCTGCCCACCACGGTGCTGTGGCCGTCCTTCACCCGCTCCGCCACCAGCCAGACGAGCAGGCCGGCCGCCGCCGCGAGGTGGGTGTTGATCACCGCCTGGGCGGCCACCCCGTTGGCCTGGAGCCCGTCGCCGCCGTTGAAGCCGAACCACCCGAACCAGAGGATGCCCGCCCCGAGGATGGTCAACGGGATCGAGTTGGGCGGGGCGGCGGTGTGTGGCCAGTTACGGCGACGGCCGACGACCAGCAACAGGGCCAGCACCGCGGCTCCCGCCGAGGCGTGGACCACCATCCCACCGGCCCAGTCCTGCGTGCCGAAGCGGGCCAGCCAGCCATCGGGGTGCCAGAGCCAGTGGGCGATCGGCGCGTAGACCACGATGGACCAGATCGCCAGGAACGCGACCCAGCCGGCGAACTTCAGCCGACCGGCGGTGGCCCCGGTGACGAGCGCGGGGGTGATCACCGCGAACATCATCTGGTAGGCGACGAAGGCCAGGGTCGGAATGGTCACCTGGCTGGCGACCACGTGCAGGTGCGGCGCGGGCGGGACCCGGAGGTCGGTCAGGCCGAAAAGCTCCAGGTTACCGAAGAGGCCGGTGCCGGCGTCGTCGCCGAAGGCGATGGTGTAGCCCACCAGCACCCAGGTCAGGCTGACGACCCCCAGTGCGACGATGTTCTGCTGCAACATCGCGAGCACGTTGCGGGTGCGAACCATTCCGCCGTAGAAGGCTGCCAGACCGGGGGTCATGAACAACACGAGGCCGGTGCACACCAGCACCCAGGCGGTATCGCCCGAGTTCACCGCGTCCTGAGCGAGCACGGAAGCTCACCTCTTCTCTCGGTACGGTCAGACGGCGCGCTCTACCGTCGAGACGACGGTCTCCTTGGCGCGTTCGTGGTTGGGCACCGGCGCGAAGTGCCGCTTGGGCAGCAACAGCAACCAGGTGGCGATGTTGAACGGCCCGGTCAGCACCGGGATGGCCAGCGGGGCGAGGACGCTGGCCAGGGCCAACTGGACGAAGAGCGTCAACGCGATTCCGAAGAGGGTGTAGACGGTCACCAGCGCGCCGGGGCGGTGCAGCACCGCGCCCACGGCGATCGCCGTCAACACCGCGTTGAAGCCGAACAGGCCCTTGTCCAGCGAGGACGCGTCGGCGCCGAACCAGAGCGCCAGCAGGGTCGCGCCAACGGCGCCGATCACCGCGAAGAGCGCCGACCAGCGGGAGTTGACCAGCAGCGCGACCAGGATGATCAACCCGGTGACCCAGCTGTTGATCAGAAAGACCTGGGACACCCCGCGCAGAAAGGTGGGGATCAGGTCCCAGTTGAAGCGGCCACCGGTCAACTGCCCCTCACCGGGAAACATCGGCTTCAGGTTGGTCAGCACGGTGAACCGGTCGAACTGGTACGCGGCCAGCAACAGCACCCAGGTGGTCAGCACGAACGGCATGGTGAACGCGGTGAGGCCCCAGGTCTTGAAGATCTGGTTCAGGGCCAGGGTGACCACCGTCGTGGCCACCGCGCCGAGCACCAGGTAGAGCCACATCAGCGGCCGGTCGTCGAGAAACGTCGGGACGGCGATCCCGGTCAGAAACGGGCTGAAGCCGAACAGCCCCTTCCGCAGCGAGGCATCGTCCACCCGGAGGGCGACGGCCGTGGCGGTGCCGACGACAAGACCGAGGACAGCACCCCCGAAGATCCGTGGTTGCCCGTTCTCGAACGCTCCCCAGGCGACCGCGATGAGAATGAGCAGGCCGGTGAGCGGGTTGTTCTGCAGGACGACCTGCGCGGGCCCGCGCAGGCAGGCGTCGACGAACCCGATCAACGGGTTGCGGTCACTCAGCCTGTCCCAGCCCCGGGTCAGTCCGGTCACGGCAGTCTCCTCTGCTTCATCGCCAGCTGAACGCCGGCGGGAAGGTCCGGCCGGTCACCTCTTCGCGGGCGGCCACGCAGAAGGCGCGTACCGCGGCACGAACCGGCTCCGTCTCCTGCCCCAGGACCTTGAAGATGAGCCCCGCGTCGTTCGGCAGCCGACTCACGGCGCTGGCCAACGGCGTCTCCTCGTCCCACACCGGTGTCGAGGTCCGCTCGAAGACGCGGGCGGCCCGCTCACCGCTGGTGAGCAGCACGACGTTGCCGAAGATGTGGAAGCGATCCATGACCCCGACCCGCGCCACCGGGAACTGCCCGGGCGTCGCCACGAACTTCTCCACGAACAACTGCCGGCCGTCCGGACGCTCCGCCCGCACGGAGCAGGAGAAGAGGTCGTAGGCGAAGAGTTCGCCGTCGCGGTAGTACTTCCGGCCGGGCTGCAGGACCTCGCCGTAGAGCATGGTGGCGCTCTCCGGGAGCCGCACCCGGCTGTCGGTGACGAATCGGCTGGCCCGGTACGGGATCACAGGTTCCGGGAGATATTCGAGGTAGGTGTCCTCGGCGAGGGTGAACGTCTGGATCTGCGACCCGTAGTTCGCGTCCATCTCCTGGATCTTGGTGGCGGCCTGGGTGACCAGGTGCGCCTGACTACCGGGTGCCAGGTCGACGTCCAGGTGCAGACGGTCGCCCTGCAGCACGCCGCCGGAGGTCGTGAGGATCATGACGCAGGGCAGCTCCGGCATCTCCTCGTCCCAGTAGAGCGCCCGCTGGACCAGCAGCGGCGACTGCCGGTAGAGGTCATGCAGGATCGTGCGGTCCCCGCGCCGCTCGAACCCGAGGCGCAGCACGCCGACCTTTCCGTTGGACGCGGCGGGCAACTGGGCCGGTTGGTCCTGGTACGGCTCCAGTTCCCGCGCACTGTCCAGTGTGATCATGCGACCACTTCGGCGTCGAAGAGCGCGTTGCGGCGGATCAACGAGACGAGCTCGTCGATGCCCTCGCCCGTCTTGCAGTTGGTGAACATGACCGGCTTGCCGTTGCGCGTCACGTCCGCGTCCCTCGCCATGAGGTCGAGATCGGCGTCCACGTAGGGCGCCAGATCGGTCTTGTTGATCACGAGGATGTCGGACTTGGAGATCCCCGGGCCGTTCTTCCGCGGAATCTTGTCGCCGGCCGCGACGTCGATGACGTAGATGAAGTAGTCGACCAGGGCGGGGCTGAACGTCAGCGTGAGGTTGTCCCCGCCGCTCTCGATCAGCACCACGTCGCTGTCGGGGAACCGGGACTCCATGTCCTCCACGGCGGCCAGGTTCATGCTCGGGTCCTCGCGCACGGCCGTGTGCGGGCAGGCCCCGGTCTCCACCCCGAGGATCCGTTCCTCGACCAGGACCCCGGTCAGGGCGCGTCGTACGTGCTTCGCGTCCTCCGTGGTGACGACGTCGTTCGTGATCACCAGGACCCGCAGTCCGTTGTCCACGAAACGGGGCACGACAGCCTCGATGATCGCGGTCTTACCGCTGCCCACCGGGCCGCCGACGCCGATACGACTTGCCGACTTCATGATGTGACCTGTCCTTCTGGGAGACGTTTCAGGTTCAGGGAGATGTGGATCGCGGAGCCCGGCTCTCAGCTCATGAACATCCGCACGTGGGTGTGCTGGTGCGCGGCGGCCAGGACGTCGATGTGGGGCCCGAAGGTCTGCATGTCGTCGAGGTCCGCGGTGCGTACGTCGCGGTAGTCGTCGGTGACCTGCTCGTTGACCGCGAAGAGGATCGACTGCGCGTCGAGATGGTCGATCCGCATCAACCGGATCGCGGCACTGAGCACCGTCGAGGCCGCGCCGTTCTGGTGGGCCGCGAAAGCGTCCTCCTCGGGCACTCCGAGGTCGGCGAAGAGCACCCCGAGCGCGACCGGATAGGTGACCGGCACGCCGGTCGCCGACTCGCCGAGCCGCTTCTTGAGCAGGGACTCCCCGACGATCCGGGTCGCGGCTTCGGCCAGCTTGCGACCCATGCGTACGGACATGGTGCGCATCTCTTCGTTGATCTTGCGCAGGTGGACGGCCTCGTCCGCGCGCCGGATCCGGTCCAGGTCTCCAGCGGTGGCGGCACGGTGCCCGACGAGCAGGGCGACACCGTCCCCGGTGGCGGCGAGCCGGGTGACCGTCCGGACGAAGTCCTGCAGCGTCGTCCGGTCGTGGACGACGCCGTGCTCGACGGCCATCTCCAGGCCGTTGGAGAAGGAGAAGGCGCCGACCGGGAAGACCGAATCGCCGAACTGCAACAACTTCAGGGTCTCGGTCATGGTGCGCACCGTCCGGCCCCGCTCAGTTGAGGTCGGCGGGGAGATGGGAGTGCGGCGTCGAGTCGGCGCCACCGAACAACCGCCGCGACTCGTGCGGCGCGAGATACGCGATGACCTCGGTGCCGGGGACGAACTCGTGGGTGATCCCGGTGAACGCGTGGGTACGCATCACCGAGTCCATGACCTTGCGGTCGACGGTCAGCGGGACGTACATCTTGGTGCCCTTGACCACGGCCGGCCAGTGCTGGTTGCCGATGGCGTGACCGAGCTCCACGGCCGAGCGGATGAGCAGTTCCGCTGACTCGCCGCGCAACTTGTCGAGGTGCACCACCATCACCTCGCCCAACTGCACCCGGGCCACCACCGCCGTGGCGGTGAGGTCGTCCCAGGCGAGAATGTCGCCGTCGCGCAGCCGGACCCCCCGTTCCAGCGAGACCGACAGCTCCGCCCCGGAACTGGTCATCTTGCGGATGCGGCTCTTCTGGGCGTCCCACTGGTCGAGGACGAGGTCGTCGATGCGCGCTTCCTTCAGGCGCAGCGTCCAGTCCGGCTCGTTCATGTTGCCCAGCACCGTCTCGACGAGCACGGGCCTCTCCTTTCGGTGGGTGTGCCGGGACCAGGGAGGTGCGAGACGGTCCCGGCGGTGTCAGCTGAAGAAGTAGAGCTGGCTCAGCGGCAGGTTCCGGGCCGGTGGCACGGTCGCGTGGACGCCGTCCATCTTCACGGCGAAGGTCTCCGGATCGACTTCGAGCTTCGGCGTCCTGTCGTTGCGGACCATGTCCCGCTTGGTGAGGCCCCGGGTCCGGTACACCGGCATGACCTGCCGTTGCAGGCCGAGCTGCTCGGCGATGCCGGACTCGTGCGCGGCCCGGGACACGAAGGTCACGCAGGTCTTGGCGAGCTGGTTGCCGTACGCGGCGAACGACGGCCGGTAGGTGACCGGCTGCGGCGTCGGCAGCGAGGCGTTCGGGTCACCCATGATCGACCAGGCGATCATGCCGCCCTTGAGGACCAGCTTCGGCTTCGCACCGAAGAACGCCGGCTCCCAGAGCACGAGGTCGGCCATCTTGCCCGGCGTGACCGACCCCAGCACGTGCGAGATCCCCTGGGTGATCGCCGGATTGATGGTCATCTTGGCCACGTACCGCAGCACCCGGAAGTTGTCGTTGCCGTCGGCGTCCTCGGCGAGCTTGCCGCGGACGTTCTTCATCTGCCCGGCGAGCTGAATGGTCCGCAGCCAGGTCTCGCCCACGCGCCCCATGGCCTGCGAGTCGCTCTGCATCATCGAGATGACGCCCTCGTCGAGCAGGACGTCCTCGGCCGCGATCGTCTCCGTCCGGATCCGGCTCTCCACAAAGGCCACGTCCGAGGGGACCTGGGGGTTGAAGTTGTGGCAGACCATGATCATGTCGTACAGCTCGGACTGGCTGTTGATGCCGTAGGGCACCGTCGGCGTGGTCGAGCTCGGCAGCACGTTCATCTGGCTGGCGATCTTGATGACGTCCGGTGCGTGTCCACCACCGGCGCCCTCGGTGTGGAAGGTGTGGATCGTCCGGCCCTCGAACGCGGCGATGCTGTCCTCGAGATAGCCGCTCTCGTTGAGGGTGTCCGTGTGGATGCTGACCTGCACGTCGAACTCGTCGGCGACGTCCAGACAGGCCCGGATCACCGCCGGCGGCGCACCCCAGTCCTCATGGATCTTGAAGCTCGGCGCGCCGGCCATGATCTGCTCCACCAGGGGCGCACGGCCGGTGCTGTTGCCCTTCGCCATCAGGCCGATGTTGATCGGGATGGTCTCGAAGGCCCGCATCATCGCCTGGATGTTCCACGGACCGGGGGTGATGGTGACGCCGTTGGTGCTGTCGGTCGGGCCGGTGCCGCCTCCCCACAGGGTGGTCACACCGTTGCTCAGGGCGGTCTGCGCCTGGAACGGCGTCACCAGGTGCACGTGCGCGTCGATGCCGCCGGCGGTCAGGATGAGGTGCTCGCCGGAGATGGCCTCGGTGCCCGGACCGGTCACCAGCTCGGGGGTGACCCCGTCCATGATGTTCGGGTTGCCGGCCTTGCCGATGCCGGCGATCTTGCCGTCCTTGACACCGACGTCGGCCTTCACCACGCCGAGAGTCGCATCGAGGATGGTCACGTTGGTGATGACCAGGTCCAGGCCACCCTGGGCGTTGGTGTACTGGTTGTTGACGCCCATGCCGTCGCGCAGCGTCTTGCCACCGCCGTACATCACCTCGTCGCCGAGGACCCGGAGATCCTTCTCGATCTCGATGTAGAGGTCGGTGTCGCCGAGCCTGATCTTGTCGCCCGTCGTGGGGCCGAACATGCCGGAATATTCTTGCCGCGAAATCTGGCTCATCGAATCATCTCTCCTGCCCGAGGCTGGCAGCCCTGCGGGATAGTGGATCTACTGTTTCTTGCCCTTGGGGTTGTCCTGCTGCTCCGGGCCGAACTTGAAGCCACGGGTCTTGGCGTTGTGGATCGCCTCGGTGCGGTCCGGCCGGTAACTGGGAGTCGCCTCGCTGCCGCTCCACCCCTGCACCAGCCCGTTGAACCCGTACACACGCTGCTGCCCGCCGAAGGGAATGAGCTCCACCGTCTTCTTGTCGCCCGGCTCGAAGCGGATGGATGTCGTCGCCGGGATGTTCAACCGCCTACCGAAGGCCGCCTCGCGATCGAAGGCGAGCATCCGGTTGGCTTCGAAGAAGTGGAAGTGTGAGCCGATCTGGATCGGCCGGTCGCCGGTGTTCTGGACGACGACTTCGGTAACCGGCCGACCCGCGTTCAACTCCAGCGGCTGGTCGCTCAGCACGTAGCCGCCGATGGGTCGCACGTGCTTCGAGTTGGGGCCGGGATGTTGCTTGGCCATGTCCTGCTCCACCTTCCTGGAGACCGTGTCCGGGCTTCTGCGCCTATCGGATCGGTGAGTGCACGGTGACCAGTCGCGAGCCGTCGGTGAAGACCGCCTCGACCTGGATCATGGGCAGCATGTCCGGCACACCCGGCATCACGTCGTCGGCGCTGAGAGTGCTGCGGGCGTCGTTCATGACCTCTTCGACGGTCTTGCCGTCCCGGGCCCCCTCCAGGGCGGCGGCGCAGATCACCGCGACGGCCTCGGGGTGGTTGAGCTTGACCCCCCGGGCCTTCCGGGCGTTGGCGACGACGGCCATCGAGAGGATCGTCAGCTTGTCGAGTTCCCTTGGTGTCAGATGCACTGTCCTGGTCCTTCGCGACTGTTCGGTCGGGAGCCGCCATCCAGCCGAGCGGGCTCGCCACAGGGGTGAGCGCTGGCGCCCTACCCAAATGACCGATTTTGTCCGGCAGATCCGTTTTGGGCGGCTTCGGATCGAAGGTACGCCTGTCCCCCTGCGTCGCGGGTCAGAAGCCGAGAATCACGTCCCCGTCGTTCCGGCGGACCGGCTGCCGGCACGGTGCGGATGACGAGCACGACCGTCGTTCTGCCACATCTGCTGGATCTCTTCGAGGGTCTTGCCCTTCGTCTCCGGCAGGTACCGCCAGATGAACAGGAAGCCGAGCACGCAGGTGCCGGCGAAGAGCGCGAACACACCCGATCTCCCCAGGGCGTCGAGCATGCTCAGGAAGAACTGCGTGATGAGGTACTCGGTGCCCCAGTGCGTGGCGGAGGCGATCGCGACGCACCGGCCCCGGATGCGGCCCGGGAAGATCTCGTTGATGACGGTCCAGGCGGTCGGTCCGATCGACATCGCGTAGAACGCCACGAACATGACCACACCGATCAGCAGGAAGATGCCCGCGTCGGTGGGATGGTGCCCTGTCGCGCCGGCCGTCTGCGCCGCCGGGTCCATCTTGGCGAAGCTGATGCTGACCACCGCGAGCGAGACCGCCATGCCCAGCAGGCCGACCAGCAGCAGCGGACGGCGACCGAGCCGATCCAGGAAGGCGACCGCGACCAGCGTGAAGAGTGAATCGACCCCGCCGATCGCCCAGGTGGTCGCCGCCAGTTGCGCCTGCGGGGTGTGGAAGCCTGCGGCCGAGAAGATCGAGTCCGCGTAGTAGATGATCCCGTTGATTCCGGTCAGTTGTTGGAACAGCGCCATGCCGACACCGAGCGCCAACGGACGCCGCCACTGTGGCGAGAGCACCTCCCGCCAGCCCGCCTTCCCGGCCGTGAGGCTCTCCTCGATGGCATGCAGCCGCTGGGACACCTTCTGTTCCGGGACGGTCGCCTTCAGCGACGCCTCCGCCCGGCGTTTGTCCCCCCGTCCGAAGTACCAGACGGCCGAGTCGGGGATCACGGTGGTGACCAGTGCGAGGGCCACCCCCAGCAGCGCCGCCGCCGCCAGCAGGTAACGCCAGGAGTTGCCCGCCTCGAACAGTTCGTCGGCCAGGTAACCGATGAAGATCGCGAACGTGGTGGAGAACTGGTAGATCGCCAGGAGGCTGCCGCGGATCCGTTCCGGCGCGGCCTCCGCCGCGTACATCGGGCCGGCGACCGAGGCCACCCCGATGCCCAGCCCCAGGATCAACCGCGCACCGAACATGACCCCCATCACCGGCGCGGCAGCCTGCAGGATGGTACCCACCGCGAACGTGGCGGCGGCGACCCACAGCGCGCCCCGGCGACCGATCCGATCCGCGAGGTGACCACCGAGCAGCGCGCCGACCAGCGCCCCCGGGGTCACCCAGCTCGCCGCCACCTCGACGGCGAAGGTGTCCGCGTGGAAGGTCTGGCGGATGTCGCGCAGCGCACCGCTGATGACGCCCTGGTCGTAGCCGAAGAACGCGCCGGAGAGGACGACGATGGAGACGACCGCGATGAGGTTGCGTCTCGGTGGCCTCCCCCGCCCGCGCTTCCCGCCGCCGCTGGCAGTCACGGTCGCCCCCCTCTGACACGAGCCACCGGCAGATCCCGTCCGGGAGACAGCCCGATATCGAGAGGATAGTTGCGCTATATCCGGTTAGTGCGGGATGACCAGAAGGACAGGCAGATCCGGGTGGCGGTCACCCCCGACGGACCGACCCCCGTCCCCTCTGCGGGGGTCGGGGGCCGGGGGCCGCGGGTACGGGCGGATCAGGTGGCGCTGATGGCACCGGTCATCAGCAGCGCGAGGACCAGGGTGCCCAGCGCGACCCGGTACAGCACGAAGACGTACAGGGTGTGGTGGGCGACGTACCGCAGCAGCCAGGCGATGGCCGCGTAGCCGATGCCGAACGCGATGACCGTCGCCACGATCATCTGGGCCACGGAGGGCGTGGAGGTGCCCGGGGCGGACGGTTCGAAGACGTCCCCGAGACTGAACACGCCGGACATGACCACCGCCGGGATGGCCAGCAGGAACGAGTACCGTGCCGCCGCCTCCCGGGTCAGATTGAGCAGCAGGCCGGCGGTGAGCGTGCCACCGGAGCGGGACACCCCGGGGATCAGCGCCATGGCCTGGGCGAAGCCCATCACCACGCCGTCCTTCATCCGGAAATTCTGCAGGGTGCGGGTCTGTCGCCCCCAGTACTCGGCGAACGCCAGCACGAACGCGAACACGATCAACGTGGTCGCCACGACCCACAGGTTGCGCCCGGCGGTCTTGATCTGGTCCTTGAACAGGAAACCGAACAGCCCGATCGGGATCGAGCCGACGATCACGTACCAGCCCATCCGGTAGTCGAGGCTGGAACGGACCGACTTGTCCCTGATGCCGACCAGCCAGGTCCGGGTGATCCGCCAGATGTCCTTGGCGAAGTAGATCAGCACGGCGGCTTCGGTGCCGAGCTGGGTGACCGCGGTGAACGACGCGCCGGCGTCGCGGTCGAAGAAGATCGCCGAGGTGATCCGCAGATGCCCCGACGAGCTGACCGGAAGGAACTCGGTCAGTCCCTGGACGATGCCCAGGACGATGGCCTCGACCCAGGTCACTCGCCGACTCCCGAGAGGTCGAGTGCCTCGGCGACGGTACGCAGGGTCTGCACACCGCTGTCCCGGTCGGCCACGAACAGGGTCACCGACAGGGTGGTGACACCGGCAGCGGCGTACTCCCGCATCCGCTCGGCGATGCGCTCCTTCGGGCCGAGCAGCGAGGTGCGGTCGATGAACTCCATCGGCACCGCCGCCGCCGCGTCGCGCTGCCGCTTGGCCAGGTACAGATCCTGCACCTCGCGGGCGGCGTCGCCGTAGCCCATCCGGGTGGCGAGCTGGTTGTAGAAGTTCTGCTGGCGGCTGCCCATCCCGCCCACGTACAGAGCCGCGTACCAGCGCACCAGCTCGGCGCAGGAGGCCACGTCGTCGCCGATCACCACGGGCACCGACGGCACCACGTCGAACCCGGCCAGCTCCTTGCCGACCTTGGCCCGCCCGGCGCTCACCGAAGCGAGCTGCTCGTCGGCGAACTCCGGGGAGTAGAACACCGCCAGCCAGCCGTCGGCGATCTCGCCGGCCAGCTCCAAGTTCTTCGGGCCGACCGCGGCCAGGTAGATCGGTATGTGCTCGCGCGGTGGGTGGAAGCCCAGCCGCAGGGCCTTGCCGGGACCGTCCGGCAGCGGCAGCGTGTAGTGCTCGCCGTCGTACGCCACCTCCTTGCGGGCGATGGCCAGCTTGACGATGTCGACGAACTCACGGGTCCGGGCGAGGGGCTTGGCGAAGCGCACACCATGCCAGCCCTCGGAGACCTGCGGGCCGGAGACGCCCAGGCCGAGCCGGAACCGACCGCCGGAGAGCGCGTCGATGGTGGCGGCGGTCATCGCGGTGGCGGCCGGCGTACGGGCGGGGATCTGCATCACCGCGGCGCCGACGTCGATCCGTTCGGTCTGGCCGGCCATCCAGGCGAGCATGCTGGGCGAGTCGGAGCCGTAGGCCTCCGCCGCCCACACCACCGAGTAGCCCAGCCGGTCCGCCTCCTGGGCCAGCGCCAAGTGGTCGGCCGGTGTGCTCCACGCTGTCTGATATCCAAGACTGAGCCCGAGTCGCACTGGTCCTCCCCCATCCGTGGCACAGGTCGCACCAGGTTACGCAATGCCGATAACGGACTCGATCACCGGCTCTCCACCAATGATCCCCGCCCGTCGCGGTGCCCGCCGTCGGCGGAACCGGCAGAACCGGCAGAGATGACGGGAGCGAGGATATCCGTATCGGCAGGTTCGAAATAAGGTTCACCCATGCAGCAGCGACCGCTCGGCCGAAGCGGGCTGGCGGTTTCCCGGCTCGCGCTCGGCACCATGACCTGGGGCCGGGACACCGACGCCGACGACGCGGCCGCCCAGCTGAAGAGTTTCCTGGACGCCGGCGGCAACCTGATCGACACCGCCGACGTGTACGGCGACGGTGACGCCGAGTCGGTGATCGGCTCGCTGCTGGGCACCCTCGTGCCCCGCGACGATCTGCTGATCGCCACCAAGGCGGGGTTGCGCCCAGGCAGCGGCCGGCGCCGGGACGGGTCCCGGGGGCATCTGCTGCGTACGCTGGACGCGTCGTTGCGCCGGCTCGGCACGGACCACGTCGACCTGTTCCAGGTGCACGGGTACGACCCGGACACCCCGCTCGAGGAGACCCTCGCCGCACTGGACCACGCGGTGTCCAGCGGCAAGGTCCGCTACGTCGGGGTGTCGAACTTCTCCGGCTGGCAGACCGCGCGGGCCGCCGCGTGGCAGACCGCCTGGCCGGGGCGGGCACCGGTGGTCGCCGCCCAGGTGGAGTATTCGCTGCTGGAGCGGGGCGTGGAGCGGGAGGTGCTGCCCGCGTGTGACGCGCTCGGCCTCGGCGTGCTGCCCTGGTCACCGCTGGGCCGGGGAGTGCTCACCGGCAAGTACCGGCACGGCCGTCCGGCGGATTCCCGGGCCGCGTCGCCGCACTTCGAGCGGTTCGTCGCGACGTACCTGGAGCCGCGTTGCTCCAGCATCGTCGAGGCGGTGGCGACCGCGGCCGGTGGGCTGGGTGTGTCGCCGCTGGAGGTGGCGCTGGCCTGGATCCGCGACCGGCCGGGGGTGACCGCGCCGATCCTCGGCGCCCGGACCGTCGGGCAGCTGCTCGGTGCGCTTCAGGTGGAGCGGATCACGCTTCCCGAGGAGATCACCACCGCGCTGGACGACGTCTCGGCGGTGCCGGTGGGCTACCCCGAGCGCGACGGCTGACCCGCCGGCCGGGTCAGGGCGTCGGACGCGGGCCGGGTCACGGCGCGGGGCGTTGGCCCGGGAGTTCGTGGATCGCGGTCAGGAAACGCGACTGGTCGTCCCGGAGCGCGGGCTGGTCGATGCGGATCCACGAGCCGTCGTCGAAGAAGATGGTGGACGAGAACTGCACCAGCCCGGCCACACCCCGCTCGGAGTCGACCCGGGCCACCCGGCTGCGCGGCACACTCCACAGCACCCGTGGTTGGCGCCGGTCGGGCCGGTCAGCGTCGGGGCGGGGCCCCATCCGCAGCAGGTGCAGGTGCGTGTCGGTCACCGCCAGCGGTGTGCCCGTGTAGCGCTCCAGGAAGAGCAGCAGGCTGCCGGCGAGGGTGGCGAGGTCGCCGCTGAAGACGTACCGGCGCCGGTAGGCGATCTCGGCAAGCTGGTCGGCCAGCGGCCGGTACAGGCTGAGTCGGAACAGCGCCCGGAACGCCTCCTGCTCCTCGGTGAGCGGGATCGGCTCCCGCCGCACCGGCTGGTGCGGCGGACCTGGCACCGGCTCGGCGGCCTCCGGCAGGCCCACGGCGACGGCACCGGCCTTGCCGGGCAGCAGCAGCACGCCAGCCGCCAGCCGGACCGGCGTCAGCACCGCGTCGACCCAGACCACCGGATTGACGATGTTGAGCAGCCCGAACAACACCTTCGGGTCGAGCGCGTCGGCCATCTCGCCCGCCACCTCGTCGGCGAGCTGCCGGCCGGCCTTGTGCGTCTCCGGGGCACGGACCGGGGCCAGCCCCACGTAGCGGAGCTCCTGCCCGGGCAGCACCGGCGCGACGAGGGCACGTTCGGGCTCGTCGCTGGTGCGGAACTCGTCGCGCAGCTCACGGGCCTTGTCGCGGGCTGCCCGAGCGCCGCCGAGCACCACGTCGGTGAACCGACCGAGCCGGCTTCGCTCCCCTGACATCACGCGTTCCCTCCCTAGCGGCCCGCCGGCTGGCCTGCCGGCGGCTGCCCGAAGACATTCTGGTCGATCCAGTCGGCGCCGCCCTGTACCGCCTGGTCGACCTGGTCCTTGACCTGTTCACTACCCGGAACGGAGAGGCCGCTGGTGAACGCGACGGCCCCCCAGGTGACGCCGTGCACGACCGAGTTCGGCACGTTCCACGGCAGGTTGGTCGCCCAGTCCCGGGCGATCACCCGCGCGCCGTCGGCGACGCCGTGGGCGCGCAGCGCGGCGGCCCGTTCGAGAGCGCCCATGTCGAACGGTGAGCCGGACTTGCCCAGCTTGTAGGTGCCCTTGGTGGGATCGAGGAACTTGTGGTGCCACTTGTCGATCTTGCCGGCGACGTGGCGCTTGTCGGCGTACTTCTGGCCGGTGCGCAGCTTCTTCTGCATGTCGACCAGCTTGTCGAGGTGGCTGCGCAGCTTGCGCAGGTACAGCATGACCCGCTGGAGCAGGCGGATGACCTTCTGCAGGTGCGTCGCCAGCGGCCGGATGACCTTCAGCATCCGGGTGACGACGATCAGGCCCCGGGTCACGGCGACCCCCAGGCCGGCCGCCCAGGACGCGCCGGCGGTGAACGGTGCCATCAGCAACGCCGTCACCAGCGTCACCAGGAGGAAGTTCACGAACTCGACGCAGAGGTCGACGAGCACGTCGTGCACGGTCTGCAGGCCGTCGGCGACGCTGCGCAGGTACTCCGCTGTCGCGGCGAACTGCTCGGCGACGCCGAGAAGTTGCTGTTCGACCTCGGCCAGCCGCTGGCCGTACGCCTCGCCGGCGGGCGAGCGCCACCCGGTCTGGGCGGTTTCGCGGGTGCCGCGGTGCCCCTGCGCCAGGTCACGCACCTGAGTGGCCAGCGCGTCCCACTCGGCGGCTTTCGCGCGCAGGACGGCGGGCTCACCGTCGACCATGTCGACGAGCTGGATGAGCGGCCAGGCCAGGGTCCGGCAGACGCTGTCGACCGCCTCCTGCACCCCGGAGAGCGCGTTGTCGAGGCCGTTCCACAACTGGACGGCGCTGCCGGCCGGCCCGCTCATCCGGGCAGCCCCGACTGGATGGTCTTGAACCCGGCGTCGAGGTCCTGCTCGGTGCCCTCGTACGCCTCGGCCGTGTCAGCCAGCGCGTCGGCGACCCGGCCGAACGCGGCATTCGCGGCGCCGAACAGCTCCACGCCGCCGGTGACCTGTTCGGCGTACTTCGCGCGGAGCATGTCGCTGGCGAACGGCAGGTGGCCGAAGGCGCCCGACGGCACATCGCCGGCCGAGACGATCTGGCTCTCCAGCGCGGCGAGCGCGCTGGCGACCTGCGTGGCGGCCGTCTCCAGTCGACCGACCGCCTGCACGTCAACATCAATATCCGGCGGCATGCCGTTCCTCCCCCATGTGTCGAGCGCACCGACGATACGATCTCCCGGCCACCGGCACCACCCGGTCGCACCGTCCACGGGGGAGGGATCTCATGACTGACCCGACGTCCGCGTTCGACGCGCTCGCCGGGCGGATCGCCGACATCGAGAGCCGGTTCGCGGGGCTCCGCGACGATCTGGCCGAACTGTCCGGCACCGCGACCGACGAGAGCGGGCTGGTCTCGGCGACCGTCGACGCCACCGGCGCGCTGACCGGCCTCACCGTCGCGCCCGCAGCCCTGCGCGCCGGGGCCGAGAGGATGGCCGAGCTGGTGCTCGATGCGTACCGGCGGGCCCGCACGACGGCCACCGAGCACGTCGAGGAGCACACCGACGGGTTGGAGACCGCGCTCGGCACGGGCCTCACCGACCTGTTCGGCAAGCCCGGAGACTTCTCGGCGCTGGGCCGGTTGGAGGAGACCGTCGCCCGGCTCGGGCGGCTGGACGACCGCCTGCCGGGCACACCGGCGTGACGTCGCCGACCTGGCCGGAGATCGTCACACGGCTGCGGGACACGGTCGCCCGCTGCGACCGTGACACCGACCTGGAGCTCTCCGCCGGTCCGCGCGGGCTCCGACTGCTGGTGCGCCGCGAGGTGGTCCGGGTGGTCTGCCCGGGCCACGACGAGGCACGCCTGGCCGCGCTCGGCTGGCACCGCCCGACCGACGGCACGGGCTGGTGGTACGAGGCACCGCGCACTCCGGTCCAGTTGGAGCGGCTCAGCGTGTTCGTGGCCCGGACGGCCGCCGAGGTGCTGACCGACCAGCCGGGCGCGCTCTCCTGCCGGGCGGTGCCACCGGCCACCCGCCCCGGCCCGACGGCGCGACCGGCCGGGCCGGCAGCCGTCCGGTCGGCAACCGCCGAGGTGGCGGGGCCGGCAACCGCCGAGGTGGCGGAGCCGGCAACCGCCGAGGTGGCGGAGCCGGCGGTGGTGGCGCTGCTCACCACGGCCGCCGACCGGCGTGACCTGCCCGGCTACCTCGCGGTGCTGGCCGGCGCCACGGTGTGCGTCCCGCTGGCCGGGGAACCGGCGGCGGACGCCGACGTCCCGTGGACGGTGGTCGGCGATGCGAACGGCGAACCACTACTGCCGGTCTTCACCTCCCCCCGGGCGCTCGCCGCGTTCGCCGGGGATGGCGTGCCGTTCGTCGCGCTGCCCTGCGCCGAACTGCTCGAAGACTGGCCGGACCCGTCGTGGGGGCTCGCGGTCGACCCGGGCCGGCCCCGGGCGGTCGCTCTGGCCGCACCGACGCTGGCGGCCCTGCTGACGGCGAACGCGCCCACCGGCTGACGCCCCGCGCGGCCGAGAACTCGCGGGCGCGCACAGGGCGGCACGAACCGCCCACAGCAGCGTCGTTGGTCACCCTGGAGGGGGTGGCGGACGGCCGCTGGGCTGGGCAGCATGGACGGCATGGACTACGAATACGCGCCACTGCGGCTGCCGCCGAACGTCGACCGGTTGTCCGCGGCGGCGCAGTTGGCGATCCAGGCGGAGTTCTCCGGATGGGAGTTGGCCCGGGTGCGGCTGTACCGGGACGGCACGCGGCAGGTGGTGCTGCGCCGTCGGCGGGTCAACCAGCCGCAGCCGGGTCTGTCGTACTGAGAGCTGGGCGGTGACGCCCGGGGCCCGTGCGGGCCCCGGGCATCACACGGCCTAGTGCTGGTGCCCGGCGTGGTCGTGGTCGTCGTCGAGCTCCAGGAACGGGTGCTCGTCGAGCCGGCCGACCAGCCGGTCGTCGGCCGCCGGCTGGAACGGGCCGACCGCATCGTCGTCCTCGAACGACTCCAGGTCGACCGGGGTGCCCACCTCGCTGACCATGACCACCCCGTCGAGCGGTTCCAACTCGGGGACGTCCAGCGCGCCGAGCGAGCCGTCGCCGCTCTGCAGCAGCTCCAGCACCGCCTCGCCGACGCCCTCCACCGGTGCCGGCTCGTCGTCCTCCGGGGTGCCCTCGCGGCGGGCCGCCTCAGCCACCCGCAGCAGCGCGGAGATGCTCGGCACCCGGTAGTCACGACGCTGACGCACCGAGATCACCCGGGGGTGCGGGTCGCTGGCCTCGACTCCCTCGGCGCCGCCGAAGCGCTCGTCGGCCTCGTCCGGGTCGATCGAGTCGACATCCCATGGCGTCACCTCGCCGAAGGCGTCGAGCAGCCGCTCGTCGTACGCGTAGGAGGCGTTGTTCAACGCCACGTACGCCTGCCAGACGTCGTCGTCGTCGACGCGGCCCTGAGCGGCACGTACGGCGGCCAGGTGGTGGCGGGCCGCTTCGATCACGCGCTCGAGAGCGGCGTCCAGCTCACCGTTCTGGTCGGTCATGTGGGGCAGTCCCTTCACGATGGGGAGGTTGCGCGCCGGCTGCAGCTGCCGGACACGGCTAGCAGGTGCGGAGGAACCGGTCGAGAACCCGCACGCCGAACTGTAGTCCGTCCACCGGAACGCGCTCGTCGATGCCGTGGAACAACGCCGAGAAGTTCAGATCGGCGGGCAGTCGAAGCGGGGCGAACCCGAAGCAGCGGATGCCGAGCTGCGAGAACGCCTTGGCGTCGGTGCCCCCGGAGAGCATGTACGGAACCGGCCGCGCCCCCGCGTCCTCGGCTCGCAGGGCCGCCGACATGGCCTCGACCAGATCACCGTCGAAGGTGGTCTCCAACGCCGGCTGCCGCTGGACGTACTCGATCGCGATGTCCGGGCCGACCAGCTCGCGCAGCTGCCGCTCCAGCAGCTCGGACTGGCCGGGCAGGCTGCGGCAGTCGATGGTGGCGGTGGCCCGGCCGGGGATGACGTTGTCCTTGTAGCCGGCGCTCAACCGGGTCGGGTTGGCGGTGTTGCGGATGGTCGCGCCGATGATGTTGGCGATCGGACCGAGCTTGGCGATGGCCGTCTCCGGGTCCTCCGGGTCCAGCTCGACGCCGAGCAGGTCGGAGACCTCCTCCAGGAACGCCCGCACGGTGTCGGTGACCACCACCGGGAAGCGGTGCCGGCCGATCCGGGCCACCGCCTCGGCCAGGGCGGTGACCGCGTTGTCGTCGTGCATCATCGAGCCGTGCCCGGGGCGGCCCTTGGCGTGCAGCCGCAGCCAGTCGATGCCCTTCTCGGCGGTCTCGATGAGGTAGAGCCGTTGGCTGTCGTTGACCGAGTAGGAGAAGCCGCCGACCTCGCCGATCGCCTCGGTGCAGCCGTCGAAGAGACCCCGGTGGTTGTCCACCAGGAAGCGCGCGCCGTAGTCGCTGCCCGCCTCCTCGTCGGCGGTGTACGCGAGCACGATGTCGCGCGGGGGGCGTACCCCGGTGCGCTGCCAGTGCCGCACTACGGCGAGCACCATCGCGTCGAAGTCCTTCATGTCGATCGCGCCGCGGCCCCACAGGTAGCCGTCGCGCAGCTCGCCGGAGAACGGGTGCACCGACCACTCGTCGGCGTCGGCGGGCACCACGTCCAGGTGGCCGTGCACCAGCAGCGCACCCCGGCTCGGGTCGGTGCCCGGGATGCGGGCCACCACGTTCGCCCGGCCCGGCGCGGACTCGTGCAGGACGGACTCGACGCCCACCTCGGCGAGCTTCTCCGCCACGTACTCGGCCGCGCGGCGCTCGCCGACACTGGTGTCGTTGTCCCCCGTGTTGGTGGTGTCGATGCGCAGCAGGTCGCGGCAGAGGTCCACGACCTCTGCGGTGGGGTCGGGTCGGGCGGAGGCGGCATCGCTCGTCATCGCCTCTTCATACCAGCCCGAGCCGGTCGACAGGCCGGCGCACCGGCGCAGACAGTTTGGCGCACCGGCGCAGACAGTCCGGCGCACGTGTCGCACGCGCACCAAGGCATCGACGGATCGGTTTCGCCGGGGCCTCGTTCGGGTACCGCCGCCCACGACCGCACATCCCCTGCCGGAGCTTCCGCCCGCCAGTCGAGGAGGGCACCATGTCCGCCGTTCCCCTGCCGCCGCTGCCGCCCACGCCCGCACCCGAGGAGGGCTACCGGCCCGGTGGCCGCAACATCGCCGACATCGTGGATCGCGAGCACCGGCAGCTGCTGGCGCTGCTGGACCAGCTCACCGGTCCGGACGCCACGCCGCAGGAAGGGTTGGCGGTGCTCACCGCCGCGCTGTCGCGGCACCTGTCCGCCGAGGAGCAGTACCTGCTGCCGGCGGTGCGCGCCGCGCTGCCGACCGCCACCGAGCGGGTGGACGCCGAGATCAACGCCGACGCCAGCCTGCTGTCCACCCTCAAGGGGATGACCGAGGAGACGCTGATCGACGTCACCGAGCGGGTCCGCCGGCACGTCGACGGGGTGGGCGCGCTCGTCACCGAGCTGCGCACGGTCGCGACCGAGGAGGAGCTGATCCGGCTCGGCAACCGGCTGGAGATCGCCGAGGAGGCAGCCCCGACCCGACCGCACCCGGGCACCCCGGCCACGCCTCCGTGGAACCGGATCGTGGAGCCGGCGGTCGGCGTGGTGGACAAGGTGCTCGACGCGGTGACCCGGCGGCCGACGTACCTGGCGGACCTGCCGGAGCCGCCCCGCGGCTGACGGGCGGCGACGCCCGCCTAAAGCATTCATTGTCACCGATCCGGTCGGGCTATTCCGCCAGCTGACTCGTAGTCCTACCGTCACGGTATGAACCTGGAGCTGCGTCACCTGCGGGTGGTCTGCGCTATCGCGGAGACGGGGAGTGTGACGAAGGCGGCGTCGGCGCTCGGCCTGGCCCAGCCGGCGCTCACCGCCCAGCTCCAGCGCATCGAGCGGACACTGGGCGGCCCGCTGTTCGACCGGGATCGGCGCGGTGCCCGGCCCACCGCGCTCGGCGAGCTGGTGCTGGCCCGTGCCCGGGTGCTGCTGCCGGCGATGAAAGGGCTGCAGGACGAGGCCGCCCGCCTGGCCGGGGCCGGCGACGCGCCGCCCTGCTACCGGTTCGGCGGGGTGAACAGCCCGATCCTCGGCAGGCTGGTGCACCGGTTGGCCGCCGAGCAGCCCCCCGCCCAGATCACCACGTACGCCTCCTGGTCGGTGGACGAGTTGGCGCAGTTGGTGACCGGCGGCCGACTGGACTTCGCGCTCACCGGTGTGTGCGGTGACGCCAGCCCGTCGGTCGGGTTCGGTCTGAGCTGGCAGGAGGTGGCCATCGACCCGGTGCTGGTGCTGCTGCCGGAGACGCACCCCCTCGCGGCGCACGACGAGGTGCGCCTGGCGGACCTGCGTCACGAGCAGTGGGTGGCCGCGCCGGGCGACGGCTGCTTCAGCGACTGCTTCGCCGCCGCCTGCGCCCGCGCCGGCTTCACCCCTCGCAAGGTGTACGAGACCGACATCCGTGGCTGCCTCGACCTGGTGGACGCCGGCGTGGGGGTGGCGCTGTGCCAGGCGACGTTCCGCCCGGTGGCCGGGTTGGTCACCCGTCGGCTCGCCGGGATACCGCTGCGCTGGCGGCTGTTGCTCGGCTGGCACCCGGACGCCCCCGCCGCCCGGGAGGCCGAACTGGTGTTGGAGACGGCCAAGGCGGCGTACGTCGACTCGTTGGCCCCGCATCCCGCGTACCTGGCCTGGCTGCTGCGCAATCCGGGGTTCGGCGTCCGGCAGCCCACCGGGGTCCAGCCGGGCTGAGTGAGAGGTATTCCCGGCCGGTGGCGGTGCGAACCGCCGTTGTCCGGGTATCTGGCGGACATGACCGACCTCTACCCGCCCGCCGACGACCGCGAACTGCTCCGCCAGGCGGCTGCCGCGCACACCGCCGCCACACGTCAGGTGGAGGCGTTCCTGCGCCGACTGCCGGAGGTGCCCGACCCGGCCGACGTCACCGAGTACGCCAACCTGCTCAGCAGGGAGGACCAGACCCGTGGTGACCGGGACGCCGCCGCCGACGCGGCGGGTCTGACCATCGGCAGCCTGGAGCCCGACCAGGGCCAGTAGCGTGACGCGACGGTGCCGTCCCTGCCCGGGACGGCACCGTCGAGCGTGGCACCTCTCAGCGTTCGACGAGCGGGTCGTGACCCAGGTCGAGCAGCGAGTGCCGCCAGTTGTCGTCGGCGCTGCCGCGCGACGGCTTGGCGTCCATCAGCTCGCGGATCCGCTCGACCGCCTCCCGCATCACCTCGATGTCCTCCGGGGTGAGGTCGACCTTGCGCTTGTTCAGCACCTTGAGGATCTCCCGGCCCGGCTGGGGCAGGTCGAGGTTCGGGCTCGGGCTGAACGCCTCCTCCCCGGAACCCCGGGTCAGCAGCCAGGTACGCAGCTGCTCCGACGGAACGTTGACCTCGGCGTGGAAGTCCTCCCAGAGCACTTCCACCTCGGGGTCGAGCCGCGCTTCGCGTACCATCAGGTCTCCTCTCGCAGGCGGCGGCCCGGACGTCTCCGGGTCGTCCTGGTCGGTCTTCGGATGCAGGCCCTCCGCGGGCACCCGCGTCCTGCGGGGGTTCGCGGTGGGCGACGCCAGGATCGGGTCGGGATGGTGGTCCTCGTCCCGGGTCTCCGCGGGCTCGTGCGGCTCTTCAGGTTCGCCTCGTCGCGTCGGCCCACTCATCGCGGGTGCGTGGTCGTGGCGGCGGTGTACCCCCGCTCGCCCGCGGTCACGTCGAAGGTGAGCGCGCCGTCGCGGACGTCCACGATGACCTTCTGCCCGGGTGAGATCGCCGACTCCAGCAGCATCCGGGACAGGTGGTTGTCCACCTCCCGCTGAATCACGCGGCGCAGCGGGCGGGCGCCGAACTCCGGCTGGTAGCCGTGCTCGGCGAGCCAGTCGATGCCGGCGGTGGTGAACTCCACCTGGAGGTCCTGGGCGTGCATGCGCCGGCGGGTCTCCTCCAGCAGCAGCGCGGTGATGTCGCGCAACTGCTCGGCCTCCAGCCGTCGGAAGATGATGACCTCGTCGATGCGGTTGAGGAACTCCGGGCGGAAGTTCTCCTGCAGGCGGCGCATCAACCGTTCGCGCAGCTCCTCGTTCTCCTGCTCGCTGCCCGGCGCACCGGTGCCGAACCCGACGGCCCGCTGGGTGCCGGTGATCAGCTCGGAGCCGAGGTTGCTCGTCATGATCAGGACGGTGTTCTTGAAGTTCACCGTCCGGCCCTGGCTGTCGGTGAGCCGCCCGTCGTCGAGCACCTGGAGCAGGATGTTGAACACGTCCGGGTGGGCCTTCTCGATCTCGTCGAGCAGCACCACCGCGTACGGGCGGCGGCGCACCGCCTCGGTGAGCTGGCCGGCCTCCTCGTAGCCGACGTACCCGGGTGGGGCGCCGACCAGCCGGCTGACCGTGTGCCGCTCCTGGAACTCGCTCATGTCGACCCGGACCATCCGGTCCGCCTCGCCGAACAACGCCTCGGCCAGGGCGCGGGCCAGCTCGGTCTTGCCGACGCCGGTCGGGCCGAGGAACAGGAAGCTGCCCATCGGCCGCTCCGGGTCGGCCAGCCCGGCCCGGGAGCGACGGACGGCCTCGGCGACCGCGGTGACGGCGTCGTCCTGGCCGACCACCTTCTGGTGCAGGTGCCCCTCCAGGCGCAACAGCCGGTCCCGTTCCTCCTCGGTGAGCTGGCTGACCGGGATGCCGGTGGCCCGGGAGACCACCTCGGCGATCTCCTGCGGGCCCACCTCGGGCACCTGCGAGGCCGACCCGTTGTCGCCGTTCGCGCGACGCATCGCCTCCTCCAGCTCGGAGATCCGGTCGCGCAGCGCGGAGGCCCGCTCGTACTGCTCGTCGGTGACGGCCTGTTCCTTGTCGCGGCGTACCTCGTCGAGCTGCTGCTCCAGCTCCCGCACGTCGGAGGCGGGAGTGCGGGTACGCAGTCGCACCCGTGCGCCGGACTGGTCCATGAGGTCGATGGCCTTGTCCGGCAGGAACCGGTCGGTGACGTACCGGTCGGACAGCTCGGCGGCGGCGACCAGTGCCTCGTCGGTGAAGCGCACCTGATGGTGTGCCTCGTACCGGTCGCGCAGCCCCCGCAGGATGGCGATCGTGTCGTCGACGCTGGGCTCGGGCACCAGCACCGGCTGGAAGCGCCGGGCCAGCGCGGCGTCCTTCTCGATGGTCTTGCGGTACTCGTCCAGCGTCGTCGCGCCGATCACCCGCAGCTCGCCCCGGGCCAGCGCGGGTTTGAGCATGTTGGACGCGTCCATCCCGCCCTCGCTGCCGGCGCCACCCGCCCCGACCAGCGTGTGAATCTCGTCCATGAAGATGATCAGCTCGTCCCGGTGCGCCCGGATCTCGTCGATCACCTTCTTCAGCCGCTCCTCGAAGTCGCCCCGGTACCGGGTGCCGGCGACCAGGCCGGCCAGGTCGAGTTGGACGACCCGCTTGCCGAGCAGGGTCTGCGGGACGTCACCGTCGCAGATCCGTTCGGCCAACCCCTCGACGATGGCGGTCTTGCCGACGCCGGCCTCACCGATCAGCACCGGGTTGTTCTTGGTACGCCGGGACAGGATCTCGACGGCCTGCTCGATCTCGTCGGCCCGTCCGATCACCGGGTCGATCTGATCGTTGCGGGCCAGGTCGGTGAGGTCCTGCCCGTACTGGTCGAGGGTCGGGGTGCCGCGGTCGGGCTTCGGGCCGGTCATCGGCCCGCGCTCGGCGTTGGCCGCCTGCAACGACTCGGGTTGGATCCGACCGGCGGCCAGCATCCGCCCGGCCGGCGACTCCGGGTTGAGCGGCAGCGCCATCAGGATGTGTTCCGGGCCGATGTAGTTGGCGCCCATCGCCCTCGACAGCTGATGGGCGTCGAGCAGCGCGCGCTTGGCGGCTGGGGTCAACGACAGGTTGGGCGGCACCTCCCCGCGCGGCGCGCCGTCGCCCTTCCCGCCGAGCGCGTTGAGCAGGGTGTCCGGGTCGGCGCCGGCCCGGCGTACCAGGTCACGCAGGGGTTCGCGTTGTAGCGCCGCCCAGAGCAGGTGGTCGGTGTCCAGGTCGCTGCTGTGGCGTTGCGCGGCCCTCCGGGCCGCGTCGGCCAGCATCTCCCGGGCGTCAGCCGTCATCAGTCGGGTGATGTCGACCCGGTGCGGCGGTCGGCGCCCTCCCTCGCCCCGGCCGAAGTACCTGGCCAGGAATTCGTCCCACGGGTCGGAGCCGGTGTCACCGGGTCCCATCATGTCTGTCCTCCGCAGTTGGCGCGGCACGGTCGGCAGGGGCTACCCGGCGCGCGCCCTGACAAACGCCGCAGATGGCGGAGCACCGGCATCTCGGGAGTGGCGTCGGGCCGGGGCCGACCGTTGGTGGCAGGCTGACGGGATGGATGAGACCCCGCTGCTGATCGTGGATGGCGCCAACGTGGTGGGCTCCCGCCCGAACGGGTGGTGGCGTGACCGCGCCGGGGCCGCGGCCCGGTTGCGCGACTCCCTCGCCCCGGTGGCGACCGTCGGGCTGCCGGCTCGACTGACCGCGCCGGTGGAGGTGGTGCTGGTGGTCGAGGGGGCCGCGCGGGACGTCCCGGGCACCGAGGGCGTCCGGGTGGTCTCCGCTGCCGGCTCCGGTGACGACTCGGTGGTCGAGCTGGTGGAGGGGGCGCCGCTGCGTCGCCGGCTGGTGGTCACGGCCGACCGGGAGTTGCGGGGCCGCGTGACGGCGCTGGGCGCCGAGGTGTACGGCCCGCGCTGGCTCCGCGAGGACCCGACCAGCAACTGAGAAGTTCTCACACTGGGACTCCCACAGAACGGACTCCCGGCACTTCCGGGCACCTACCGGTCAGGCGGGCAGGAACACCGACAGGGCGGATGTTCTTTCGTGGCCACCAATAGGCTCTAATGGAGATCTCCCCGCCCCCAGGAGGTTCCACCGTGGCGAGCGTCGCCGAGCTGAAGGCTGCCATCGATGTCGCCCTCCAACAGATCTCCGACGGGCAGACAGCCGTGCAGGCGGCCGGCGAGAAGCTGGCCGAGGCGCAGCAGACCCTGGCCGGCGCGCTGGAGGGCAGCGGGCACGAGACGGTGGAGGCGGCCCAGGCGTCGCTGACCCAGGCCAGCCAGGAGCTGGAGGAGTGTCTCGCCGCGACACTGGTCGCGGTGGAGCAGGCGCAGCTCTACGTCGCCACCCTGTAGGCCGCCGTGTCCATCATCGAGGACGTCGGTGGGCAGGTCCGTGCGGCCAGCGAGGAGTTCCCGGTGGCCCTGCTCGGGCAGGCGCTGGAGAAGTTCGGCCTGGCCGCGGAGCGACTGCGCTGGGTACGTCAGGAGTCGGCCAACCCGATGGGGGTGCCCGAGCTGTCCGCCGCCACCGAGCACGCCGAGAGCGCCGGCTACGCGCTGCGCGTGGCGCAGGAGCAACTGTCGGCGTACCTGGCCGCGATCGGGCTCGGCGCGGACGGCGCCCCGGCGGCCCGCCCGCAACCGCGCGAACCCCGCCACGACACACCACCGGCGGCCGGGCCGACCGTCGTCACGCCGGAGCCCGCCGAGCAGGTGCGGCTGCGCCGTTGGTGGTCGGTGCGGGTGGCCGAGCTGACCGGCGGGCGCGACGGCGGCGCCGACGAACCCGACGAGCGGCTGGACGACTCCCAGGAGTTGCTGCGCCGGGTCGTACGCGGGGTGCGCGCCGGCGATCGGGACCGGCTGCGTACCGAACTGCGCCGGGCCCCGGCCGACGTGGGGCTGGGCATGGCGGCGCTGGCGCCACCGCTGCTGCGCGAGCTGGCCGGTGAGCTGCTGGGGCACCCGCCGCGCGCCACCGACCTCGGGCGGCTGCGCGGGGAGTTGGACGGGCGCGTCCGCGACCTGCTGCCCGGCCTGCCGCCGCCGGTGCTGGAGACGCTGCTGACCCGGGTGTGCCGGATGCCGCCGCCGCGTGCCTCCGGGGAGCCGCCGCACGCCGCCGACTCGGCGGTGACAGCCGGCGTGGCGACCGGGCTGCTGCTCGCCCGGCTCGGCCGGGACCTGCCCTCGGGCACCGCCCCACAACCGGCGAACGTGGGGCAACCGGCTGCTGGACGGCCGACCGGCGGGAGTCCACGTGCCGACGGTCCGGTTCAGCGGCCGGGTGGCGCCGCTGGGCAGCGGTCCGGCACGCTGCCGCGCTCGGGCAACCCGTGGCGGGACGCGCCCACCCGTCGGGGCTCCGATGGCTGACCGGCGCGGTCAGCTGGCCACCCGTGTCCGGGACACTCTCGCCGAGGCGTTGGGCGCCACCCGTACCCGGCTGTCTGCCGCCCAGGCCGAGCTGACCGCCGGGCGGGAACGGCTGGCCCGGGTCCGGCGGGCCGCCGCCGCCGTACCGGAACGGGTGGCCGCCCAGCGGGACCGCCGCCTCGCCGAGATCGACGCCCAGCACTCCGCCCGGATCGGGGAGCTGGCCCGGCGGGCCGCCGACGCCGCCCGTCAGGAGGCGCCCGGCTGCGCGGGGGCGGGCTGGCCGGGGTGGGCGCCGACGCCCGCCCGGCGGGCGGAGCCACCCGGTGCGCTGCGGGTCGGCACGGTCCGGATCGACGGCGTCGACCCGGTGCCCGCGCTGGTGCCTCTGCTCGACGCCGGGCACGTGCACCTTTCCGGGGACGACCGCGCCGGCTGCGACGCGGTGGTGTCCGCGTTGCTGCTGCGGGCCGTCGGGCGTGCCGACCCGGGGGCGGTACGGCTGATCGGGTACGACCCGGAGCAACTCGGCGGCGGCCTGGCCGGGTTCGCCCCGCTGGGCACGGCGGGGCTGCTCACCTTCGTCGGCCCCGGTGGGCTGGGTCCTCTGCTGGACGACCTGGTGGAGCAGATCCGGCGGATCAACGAGACAGTGCTCGCCGGCGAGTACGCGTCCCTGCGCGAACTGGCCGCGGCGACCGGCCGACGACCCGAACCGTGGCGGGTGGCGGTGCTGCTCGGTGGTGACGAGCTGAATCGACACGAACGCGGTCAGCTGGACCGGGTGGTGCGGGCCGGCGCGGCCTGCGGGGTGCACCTGGTGGTCCACGGCGTGCCGTTGCCGGAGGACCCGACGGTGACCCGGGTCGTGGCCGAGGCGTCCGGCGCGCGCATCGGAGGGTCGTCCGGTCTGCCGGTCCGGCTGGACCCATCGCCACCGGCGACGCTGGTCACCGAGACCTGCCGGGAGACCGCCGCCCGGGTGAACGCGGGCCCACCGCCGACCCCGTTCGCCGACCTGCTGCCCCCGCCCGAGCTGATGTGGCGGGAGGATTCCGCCGACGGGCTGACCGCGCCGATCGGTGAGGGGCCGCAGGGCCGACCGGTGCGGCTGACGTTGGGCGACTATCCACCGCACGCGCTGATCGGTGGGCCGTCCGGCACCGGCAAGACCAACCTGATCTTCGCCTGGATCGGCGCGCTGGCGGCCCGCTACTCCCCCGCCGAGCTGGAGTTCTACCTGCTGGACTTCAAGGAGGGGGTGTCCTTCGCGCGGTTCGCGCAGGGCCGACGCGACCCGAGCTGGCTGCCGCACATGCGTCTGGTCGGCATCAACGTCAACACCGACCGGGAGTTCGGGCTGGCGCTGCTGCGCTTCCTCGCCGAGGAGCTGCGCCGGCGTGCCGACGCGGCCAAGAAGCACGAGGTGACCAAGCTGGCCGAGCTGCGGGCGGTCGACCCGACAGGGCACTGGCCACGGATCGTCGCGGTGGTCGACGAGTTCCAGATGCTGCTGGCCGGTCGGGACGTGGTCGCCCGCGAGGCGGCCGACCTGCTGGAGGACCTGGCCCGGCGGGGCCGGTCGCAGGGCATCCACCTGGTGCTCGCCTCGCAGGACGTGCGGGGCATCGAGGCGCTGTGGGGCCGTCCCGCGCTGGTCGCCCAGTTCGCCCTGCGCATCGCGTTGCCCAAGGCGCTGCGGATCCTCGCCGAGCGCAACGACGCGGCGCAGTCGCTGCCCCGCTGGCACGCGGTGATCAACGCCGAGTCGGGCATGGTGGAGGGCAACGAGGTGGCCCGCATCCCGTCGGCCAGCGACTGGGAGACGTGGAGCGGGTTGCAGCACCAGCTGTGGCGGATGCGCCCGGCCGACGCGGCGCCGGCCCGGCTCTTCGACGGCGACGCGATTCCCCGGCTGCCCGACGCCCCGGACTTCCGGGCGCTCGCCGTGCCGTCGGACGGGGCCGCGCCGCGCAGCCCGGTGGCCCTGCTCGGCGAGATCATCGACGTGCAGTCCCGTTCGGCGGCACTGCGGCTGCCGCGCGCCCCGGGGCGCAACCTCGCGGTGCTGGGCACACGCGTGGACGAGGCGTGCGCGGTCCTGGACGCGGCGGCCCGGTCGCTGGCCCGCCAGCACCCGCCGGGCACCGCCCGGTTCTCCATCGCCTGCCTCGACGCGGACGCCGACCCGATCGCCCGCGCCCTCTACGACGACCTGGCCGACGACGCCGCCTGGTACGACGAGGAGACCGTCGGCGAGCTGATGGCCGAGACGGCCGACGGGCTGACCGGCCCGGGCAGCCCGCACTACCTGCTGCTGTTCGCGGTCGACGCGGCAGCCGGAGCGCTGGCCGCCCGCGTGGGCCGGCGTACCGGCCTGGAGCAGCTACGCCGGATCCTGCACGACGGACCGGAACGACGGACGCACGTGCTGGCCTGGTGGCGGGGGGTGGCCCGGATGCGCGCCGACCTGGGTGGGCCGGCCGCCCGCACCGACCAGATTGGCGCCTGGGTGGCGCTGGACGCCCACGGCGGCGAGCTGGGCTCCTCGCTCTACCCGGGCACCGGCGGCCCCGACTGGTATCCCCGCCCCTGGCGGGGGCTCTTCTTCGACCGGGCGGTCCACCGCACCGGACAGGTGATCATCCCCTACGGACCGTCGCGATGAACGAACCGGTGACCAGCGAGACGTACGCGGCGCAGCTCCGGCGGTTGGCCGACCTGACCGCACGGGTACGCGAACAGCGCGGCGAGGCGCACAGCTGGTACGACCGGCAGTGCGCAGCGGCCGAGCGGGCGGTCGCCGACGCCACCGATCAGGTCCGGCGTGCCGAGGAGGAGCTTGTCGCCGCACGCGAGCAGCAGGAACGCGTGGACGCCGAGGTGGCCCACCTGTGGCAGCAGGTACGCACGCGGCTGGGCGCTCGCCGACTCGGCGGCCCGCCCGCGCCCGCCAACGGCAACGGGGCCACCGACCCGGTGCTGCTGCTCGGACGGGCCCGTGACCTGCTCGACCGGGCCGGGCAGCCGGGTGAGCTGCCGGGCTCGGTCAACCCGCTGCTGGCGCTCTGCGGGGTGGCCGGCGCCGTGCTGGCGTACGCCCTGGGCACCGGCGCGCGTGCGCTCGGCGTCGGGTACGGCGGCGACCTGGCGGTCGGAATGCCGGTGCTCGCGCTGGTGGTGACCCTGCTCGGGCCGCTGATCGGCCTGGTGCCGGCGCGGGTGCTGGCCGACCGCCGGCACGCGATGCTCGGGCCCCGACCGATCACGGTGGTGCTCGGCGCCGGCGTGGTCGCCACTGTGCTGCTGCTGGTGCTCGGCCGCTGACCTCCGGCACGTCGTTCTGGCCGCGACGTCCATAGTGAACTGTCGAATAGCCGACCGCCGCAGCGGCCAGCGGGCCTCGGAACTCCGATACGGTACGCGAAATGGTCAGCTTCTTCATCAACGATCCCCGCGACGACGAGAGCTTCGTCGCGGTACTGATCGGCGACGCGCTGACCGCCCGATTCGGCCGCGAAAGCGTCTTTCCCGGTCGCTTTTTGGCGGTCGGAGTCGACGACGCCGATCGGCGGCGCCGGCTGGTGGACTCGTCGGCGATGATCGTCGTGATCGGACAGACATGGGGCAGCGAGGACGGCGTGGCGGGCGGCCTTTCCGACACCGCCCGTCGGGAGGTTGAGACCGCCCTCGCGCTGACCATCCCCGTCATCGTCGTACTGGTGGGCGACGCGAGGCAGCCTACCGACAGAGATCTGCCCCCATCTCTCCGGCCGCTCAGCCGTCTGGAAGCCTGGCGGATCCGCGTGCGGAGCGCCTATTCGGACAACCGTCGGCTCATCGACATGCTCGCAACGAGGTTCGACACGGACACCACGTCCACCGGGCCGACGATGCCCGCGCTCCTCAACGAGGAGCCGGTGCGGCTGGTCATGCCACCCCCGGCCCACCAGCGGGCGGCCATCGTCCACTCGACCCGCAAGGGTGATCTGGAGGTCGCCGACAGCGGCACACCGACGCGCTGGTCAGTTCGGGCACTCGCCAGGTACTCGACCCGCTACGAGGTGGACATCGGCGCTCACCGTGTCACTCTCGAGGTCCTCCTGCCCGCCAAGGACCACCGGCACAGGTTCACGGCGCGGATCGCCGTCGACATCCGGGTGACCGACCCGGCGGCGGTCGTACGGCAGGCGGTCACGGACGCCGTACCCGCCGTCCGCGCCTACCTGATCGATGCCTGGGGGTCGATCACCCGACGGTTCACGGTTCATGAGTTGGCCCACGCCAAGACTGCCATCGGCCAGTGGCTGGACCGGGACATGCTCGCTCCTGGCGGTATCACGCTCCGGGCCGTACGGGCCCAGCTGACCCTCGGAGATCGGGAGCTGGGCTACCTGCGGGATCGGGACCAGGGCAGAGTGGGCATGTTCAGCCGAGCAACATCCCGCTATCCCAGCAGGAAATTCCGGAACATTCCGTTTCCTGCGCACCGGAAAGCGCCTCGGGGTAGGCCGAACTCGACGCTTCCCGGTGCCGGGCAGCGGCCGGAGCGGCTGCTGGTGGCGCGGGCGCCCAGCCAGGTCCCGGCGGGTCGGGACCTGAGCCTCGACGTCCGACTCGTCAGCGAAGGGCGGTCGGTGCACCCGAACGCCGTGACCGCGAGGCTGGCGAACCTCTCCGTCGCCGACGAGGGCACGCCGGTGACCGTGACCGCCCACGCACCCTCCGGCCTGCACGCCGAGGGCCCGCTCCAGCAGACCATGCTGGTCACGCCGGGCGAGGATCCGGCGCCGGTCCGGTTCGGTTTCGGGGCGCGTACCCCTGGCCTGCACCGGATCGACGTGACGGCCTGGGCCGGCGGCACCTTTCTCGGCGAGGTGTCGGTCGAGGTCTCGGTCTCCGACGGTGGGCCGTTCCGCAGCGGGCGGGCACAGGCGGGGCTGCTGGAGGCCCCGCAGGCACGGCCGGGCGAGGTCACCATGGAGGTGCGGTTCGACGGCAGCCGGTACACCTTCCAGTTGCGCTCCGAGGCGGCGCTGTTCGCCCCCGTTGTCGAGTCGGTCGCGAACACACCGAACGCCGCGGTGGAGAACGCGATCAGGGAGCTGCAGCAGTTGGCCGAGGGCTCCCGCTACAGCGCGACGATGACCCGCGAGGTCATCCGGTCGGCGGGCATCCAGCTGTGGTCGGAGATGGTGCCCGCCGACGTGCGGGACCAGTTCTGGCAGGTGGGCGCCACGATGAGCGCCTTCACGATCGCCACTGACCACGACGTGGTCCCGTGGGAGTTGCTCTATCCGCTCAGTGCCCAGCGGGATGCCGGTTTCCTCGTCGAACAGGTCCCGGTGGTACGCCGCACCTACGGTCAGCACCGGTCGGCGACGATCGGCCTGCGCAACCCGCGCTTCGTGGTGCCGCCGAAGGCTCCCACCGGGGCGCACGAGGAGATCGCCACCATTCGCGCGATCCTCGGCGCGGTCGACAGCGCGCCAATCACCAGCGCGGACGATCTGCTCGCCCTGATCAACTCGGGGGCGCTGGGCGCGACCCACTTCGCCTGCCACAACACGTTCTCGTCGGACGGCTCGTTCATCGACATGGAGGGCGGTCGGTTCAAGCCGTCCCTGCTCGCCGAGGCCCGCATCCGGAAACTGCTGGAGGCGACCGGTCCCCTGGTGTTCATCAACGCGTGCCGGAGCGCGGGCGTGGCACCGACGTACACCAGGATGCTCGGCTGGGCCCAGCAGTTCATGGCGTCCGGTGCCGGTGCGTTCGTCGGCACGCTCTGGGCGGTGCGTTCGGAAAGCTCGGCTCGCTTCGCGACCTCGTTCTACCGGTCCCTCGCCGAGGGTGCCACGCTCGGCGCGGCGGCCCTCGCCGCACGGACCGACCAGCAGGACGACCCGCTCGACCCGACCTGGCTGGCATACGCCGTCTACGGCGACCCGTTCGCCACCGCTGCCCTCTGACTGGTCGGCCACCCACTCGCGCGGAAGGTCAGGTACGACATGGACGTGATCGACTACAGCGTGCCGGTCGAGGAACTGGTGTCGGCGGTGAAGGACGCGGTGAAACAGGCCGGCATCTCCACGACCAACGTGGGCCGGGACCTGCGGGTCGGTTCGGTTCAGCTGGTCTTGAGCGCGGTCGTCACCACAAAGCTCGGCGGTGGCCTGGACTTTCGGGTCCCGGTGATCGGCTGGAAGGTCAAGGTGGGCGGGAGCCGCTCCCGGCAGCGGACCCACACGATCGACATCACTCTCGTCGCCGAGGATCTCCAGGGTCGACACGAGCTGCGGAACAGCGCCGTCGAGGAGACCCTCGTCGAGGCGATCACCACGATTCGCGCGGCGGTCGCCGCCGGCACCGACGGGGACGACCCGTTGGTGCTGAAGGCCGGCACTGTGGAACTCGTCTTCGGCGTCACCGACCAGGGCACGATCTCGGTCGGCGCGGAGGGCGAGCTGACCGACGAGGTCACGAACACGCTCAGGATCGAGCTGGTCGGGGCCACAGCCGGTTAGGCGCTTCGCTCAGGCCGGGACCAGGACGGCCTCGCGGAGCAGTCGGCGGGCCAGGGTGACCCGGTCCGCGTCGTCGGGCAGCCCGGGTAGGTCACCGACCCGGGTGACCGTGCCATTGAGCAGGGCGCGAGCCGCCGGCTCGCAGTCGGCCGGCAGAGTGATGGTGCGGTCGAACAGCCGCAGCGCCACCGTGTCCGAATCCTGCGGTACGAGCTGCCAGCGCAGGCCGGGGCGCAGGGTGAGCCGGGAGTCGGCGTCCAGTGCGGCCAGCGCGTTGGCCTGGGCGAGCGGCCGGATCGGCGCCGGGCGGGCGGCCGGCCAGACGCGCTGCCGCAGCCGCGCGGCGACCGCGCCCGGGTCGGCGCGCAGCAGCCAGTCCCGCAGCGCCTCCACCGTCTCGGTCAGCTCCGGCTCGATGGCGTCCGGGTCGGCGACGTCGGTGCCGAACGGCAGGCTGGCGCGCAGCCGCTGGTCCTCGGCGGCCAGCGCGAGCAGCTCCTCGACCAGGGCGTAGCGGGTGAGCGCGCGGATGCCGACGGTCAGGTGCAGCGAGCTCGCGTCCTGCGCCTGCGCGCTGTGCAGCCAGCCCCGGGGCAGGTAGAGGGCGTCGCCGGGGGCGAGCACCACGTCCAGCGCGGCGGGGCCCTGCGCGGTCGCGCCGACCTCGTCGGCGCGTCCGCCCCACGGCTGCTTCTCCAGCGGATCGGGCAGCACCGGCGGATGGATCCGCCAGTGTTTGCGGCCGTCGACCTGGAGCACGAACACGTCGTGGGTGTCGTAGTGGGTGGCGAAGCCCTGGCTGCCCGCCGGGGTGAGGTAGGCGTTGATCTGCAACGGCTGGTTGAGCGCGAGGCCCAGGTCGCGGGCGAAGTCGACCAACGGCGGCCAGATCCGGTGCAGGCCCTGCAGCACCAGCGTGGCGCCGGAGGCGTACTGCTCCAGGACCCGCTCGTCGAGCACCTGGTCGCCGATCTCGGCTCCCGCGCCGCCGCCACCGGTCCAGCGCGCCGCCGCGACCAACTGGCCGTCCCTGGCGACGCGCAGGAACGGGGTACGCAGACCCCGCCGGCTCAGCAGCTCGTCGGCGTCGGCGGGGCTGAGCAGGTCGGTGAAGCCGGTCGGGTCGGGCAGCTCGGCGGCGCGGGACAGCAGCGGGGTGTGCCCCCAGTGCGCGGCGACGAACTTGGCTGGCTCGACCGAGACGCAGCGGGCCAGCGCGGCGGTGGCGTCTGCGGACGAAACCGCCGGGCGGCTGTGGCCGCCCGGCGGGTCGAGGTGCGTCATGGTGTGCCGCTACCGGGCGCTGCCGTCAGCGCCACCGTCCTGCTGGCCCGGGGTGGCACCGCCGTCGGCGGGACCCTCCGCGCTGCCGTCGGCGCCACCGTCGTGCTGGCCCGGGGTGGCACCGCCGTCGGCGGGACCCTCCGCGCTGCCGTCGGCGCCACCGTCGTGCTGGCCCGGAGTGGCACCGCCGTCGGCGGGACCCTCCGCGCTGCCGTCAGCGCCACCGTCGTGCTGGCCGGGGGTCGCGCCACCGTCGGCCGGGCCCTCCATGCCGCCGCCGCCCGTGGTCTGCATGTCGTCATCGTTGAGTGGCATCGGTACTCCCTCGGTGTGCCGCCCCGCCGTTAGCCGGGGTTCGTCGTGCTGCGGGTGGTACCCCACGCGCGATCTTCTCTAACCCTCACCGTAGACGTCGAACCGGGGCGACACGGGCAGTTCGCGAGCGGCGGCGCAGAGTGCCAGGATGGGGCGGTGATCCTGGTGGGCACGTCCGGCTGGCAGTACCGCGACTGGCGGGGCCGCTTCTACCCCCAGGGGCTGCCGCAGCGACTCTGGCTGGAGCACTTCGCGGAAGGGTTCGCCACGGTCGAGGTCAACAACGCCTTCTACCGGCTGCCGGAGCGGGACACCTTCGCCGCCTGGCGGGCACGGACCCCGCCGGACTTCTGCGTGGCGGTGAAGATGAGCCGCTACCTCACCCACATCAAGCGGCTGCGCGACCCGGCCGAGCCGGTGGCCCGGTTCCTCGGTCGCGCCACCGCGCTCGGTGACCGGCTCGGCCCGGTGCTGCTGCAACTGCCACCGAACCTGCGGGCGGACGTCGAGGCGCTCGACGCGACACTGCGGCTGTTTCCGGCGGAGGTGCGGGTCGCGGTTGAGCCCCGGCACCCCTCCTGGTGGACCGACGCCACCCGCGCGGTGCTGGAACGGCGTCGGGCGGCGCTGGTCTGGGCGGACCGGCTCGGACGCCCGGTCGCCCCACTCTGGCGCACCACCGACTTCGGCTACCTGCGGCTGCACGAGGGGCGGGCGCGGCCCTGGCCCCGGTACGGCCACGCCGCGCTCCGGTCATGGGTGAGCCGGCTGGCCGACGCCTTCGGCGCGGACGAGCCGGCGTACGTCTACTTCAACAATGATCCGGGCGGCGCCGCCATCGTCGATGCCGTCGCGTTCGCCGCCCTGGCCCGTGCTGCCGGGCACCCGGTATCCCGGGTGCCACCGTCCGCCGAGGCGGACACCTCCGGCGACTGAGCCCGCCCAACGGGTCGTCGGGCGGGCTCGCGGCGTCACGCCATCACGGCATCATCCTGGCGAGGTCCTTGGGCATGGTGTCCTTCACGTCCTGCCACTCGCCCTGGGTGACGTGTCGGCGCAGGGTGTCCAGCACCACCTGCGTCACCCGCTCCGGGCCGCCCTGGACGTCGTACGGGAAGCCCTGACGAACCTCGTAGAGGAAGTCGTCCCGGTTGAGCTTGATCGGGACGTCCGACGGGTTCCAGCCGTCGAAGTAGATCCCCCGGACCAGCACCGGCAACTGCTGGGCGAACTCCACACTCTCGTCCACCGGCAGCCGGTCGCGCAGCAGGTGCAGCACCGTGCGCAGGGCCGCGTACGACTGGTTGCGCCGATCCTTCGGCCACCCGTACGCGTTCTCGATGTCCTTGAGAATGAGGTTCGTCTTGTCCAGCGAGGACTCGAACGCTGAGATCATCGTGTCAGCCATCGGTCGACCCCCGTTCCGTGCTGTCCCACCGTCGGTCGTCGGCGCGCCGTGGCGGCCCCGCCGGGCCACGGCGGGCCCGCATCGGGCTGCCCTTCGGGGCGCGCCGGGCGTTGTCGGCCGTACCGACCACGTGCAGGACGGCACCACGCCGTCGATCCGTCACCACTCGAACCGTCATCCCCGTCACCTCCGTGTCGTCTCCGGCGTCGGCCACCCTGAGGCGGCCCTACCCACCGTGTCCACCCTGCCGGCGGGGCGGGTGAGTCGGCACCACCCGGATCGGGTGAGCCGGCGACGGTGATCAGTCGGCGCCGAGGAGCCCGGCCAGCGTCGCGGCGTTGGTCTGCGCATAGTCGCGGTAACAATTGTTCATGAGCACGTGGGTCTGCCCGGCCTCGTCGGCCAACTCGCGTAGCTTCGGCGCCCAGTCGGCCAACTCACGCTTGGAGTAGTGATAGCCGAACTTCTCGTGGATGTCCTTGCTGGTCCACTTGTCGCTGTGGCCGTGGAAGCGCACCACCGCGAGATCCGCGGTGGCGGCCAGCACCGGGGGCAGCGATGTGCGGTGGCCCTGCGGCATGTCCACGCAGACGTACGGCAGTTTGTGCTCGCGCAGGAAGGCCAGGGTCTCGTCGGCGTTGTCGCCGTCGAACCAGGAGGCGTGCCGGAACTCGTAGACCGGGCGTAGCGGCGCGCAGCGCTTCGCCACCTCCAGCAGGTACTGCTTGTTGGCCCGCTTGATGGTGAACCAGGGCGGGAACTGGAACAGCAGCGCGCCCAGCTTGCCCGCCTCGACGAGGGGGTCCAGCGCGGACAGGAAGCGCGTCCACACGTCCTCGTACGCCTGCGCGGGCAGGTCGTCGGGGTAGACGTTCTTCTTGTCGGTCTCCGGCCGCAGGTCCTTGTACAGCGCGCTGACCCGGGTGGGATGCCCGGTCAGCAGGCTGAACGCCTTGATGTTGAAGGTGAAACCGGCGGGGGTGCGTTCGGCCCACAGCCGCGCCGTCGCCTCGGCGGGCGGCGCGTAGTAGGTGGCGTCCACTTCGACCAGCGGGAACTGCCGGGCGTAGTAGGCCAGGCGCTTCTCCGGCGTGTCCGCGGTCTGCGGGTACCACCCCGAGTCCAACAGCGTGCGGTCGGTCCAGGACGCGGTGCCCACGAGGATGTCACCCATGGGTGAAGTCCATCGCGTCGTGGACCGACCGGCAACCGCTGGCGTCGCTCAGGCCGCCCGCCGTTCGCGGGTCTGCTTGCAGGTCACGCAGGTGGTGGCGGACGGGAAGATCTCCAGCCGTTCCACCGGGATCGCCGCCGAGCAGCCCTCGCACCAGCCGTAGGTGCCCTCGTCGAGTCGGCCGAGGGCGTGCTCGAACTGGGCGCGGCGGTCGAGAATGGTCCGCAGCAGGGACTGCGCGGTGTCCCGTTCGGCCGTCTTGGTGCCGCTGTCGGCCTGGTCGTCGCCGGCGGTGTCACCGACCTCCACCAGCCGCAGCACCTGGCTCTGGAGCAGGGCCTGCTCGTACTCCCCGGTCAGCTCGTCGTAGCGCGCCTGGAGGGAGAGCCGGATCTGGTCGATCTCCGTCTGGGAACGGGCCGTACCGACCGTGTCGTGGACGAGCATCGCTGCCTGCCTTTCCTTAAGCCTGTGGCTCACGGTGAACCGGTTGCCGGCGGCGTCAGGCCCCGGTCACGGTCGCATTCGGTACGCGGGCGGTCACCCGCGCTCTGTGAGCCGGGCGAGTACCCGCCGGATCAGCCGAGCAAACCGGCGAATTCCCGGCGGTTGTCAGCCGTCGCCGTCGGGCTCCACGAGCGCGGGGTGGCGGGGGTCGTCGGCCCGCACCACCACGTCGGCGAAGCTCGCCGGGACGACCTCCTCGGCGTACCGGTCGAAGGCCGGCAGCGCCCACTCCTGGGCCGGATCGGTGCGCCGACGGAGCGCCGCCGAGGACATCTCCAGGTGAATGGTGACGTCGAAGGGCAGGCCGCCGCCGAGCAGCAGCGGGCCGCTGACCAGGACGACGCCGCCGGCTGGCAGGTCGACGTAGCGGGCGCGGCTGGCCCGGTCGGCGTCGGCGTCCCAGAGCGACGGGAGCAGGCGCCCGGTGCCGCCGGGGCCGGCCGGGTCGAGCACCTCCCGGCGCAGCCCGGCCTCGTCGACCCAGCCCTCGTAGAAGGAGTCCGGGTTGGTGCGGCCCAACTCGAAACGCAGCGACGCGGGGCGGAGGAAGTCGGTGGCGCGTACGTGCAGCACCGGGCGGCCCCGGGCGCGTAACGGGTCGACGAGCGCGGCGGCCAACTCGTCGGCGCGGGCGGCGGGGGCGCCGTCCACCGCCACCCGCAGCCGTGCGGGCCCGGCGGCGGCGGTCGCGGCACGAGTCGCCGCGTCGGCCAGCCGGCCGGTCAGCTCGGTGACGAGCAGGTCGGGCGAGATGGGGCGGATGCGCACCGGACCATCCTGCCCCGCGTCGGATGGGTCGACGCCGGTCAGCCCGTGCGGTCGACGGTGACCTGGGCCTCGTCGGCCAGCCGGTAGCCAACGCCGTAGACGGTGGTGACCAGGGGGACGTCCACGCCGACCTTGCCGCGTAGCCGACGCACGTGCACGTCGACGGTGCGTACGCCGGCGTGCTCGTAGCCCCAGACGGCGTTGAGCAGTTGCAGCCGGGTGAACACCCGGCGCGGATGGGCGACCAGGTGCAGCAGCAGGTCGAACTCCAGCCGGGTCAGCGGCAGAGGCTCGTCGTCGCGCAGCACCGAGCGCGACGAGGAGAGGATGTGCAGGGCGGGGATGGTCGGGCTGAGCGCCCGGGCCGGCGAGCGGTTGGCCGGCGCCTGGTCGGGGCGGCGTTCGGCCGGGACCGAACCGATGATCACGCCCTCGCCCCGCTCCAGCATCTCGCGGGCGGCCTCAAGCAGCCGACGTGCCGCCGGGGTCAGCGACTCCTCACAGGCCAGCGGGATGGACAGCGTCACGGTGAGCACGGGCGCGCCGGTGTTCGCCGGGCGGCGCTGGCCGCCCGGTGGTCGACCGGGCACCGCGGGTTGGGACGTATGCCATCCGGCGCGCGACGAGGCAGGGCTGACCGACATGGTCCTCCTTGGGCTGGTCCGGGTATCTCCCCACGGCCCGGGACGCCGCTTCATCGATGCTTCCCGGCGCCTGGGCGAGGGTCAAGAGGCGGCTGCGTTGCATGAATGTGACAATTGACGAACACATCGGAGCCAGACGCTCGCTCTGCGTACGAAGCCTGATGATTACAGCAGAGTCGTCGAGATGCCCCGATACGGGGGTCCCCGCCCGGTTCACCGGGCGGTCACATCGCCACCGGACCAGGGCTCAGCGGGTGCGGTCCACGCTGATCCGTGCCTCGTCAGCCAGCCGGTAACCGACCCCGTAGACGGTGGTGACCAGCTCGGATCCGGCCAGCTTGGCGCGCAGCCGGCGGACGTGCACGTCCACGGTCCGGGCCACCGCGTGCTCGTAACCCCAGACGCTGGACAACAACTGGAGGCGCGTGAAGACCCGGCGCGGGCGCTCGGCCAGGAACAGCAGCAGCTCGTACTCGATGCGGGTCAGCGGGACGACCCGGTCGCCCCGGCGGACCATCCGCGAGCCGGCCAGGATGCGGACATGGTCCCCGTCGGCGGACGGCTCGCCGGTGGCGGGGCTCGGGGCCGCTCGCGGCACCGACGCGACATCCTCGACGGTACGCAGCTGACCCTCCCCCGACTCGGCCAGCTCCCCGAGCAACTGCACCAGCCGGGCCAGCCGAGGGCTCAGCGGCCCGGGGGCGAGGTCGAGGGTGATGGTCAGGGTCGGGCCGGTACGCGGACGGACCGGGCGCGCACCCGGGTGGCGGCGCGTGGGGATGGCGACGACGGACATGGTGCCTCCTGAGTGGCGGTACGCCCGCCACGCCCGGTGCGGCGTGACGGTCAGCGGCGCGTCCGCCCGGCGGTGACCGGGGACGCGAGGGGGGACGTGCGGTGCAGCGGGGTCGGGCCGAGGGCCGGCAGGCCGGCGATCCGCCAGGCCGCGAACCCGCCGACCACATCGGTGGCCCGGTGCAGGCCAAGGTCCTGCAGGGCGGCGGCGGCCAGCGACGAGGTGTAGCCCTCCTGGCAGAGGATCACCACCGGTACGTCGTAGTCGACCGCCTGCGGCAGTCGAGCGGGGCAGCGCGGGTCGAAGCGCCACTCCAGCACGTTGCGCTCGACCGCGAGCGAGCCCGGCACCACGCCGTGCGCGGCCCGCTGCGCGGCCGGCCGGATGTCGACCAGCAGCGCTCCGGCCCGGCCTGCCAGGTGTGCCCGCTCGGGGTCCAGCCGGTCGAGCCGGGCACGCGCGGCGGCCAGGATCTCGTCGATGCCCCGGGAGCCCGGCGGCGGCACGGGAGCCAGACAGTGCTCGGCGGTTACCTGCATTCTCGGTTCCTCTCGGTGACAAGGTGTGGATCGTGGCTCGCCGCGCTCACCAGGACCGGCCGGCCTCGGCGACCTCGGCGACCCGCAGTCGCCCGTCCAGGAGGTGGTAGCGGGTCATCCGCACCAGCGCCGGCCGGTAGACGTGCACGCTGACCGCCGGTGCCGGGCCGTGGTTCGTCACCTGGTGCACGTGTCGCGGGCCGAAGCGGCGACCGGCGTCGGTGGGCAGCAGCCGTGGGCGCAACCGGCCGCCGGTGACCGTCTCCTCGGTGAGCGTGCCGGTGACGACCCGGAACGCTCCGGCGGAGCCGCCGTGGTCGTGCAGGTCGGTGCCCTGCCCGGGCAGCCAGCTCAGTGCCCACACCTCGTGGTCGTCGCCGACGGCGAGGCGGGCGTACCAGCGTTCGGCGGGGTCGAAGCGCAGCGCGACCGGCCAGCCGGCCGGGTCGGCCCACCGGGCGGCGACGGTGAGCAGGTCGGGCTCCGGGCGGTGGTGGGTCATGGCGGTTCCTCGCGGGTCGTTCGGCGGGGTGCCCTCGTACTCTAGACTGCAAAGCCTATAGGTTTAGTAGGTAATTCCATTTACTGGGACGCCCGTCGTGGCCACGGCCGATCAGAGCAGTACCGGAGGGTCCACCCGGTAGCCGGGCAGCGACGGCCACCGCACGGTCAGCACGACCGAGGCGCTCTCGGCGAACCAGGAGTGGTCCACCCCCCGGGCCCACACCACGTAGTCGCCCGGCGCGGCCAGCCGCACCGTCCGGTCCGGAAGCTCCACCCGGAAACAACCCTCGACGAGGACGAGCAGGGTGGTTCGCCGTTCCCCGGTCGCCCACCGCGACCGGGCCTGTCCGGGCGGATGCACGCCCCACTTCACCTCGACGTCGGTGCTGTGTCGGATCTCCCCCGGCGGCGCGAAGTGCCCGAGCAGCCAGCCGGCGTTGGCGGCACCGTCGACACCCGCGTTGCCCACGTAGACCGTCTCACCCATCGGACCCCTCCCCCAGTGCGCCGGCCGAGCAACCTATCAGGGCCGGCGCGACTAACCTGGACCGATGACCGAGGAACTCGACGCGGAGACGCTGGCGTTCGCGCACCGGATGTTCGACCTGGCCCGGGCCGGCTCCACCGAGGAGTTGGCCGCGCAGCTCGACGCCGGCCTACCGGTCAACCTCACCAACGACAAGGGCGACACCCTGCTGATCCTGGCCGCGTACCACGCCCACCCGGACACGGTGGCCGCCCTGCTCAGTCGCGGCGCCGACCACTCCCGCGCCAACGACCGGGGTCAGACCGCGCTTGCCGCCGCGGTCTTCCGCAGCAGCACCGAGGCGGTCCGCGCGCTCCTCGCCGCCGGAGCCGACCCGGCACACGGTAACCCGTCCGCGGCCGAGACCGCGCAGTTCTTCGACCTTCCGGAGATGGCGGAGCTGCTGCGCGCCGGCTGACACGGGCACCGACGTGCCGGTATACAGGGTCGGTGGAAGATCCCCTGCCCGAGCAGATGCGGACCGCCAGCAGCACACTGCTGGCCGCGCTCGACCCCGCCGCCCGCGAGAGCACCCTGCACCCGTTCGACGACGAGGCGACCCGGCGTTGGCTGGAATACCGGCCCCGACCCCGACCCGGCGTCTGCCTCGCCGAGTTGGACATCGCCGGGCGCAAGGCCGCGCACCGGCTGCTGGCCACCGCGCTGAGCCCATCGGCGTACGCGCAGGCGATGGCGATCATCTCGCTGGAGGAGGTGCTGGACCGGGCCGAGGGCTGGCAGCGCGGGCGGCACAGCGGTGACTACTGGGTGGCCGTGTTCGGCGATCCGGCGCGCGACGACCGCTGGGCGTGGCGGATCGAAGGACACCACCTGTCGGTGAACATGACCGTGGTGGACGACCAGGTCTCCCCCGCGCCGATCTTCTTCGGCGCCAACCCGGCCGTGGTCCGGTACGCCAGCCGCCCGGTCTCGCGCCCACTCGGCGTCGAGGAGGACCTGGCCCGGGCACTGCTCGACGCGCTGGGGCCGGCCGAGCGGGCCGCCGCGATCATCGACGACGAGGCGCCAGCGGACATCATCAGCGCCACCCGTGGGCGGGTCGACGGGCCGCTGGAACCGCTCGGCGTGCCGGCGAACCGGCTGGGGCCGACCGGCCGCGCGTTGCTCGACCAGGTGGTCGCGCTCTACCTGGACCGGCTACCCCCCGAGCTGGCCATCCGAGAGGCGACCCGACTCGACGCCGGCCAGTTGCACTTCGCCTGGGCCGGCCCGACCCGCCCGGGGCAGCGGCACTACTACCGGGTGCAGGGCGACGACCTGCTGATCGAGTACGACAACACCACCGCCGACGGCAACCACGCGCACACCGTGCTCCGCCGCCCCGCCAGCGACTTCGGCGCCGACGTCCTAGCCACCCACCACCAAACCCACCACTAAACCCACCCGGCCGCCCCCCGCTCCGTCGCCCCCCCGCTCCGTCGATCATGGAGTTGTGGTGGGCGGCTCGCCCTGATACGCGGCTTCTGTGAAGCACCACAACTCCATGATCGAGGCTCCGTAGGTCAGGGGCGGGTGGCCTCGATGAGGAAGCGTTGGGCGTGGGCCACGAAGGGGCCCTTGGTGGTGATGCGGTGGTGCAGGTTCAGCAGTTGTGCGCGGTACCGGTCGACCGTGAACCCGGGCACCGTCCAGATCACCTTGCGCAGGAACCAGACCACCGCGCCGATGTCGGAGAAGGTCGCCCGCAGGGTGCCCCGGCGCAGGTCGACCACCCGCAGCCCGGCGGCTTCGGCGGCGGTGACCGCGTGCTCGGGGTGCCGCTGGGTCGCTGGCGGCAGCGGACCGAGGATCGCCTCACTCAGCTCCCGCATGGTGCCCGGCCCGATCTGCTGTGACAGGTACGTCCCGCCCGGCCGCAGCACCCGGGCGGTCTGCGCCCAGTCGGTACGCACCGGATGTCGGCTGACCACCAGGTCGAAGGAGGCGTCACGGAACGGCAGCGGGCCGTCCGGGTCGACCGCCACCACTGTCGCGCCCACCCGGCGCAGGGTCCGTCGGGCGACCTCGACGTTCGGCGGCCAGCCCTCGGTGGCCATCAGCAGCTTCGGCGGGCGCGGCACCTCGGCGAGCACCTCCCCGCCGCCGGTGTCCACGTCCAGCGCCGCGTCGACGCGTGCCATCCGGTCGGCGACGAGCCGGGCGTACGCCCAGGGTGGACGCTCCTCTGTGGCCCGACTGGCCAGCCAGTCGAAGCCCCAACCGTCGACGGGCGCGGCGGCGGCCTCCGCGATCAACTCCTCGGCGTCACGCTCAGCGTTCATGGCGGTCAGCCTCGCCGGACGGTCGCACGTCCGGCAACCCATTTGCCGCCGGGCGAGGGCCAGGGCGGGGCGGGTCCGAGCACGCCCGCCGCGTTTCCCGGTTTCAGGGGAGCTGGTGGCCCTGCGGTGTCGGCAAACGACACCGACGCTCGGGAGGAGCGGCCGAACTCAGCCGAGGCTGAGTTGGTGCTCCTCGAGGGCGGTCTGGAGGATGGCGAGCGCCCTCGGTCCCATGCCGTGCAGTGTGGCCAGGTCCGACCGGGGAACGTCCGCGAGTTGGCGCAGTGTGGTGTAGCCGGCGCCGTGCAGGGCTCGAGTCGCGGGCGCACCGATCTTCGGAAGTGTGTCCAGAGTCGAGGTCATCCGCGGATGGTAGACGGCCAGCCCTCTGCGGGCCGGCTCCACGCGTCACCCCTACCGGTCGGGTCAGGGGCGCGGGCGGACGATTTCGACGGTGGAGCCGGCGAGCGCGTCCAGACTGCCGGCCTCGGCACGACCGGTGTCGAACTGGCGCATGAGCCGGGCGCCCAGGTGTACGCCGACTCCGCCGACGGCCAGGGCGACCAGCTCGGTGATCAGGATCGCGACTGACGCGCCGCGCTGCGGGGACTGTGCCCGGACCAGGCTGGTGAGCAGGAACATGCCGGCCATGGCCGCGTTCACGAGGTTGAAGGCGATCGCGGTGCGGCGGGTGCGGTCACCTGGGACGTCCCACAGGTCGACCATGCCGGCCACCGCGGTCAGCGCCGCGGCGACGAGGGCGGCGACGCCCGTCCAGTAGCCGACCTCGCCCAGGAACGCCGGCCCGCCGACGACGTCGGTGAGGTCGAAGACGGTGGCGCTGACGAAGAGCCCGAACGGGAACGTCACCAGCATCGGTTGGATCGGGTGCCCCTGCACCCGCAGCCGGCTCTGCATTGGTCCTCCCCCGGGTCGGCGCAGCTCACCTGACCACCAGAGTGCTACCCGAGCCCGGTTGCGGCGAAACGATGCCGCCCGACTCGCCGCCGGCAGGGAGAACGGGCACGCCGCCGCGCCCGTCGACACGGGACGGGCAGAGCAGCCGATGATCGACTCCGTGTCGGCGATGTCGGGGTATCTCAGCGCCGGGAGACCCCGATGTCGGCGACCTGGAGTCGATCAGGAAAACGAGCGGCCGGTCAGTTGTCGCGGGGGCGGGAGACCGTACGGACCAGTCGCTCGGCCACCTCGCGCAGCGGGATGTCCAACGACGACGCGGCGGTACGCAGCACCTCGAGGGCCTCGGCCGGTGGGCACCCGCGCTGCGTCATGATGACGCCGACGGCCTGGCCCACCACCCCGTTGTGCAGTTGCGAGGCGTCCCGTTCGCTGGCGAGAGCGAGCTGCCGGCCACGGTCACGGACGGCGGCCAGCAGCAGGCCGGCGTGCTCGGCGAGCAGCATCGCGGTCAGCTGGTGTTTCGGGGTCAGCCGGTCCGGCGATCCGGCGTAGAGGTTGATCGCACCGATCACCTGGTCGTCGATGTCCACCGGCGCGGAGATCACCCCGCGGACGCCGAGGTCGCGGGCGCGTGCCGTCCAGGTCGGCCAGCGAGGCTCACCGGCCAGGTCGGCTGCGAGGATCATCTCGCGGCGTCGGATCGCGCTCATTGCCGGCGAGTCGGGCCCGTGCCGAAGGTCGTCCAGGCCGCCCAGCCGGTCGTCGGAGGCGGCCACCCCGGCCGGTTCGCCGGCGCGCAGGGCGGTGAACCCGCACCAGCGCACACCGGCCACCGCGTCCCGGGTGACCCGGACCAGCGCCAGCAGGGCCTCATCAAAATCGGTCAGCGCGATCAGGCCAGCGGTCAGCTCCCGTAACAGCGCGGCGGTTTCCAGGACACCGAGGTTCTGCACCACCGGTTCCCGCGTGTCGAGGTTCACCGGTTCGCAGCCTTCGTACACTCTCGCGCCTGCCCAGCGGGCATCGTCACCTGTGTCATCGTCTGCTCTCTCCCGACTTGACCGACCAGCCCTACTACCCCGCGTGACCCGGGTCGAAACGGCGTAAATCAGGGCCTCTGCCGCACGAGGACGCGCGACAGAGGCCCCAGAGACCTGCGTCAGCGCGGTGCGCCGCTGAGCCGCCGCCCGATCGACGCGATCAGCCGGTCGAGCTCGGAACCGAACGGGTTGTCGTGCACCAGGTACGTCCAGGTGGCGGTGGGCCGGACCAGGGTGCCGTCCCCGGGCTGCCAGTCCTCATCGAATTCGGTCTCGGTGAAGGTGGCGATGGTGCGGGCCTCGATCTCCGGGATCAGGTTGTTGAATGCCGGCACCGCGGCTCGGTGGAACTCGTCCAGCGGATCGAGCCGGCCCAGCGCCCGCAGGTGCACGCCCTCGCGGACCTCCGACAGCTCGGCCAGGTGCTCCGCCCAGAGCCGGTCCAGGTGGTAGAGCGCGATCGACCGGGCCGCTCGGGCGAGCAGGTCCTCGTCCATCTCGCCGGCCTTCTCGGGCTCCTTCTCAAGCAGCATGACCGCGGCCACGTCACTGGTCAGCAGCCGTTCCCGACGCGCGGCGAGGGCCTTGCGTTGCTGCTCGGTCACCACGCTGTAGCGCCAGGTGTTGCGGTGGATCTCGTGGTTGACGCCCTCGGCGACCCGCTGGGCGTGCTCCACCGCGTAGTCCACCTGATCGTCGGTCACCAGACCGTCGGCGTTCATCCGCGGCGACGCCGGCACCGAGTCGGCGGCGTGCCGGACGACCAGGTCGTCCTCCAGGCTGACGAGGAAGACCGAGCCGCCCGGGTCGCCCTGCCGGCCGGCCCGACCGCGCAGCTGGTCGTCCACCCGGCGGCTGTCGTGCCGGCCGCTGCCGATCACGTAGAGCCCGCCCAGCTCGGACACCCGCTCCTGGTCGCTCTGGTCGCTACCGCCGAGCCGGATGTCGACGCCCCGGCCGGCCATCTGGGTGGAGACGGTCACCGAGCCGTACGCGCCGGCCTCGGCGATGATCGCCGCTTCCTCGTCGTCGTTCTTGGCGTTCAAGACCACGCAGGGCACCCCGGCCGCGTTCAGCCCGGCGGCCAGCCCTTCGGACTCCTTGACGTCCAGCGTGCCGACCAGCACCGGCCGCCCCTTGGCGTGCCAGCGCTGGATCTCGTCGATCAGCGCCTCGTCCTTCTCCGCCCGGGTGGCGTAGATCCGGTCCGGCTCGTCCTCGCGGACGCACGGGGTGTTCGGCGGGATCACCGCGACCTCGAGGCCGAAGAACTCCCGCAGCTGGTCGCCGACCAGCACCGCGGTGGCGGTCATGCCGCAGAGCTTCGGGTAGAGCCCGAGGAACGCCTGCACGGCGATGGTGCCCAGCACCTCGCCCTCGGCGGTGGCGTCCAGGCCCTCCTTGGCCTCGACCGCGGCCTGGAGCCCGTCCGGCCAGCGGCGGCGTTGGGCCACCCGGCCGCGCATCTCGTCGATCAGCTCGACCGAGCCGTCCCGGACGATGTAATCCACGTCACGGTGCAGCAGGGCGTGCGCGTGCAGCGCCACGTTGACCGCAGAGAGCTGCGCGACGTGCTCCTCGTCGTACAGGTCGATGCCGAGCTTGGCCTCGATGGCGGCCAGGCCGGCGGAGGTGAACGCCACGCTGCGCCCGTCCTCGGCGACCGTGTAGTGCTTGCCCTTGCGCAGGCCCCGGACCAGCCCGGCGGCGGCGTGCACCGGGTCCTGCTCGCCCGGCACCGCGCCGGCGAGGACCATCGGCACCCGGGCCTCGTCGATCATGATCGAGTCGGCCTCGTCGACGATCGCGGTGGCCAGCGCGGGCTGCACCCGGTCGTCCACGTCGGTGACCAGCTGGTCGCGCAGGTAGTCGAAGCCCGCCTCGCTGACCGAGACGTAGGTGACGTCGCAGGCGTACGCGTCGCGCCGCTCCTGCGGGGTGGAGGCCTCGTTGACCCAGCCGACGGTGAGGCCGAGCAGGGTGTAGACCGGCTCCATCCACTGGGCGTCACGGCGGGCCAGGTAGTCGTTGACGGTGAGCACGTGCACCGGCCCGTTGCCGAGCCGGACATGCCCGTACGCGGCGATCGTGGCGGTCAGGGTCTTGCCCTCACCGGTGGCCATCTCGGCGACCTTGCCCGAGAGCAGCGCCATCGCGCCGAGCAGCTGCACGTCGTACGGCCGCTGGTCGAGGCCACGGCGGGCGGCCTCGCGGCCGACGGCGCAGATCGCCTCGTAATCGGCGGCAGCACCCGCGGCCTCGGTCAACTCGGCGTCGTCGAGCGCGCCGAGGTCGGCCTCGCGCGCCTCGATCGCCGGCAGCAGCTTCTCCAGTGGAGCAAGATCCACGGTCGAGCCGGGGCGCTGGAGGAACCGCCGGAACTTGCTCTTGAACCGTTGCGACACACCCATGAGCGGCAACGGTACGCGATTCCGGCCGGCTCGCGCGGCCCGGTCGCCCGGTATGTCGAGCCCGACGGGACGGAGTCAGCCGACCAGCAGCTGGTGGGTGGCGAACTCCCGGTAGAGCGGGTCCGTGGCGGTCAGCTCGGCGTGGGTGCCCACGGCCACCACCCGGCCGCCGTCGAGGACGACGATCTGGTCGGCGTCGACCACCGTGGCGAGCCGGTGCGCCACGATCAACAGCGTTCGGCGGACGGCCACCGCGTCGATGGCGCGGCGCAGCGCGGCCTCGTTGCGCGAGTCGAGGTTGCTGGTCGGCTCGTCGAGCAGCAGCACCGGCGGGCCGGCCAGCAGCGCCCGGGCGATGGCCAGCCGCTGCCGTTCGCCCCCGGAGAGCAGCACCCCGCCCTCCCCCACCTGGACGTCGAGGCCCTGCGGGGAGCGCTGTGCCAGGTGGCCCAGGTTGACCTCGTCGAGGACCCCGTGCAACCGGTCGTCGGTGGCGTCCGGGGTGGTGATCAGCAGATTCTCCCGCAGCGTGCCGGCCAGCACGGGGGCTTCCTGCTCGACGTAGCCGAGCCGGGCCCGCAGCGCGTCGCGGGGCAGGTCCCGAACGTCGTTGCCGTCCAGCCGGACCGCGCCGGCGCTCACCTCGTAGAAGCGCTCGACGAGGGCCAGCAGGGTCGACTTACCGGCGCCGGAGGGGCCGACCAGTGCGGTACGGGTGCCGGCCGGCACCGCGAAGCTGACCTCGTGCAGCACCGGCTCACCGCCCGGGTAGCCGAACCCCACCCGGTCGAACTCGATCATCGGGGCGGGGCGGCGCGCGGTCACGCCGGCAGCGGCGGGCACCGGCCGGTCCGCCGCGCCCTCCGCCGGCACCGCCAGGATCTCCTCGATCCGCTGCAGCGCGCCCAGGCCGGTCTGCAACTGGGTGTACGCGTTCAGCACCTGGGCCAGCGGCAGGGCCAGGAAGAACAGGTACATGACGAAGGCGACCAGATCCCCGACGGTGATCGCGCCGGCGGCCACCCGGGCCCCGCCGATGCCGAGCACCAGCAGGAACGCGCCCTGCACGGTGACCGAGCCGATCGGCCCGACCACCGCCTGCACCCGGGCCACCCGCAGCCCCGCCCCGTACGCCGCCCGGGCGCTGCCGGTGACGGTCTCCGTCTCGCGGGCCTCGGCCCGGCTGGCCCGGATGGTCCGGGCCGCCGAGATGGACCGCTCCACCGCCGAGGTCATCTCGCCGACCCGCTCCTGGGCGGCACGGGCCAGTGCCCGGACCCGCCGCGCGAACGTGGCCGCGAAGCCCAGCCCCAGCCCCACCCCGAGAAGGGTGACGCCGAACAGCAGCGGATCGAGCAGGACCATGGCGGTGCCCGCGCCGAGCACCATCACCGCCCCGGTGACCGTCTCGAAGAGCCCGGAGGTGACCACGGCCCGCAGCAGCGTGGTGTCCGAACCGACCCGGGAGAGCAGATCACCGGTACGCCGACGGTCGTACTCGGCGATGGGCAGCCGCAGCAGGTGCCCGGCCAGCCGCCGCCGGGTTCCCAACACCAGCCCCTCGGCGGTGCGTTGCAGGAGGTAGTTGCGCAGGCCCCCGATCGCCGCGCCGAGCAGCACCAGCACCACCAGCACCGCCACCAGCCGGGCCACCCCCAGGCCGTCGCCCACCCGGTCGAGCACCGACCGGGTGAGCAGCGGCTGGGCCAGTGACGCCCCCGCCCCGGCCAGCGACAGCGCGCCCACCACGACGAGGGTGCCGCGGTGCTCACGCAGGTAGGGCAGCAGCGCGGTCAGGCCGACCGACCGGTCCTTCGGGGTGCTGCCGACCGACCGGTCTTTCGGGGTGCTCATGTCGGGAACGGTAGCCCGCTCCGTCACCTGACGAGCGCGCTCCACCGCCAGGTCACGCGGCCAGCACCACCTGAAGCTCCTGGCGGCGACGCTCGGCCAGGTCGGTGAGCAGGGTGGGCGCCTCGTCGAACGGCACCACCGCCGAGACGAGGTGCTTGCGGATCACATCCCCGTACGTCCGGAGCAGGTCGATGGTCTCGGCGGAGAGCCGCTCGCGGTCCCAGGTGGGCGCGAGCCCGCGCGGCACCCGACCGATCTGCGCGCAGCGCAGCGAGAGCCCGTTGTGGTGGAACTCCTCACCGAGCCGGACCGCGTCCGCGCCGCCCTGGTAGAAGGCGAGGTCGATGACGGTGCCCTGTGGCCGCAGCAGCCGAAGGGCGAGCTGCAACGCCCACGCCTGCCCCCGGCACTGGAACACCACGTCGGCGCCCCGGTCGCCGGCGGTGTGCGCCCAGCGGGTCTTGAGCACCACCGCCGGGTCGTCCGCACCCGGATCGAGGGTTTCCAGGCCGAGCGCCTCGGCGACCTGGCGGCGTTGCGGGGTGGGGTCGAGCACCACCACCGAGGCAGCGCCGTTTCGTCGGGCGAACAACGCGGTCAGCAGGGCCACCACACCGGCGCCGACCACGGCGACCCGCCGACCGCGTACCCCGTCGCCGAGCGCGCGGACGTCGGCGCCGTGCAGATCGGCGGCGGCGTGCAGCAGGCCGTTGGCGCAGATCGGGCCCATGTGCGCGACGTACACGCCGAGCAGCGGGTCCAGGTCGTCGGGCAGCGCCACGAAGCGCTCGGCGACCGGGTCGGCCAGCCAGCCGGTGCGGTGCCCGTACGTCATCGCGCCCACCGTGCCCACCGCGACGGCCGGGGTGTCGCTCTCCACCACCCGGCCGACCTGCATGTAGCCGAGCCGGGTCACCGGGTACGGGGTGCTCGCGTCGCCCGGTTGGAACAGCCCCAGGTCGGCGTTCCAGGTGACGTTCAGGTAGGGGTTGGTGCCCTTGACGTAGCTCAGTTCGGTGCCGGCGGAGACACCGCTGAACAGCGTCTCGACCCGGAAGGTGCCGGGGCGGACCGGCGGGGCGTCCTGCTCCACCAGCTCGACCCGGCCGGGGCCGGTGACCACCACGACCTTGTCACGCATCGACGGTCACCCCCGTGCTGAGCACTGCCGGCCCGGTCGGGGCGGCGAGCCGAACGGTCGCGCCGGTGCGGGCCGAGTCGGCCACCGCGAGGGCCAGCCGCTGGGTGGCCAACGCCTCGGCGTACGGGACACGTACGTCGTCGCCGATGCCGCGTACGGCGTCGATGAAGGCGCGGTCCACCGCCACCCGGGCGGCTTCCGGGTCGGCGGGGACGTGTCGTTCACCGTCGGCGTCACGGATCGACAGGCCGTCCTCGGTGAGCGACAGGGCGAGCCCGTCGGCGAGGATCTCCAGGCCGGCGCGGTGCTTCCAGCCCAGTACGCAGGCCGCGCTGAGCGTGCCGACCGCACCGCTGGCGAAACGCAGCGTGGCGGTGGTCACCGAGTCGATGTCGGCGCCGTCGACCGGCGGCGGTGTGCCGTTGCCGTACGCGGTGACCTCGGTCACCTCACCGGCCAACGTCCGGATCAGGTCCAGCACGTGTGCGGCCTGCTCGACCACCGGGCCCCCCGAGCGGTCCCGCCGCGACCACCACGCCACCGGGGGCACCTTGTCCAGCCAGGCACCGCTGACCATCCGCACCGGGCGGTCGGCGAGCAGTTCGCGGGCCTCGTCGAGCACGCTCAGGTAGCGCCAGTGATGGCCGACGGCGGTGCGCAGCCCGCTGCGCGCGACCCGGTCGGCGATCCGCTCGGCGGTGGTCACATCGACCGCGACGGGCTTCTCCACGAACATCGGCACCCCGGCGTCGATCACCGCCTCCTCGGCCGGGCCGTGCGCGAACGGTGGCACGCAGACGTACACCGCGTCCGGGCCGGTGGCCAGCAGCTCGGCGACGTCGGCGCAGGCCTGCCCGCCGTGCTGTGCGGCCAGCGCGGCCGCCGCCTCCGGCGCGACGTCGGTGACCCCGACCAACTCGACGTCATCGAAACCGGCCAGCACCCGGGCATGACGCTGTGCCACTCCTCCGGCTCCGATCAGACCCACCCGACATTTACGCATTCCGACAACCCCTCCGAGGACGTTTCATGTGCGATGGGAGCAGTCCCCTGAGGTGTGCGCAATCAAACGTTCATCCCCCGGGAACGCGTTGAGGTCACGTCCGTGATCAAGCTGATGCCTTGCAAACGGTTAGCGCGTGGTGGCGAATGGGAACAACCACATTTGGTTTTTTCCACGCACGAACGGAGGGGTGCCCGTGCGGGATATGACATCAAGCGTCTCACCGGTGGTGGAGGCGTGGGCCACGTACCGGACGACCTCGGCAGCAGACTGGCCGGCACGCCGGTTGTTGCGTGCCAAGGGTGAGACCCGGGTCAGCGTGGTGCTGCCGGCGCGTAACGAGGAGGCCACCGTCGGCGCGATCGTGTCGACGATCCGGGAGCACCTGATGGATCGGGTCGCGCTGGTCGACGAGCTGATCGTGGTGGATTCACGCTCGACCGACCGCACCGCGCAGGTGGCCCGTGCCGCCGGCGCGGAGGTGGTCAGTCAGGACGCGATGACCCGGGGGCTACCCCGGCTGACCGGCAAGGGCGATGCGCTCTGGGCCGGTCTGGCCGCCGCCGAGGGGGACGTGGTGGCGTTCATCGACGCCGACCTGCGGGAGTTCCGGCCGCACTTCGTGAGCGGGCTGCTCGGCCCGCTGCTGACCGACCCGTCGGTGGACTTCGTGAAGGGCTTCTACCACCGGCCCCTGGTGGGCACCGCCAGCGTGGAGCCTGACGGCGGGGGCCGGGTGACCGAGCTGATGGCCCGACCGCTGCTCAACCTCTTCTGGCCCGAGCTGGCCGGCTTCGTGCAGCCACTCGCCGGCGAGTACGCCGCCCGCCGCGACGTGCTGGCCCAGGTGCCGTTCGTCTCCGGGTACGGGGTGGAGACGGCCATGCTGATCGATCTGCTCGACCTGGTCGGCCTGGACGCGTTGGCGCAGGTCGACCTCGGTGAGCGCAAGCACCGCCACCAGGACACGGCGGCCCTCGGCCGGATGTCCGCGCAGATCATGTTGACCGCCTGGTCCCGGTTGCAGCGGCGCGGCTGGGCGGCCCCCGGGCTGGCACCGGAGGCGTTGCTGACCCAGTTCCGTCGCGGTGGCTCGGACACACTGCCGAACCTCGACCGCGAGATCGTGGTCAGCGACGTGTCCATCGACGAGCGCCCGCCGCTGGCCGAGCTGCGCCACCGGGTGCCCCGCCGACGGGTGGCCGCCGCGTGAGCGTGAGGAGTGAGCCGATCTTGCGAGCCCCGCAGTCGGGAACCGAAGGCGCAGTGAGCGGCAGGAAGGGACGGGCACGATGAGCCTCACCGTGCTGATGAACGCCGGCCCGTGGCTGTCCGTGCCACCGCCCGGCTACGGCGGCATCGAGAACGTGATCGCCACGCTGGTGCCGGAGCTGCGGCGACTCGGCGTACGGGTGGTGCTCGCCTCGGTGGGCAGCAGCACCCTGCCGGTGGACGAGCAGATGTCGGTCTTCGCCGACGGGCAGTTCGCCGCATTGCAGCGGCCGTACAACCAGGTCTGCGGGATCGCCCAGGCGCACCTGGCCGGGGTGGTCCGTGAGCTGCACTCCCGCGACGACATCGACCTGGTGCACGACCACGTGGAGGCGGTCGGGCTGGCCACCCTCGCCGCGATGGGGCCGACCGGCCCGCCGACCCTGCACACCCTGCACTGGGACCTGGCCAAGCACCCCGCGCTCTACGGCAGCCTGGACGGCGGCGACCGGGTCCGGGTCAACGGCGTCTCCGCGTCGCAGTTGGCGCGCGCCCCGCTGGCGTTGCGGGAGCACTCGGTGGGGCACGTGCACCTGTCCACCCCGCTCGCCGTGGACGCCGACCGGCGGCCCCGGCCGGAGAAGGGCGAGCACCTGCTCATCCTGGGCCGGATCAACCCGGGCAAGGGGCAGGACGTGGGTGCTCGACTCGCTCATCGCGTCGGTTTTCCGCTGGTGCTGGCGGGGCCGGTCGGGCCGTACCATCGGCCGGCCGATCTGGCCGAGGCCGGCGACGAGGCCCGGCAGAACCCGGACGTGCGGTTCTTCCTCGACGAGGTGGCGCCGCACGTCGACGGTGACCTGGTCCGCTGGGTCGGCACCGTGGCCGGTCAGGAGCGGGACGACCTGCTCGCCAGCGCCCGTGCGTCGCTGTTCCCGCTGCGTTGGGAGGAGCCGGGCGGCACGGCCGTCGTCGAGTCGCTCGCTCTGGGCACGCCGGTGGTGGCCACCGCCCGGGGCTGCCTGCCGGAGCTGATCGAGCACGGCCGCACCGGGCTGCTCACCACCGACGAGGAGGAGCTGGGCGACCTCGTACTCGCCGCCGAACTGCTCGACCCCGACGAGTGTCGGCGGGTGGCCGCGCAGCGGTTCACGCCCGCGGTGATGGCCCAGCGTTACGTCGAGCTGTACGAGCGGGTCCGGCAGCTGGCCAGCGTGCCGGCCTGACCGCCGGCGGCGGTTTGTCGGCGGCGGCAGCGGGTAGCCGGCAGCGCTCATGCCCGCCGCGCAGCGAGGGAGCCGGTGATGGTCGGATCGATGGCGCACTCCCGGGCCCGACCGAACCCGGCCGACGGCAAGCCGCTGGTACGTCGCGCGGCGGCAACGGTCGGAGTCCTGTTCCTGCTGATCGGCGTGCTCGGCTTCGTGCCGGGGATCACCAGCGGCACGGACGACCTGCGCTTCGCCGGCCACGGCTCGGGCGCGTACCTGTTCGGTGTCTTCCAGGTGTCGGTGCTGCACAACCTGGTGCACCTGGTGTTCGGGGTGGCCGGTCTGCTGCTGGCGCGGACGGTCACCGGGGCCCGGACGTTCCTGATCGGCGGCGGCGCCGTCTACCTGGTGCTCTGGCTCTACGGGCTGGCGGTGGAGCACGACACCGGGGCGAACGTGCTACCGGTCAACGACGCCGACGGCTGGCTGCACCTGGGCCTCGGCGTCGGCATGATCGCGCTGGGTGTCCTGACCGGGCGGTTCCGTCCGTGAGCTGCGGTAGCCGGCCGTGACCTGCCTCGCCCTCGCCGTCGGTCCGGTTTGAGGCGGTAAGGCGGCGGGTAGTTCGAGGATCCCGACCCACCAGCGAATCGAGGGCGCCGATGTCCAGTCGGATCACCTGCGAGGTGCGCACCACGGCACCGGTGGCGGTCGTCCGGCTCGCCGGCGCACTCGACCTGGGCACCATGCGATCGGTGCACGAGTCGCTGAACGACGCGCTCGTCGATCAGCCCGAGGCGCTGGTCGTCGACATGTCCGAGGTGGATGTCAAGGACCGGCTGGCTCTGTCCGTCTTCGCCGCCACCGCCCGTCGGGCCGAGGAGTGGCCGGCCGTGCCGGTGGTGCTCTGCGCCCCGTCGCCGGTCGCCGCGCGTTGGCTGGCCGAGTCGACCACCTGCCGGGTGGTCCCGGTGTCGGCGGACTGCGCGGAGGCGACCCGGGTGGCCAGCGCGAGGTCCGCCCTGCGGATGCGGACCCGGCTGGAGCCGGTGGCCGAGGCCTGTCGGCGTGCCCGGGAGCTGGTCACCGACGCGTGCGCGCGGTGGAATCTGCCCGACGCGGCCGGCCCGGCCGCGCTGGTGCTCAGCGAACTGGTCGGCAACGTGGTCCGGCACGCCGGCACGCCGATGCAGGTGACGGTGACCCTGCGCCGGCCGTACCTGCATCTCGCGGTGGTGGACGGCAGCCGCGCGGAGGCCGAGCCGCGCGGCACGGACCTGAACGCCGAGGGCGGGCGAGGGCTGCTGCTGGTGCGGGAGCTGGCCCAGCGGTGGGGCAGCGTGCCGGCCGGTCAGGGCAAGGCCGTCTGGGCGATGCTGCCGGCGACCTGAGCCTTCGAGCGGCTTGCGCCCGGTACCGGCCATCTGACCGAAATTTCCGCTCTGGCCTGGTTACATGGTGAGAGGGTCGGGTAGGCACGCCCGTCCTTTCTGCCGTCACGACGGGGTGAGCAGCCATGCCGAAGCGGGTAACCACGGAACCCGGTCGTGATCGGGGCCCAGCGATCCTGGCACCGGCCCGCTTCGGGGGCTTCCCCGGGCCACTGCGGACGCCGACCCCCGGCAGCTCCCTGATCAAGTTCCTGGCCACCACCGACCACAAGCAGATCGGCCTGCTGTATCTGCTGACCTCCTTCGGCTTCTTCGTGTTGGCCGGGCTGGAGGCGATGCTGATGCGCGCCGAACTGGCGCGTCCGGGGATGCAGATCCTCTCCCCCGAGCAGTACAACCAGCTCTTCACCTCGCACGGCGCGGTGATGCTGCTGCTGTTCGCGACGCCGGCGGCCTTCGGGTTCGGCAACTTCATCGTGCCGATCCAGATCGGCGCCCCCGACGTGTCGTTTCCCCGGCTCAACGCGCTGGCGTACTGGCTGTACCTGTTCGGCGGGCTCATGGTGGTCGGCGGGTTCCTCACCCCGGAGGGGTCGGCAGACTTCGGCTGGACCGCGTACAGCCCGCTCAGCAGCGCCTCGAACAGCCCTGGTGTGGGCGCCAACATGTGGGTGGTCGGCCTGGTCGTCTCCGGGCTGGGCACCATCCTCGGCGCGGTCAACCTGATCACCACGATCCTGACCCTGCGCGCTCCCGGAATGACCATGTTCCGGATGCCGATCTTCACCTGGAACATGCTGTTCACCAGCGTGCTGGTGATCCTGGTGTTCCCGCTCCTGGCCGCCGCGCTGCTGGCACTGTCGGCCGACCGGCTGCTCAACGCGCACGTCTACGACGCGGCCACCGGCGGCCCGATGCTCTGGCAGCACCTGTTCTGGTTCTTCGGCCATCCCGAGGTCTACATCATCGCGCTGCCGTTCTTCGGCATCGTCACCGAGATCATCCCGGTCTTCTCCCGCAAGCCGCTCTTCGGCTACACCGGGATGGTGCTGGCCACCATCGCGATCACCGTGCTGTCCATGACGGTCTGGGCACACCACATGTTCGCCACCGGCCAGGTGCTGCTGCCGTTCTTCAGCATCGTCAGCTACCTGATCGCGGTCCCCACCGGTGTGAAGTTCTTCAACTGGATCGGCACCATGTGGAAGGGTCAGCTCACCTTCGAGACGCCGATGCTGTTCTCCATCGGGTTCCTGGTCACCTTCCTGCTCGGCGGGCTCACCGGGGTGCTGCTGGCCAGCCCGCCGGCGGACTGGCACACCCACGACACCTACTTCGTCGTGGCGCACTTCCACTACGTGGTCTTCGGCACCGTGGTCTTCGCCCTCTTCGCCGGCTACTACTTCTGGTGGCCGAAGATGACCGGGCGGCTGCTCGACGAGCGGCTGGGCAAGGCGCACTTCTGGACCATGTTCATCGGTTTCCACGGCACCTTCCTGGTGCACCACTGGCTCGGCACCAAGGGCATGCCCCGCCGGTACGCCGACTACCTGCCCACCGACGGCTTCACCACGCTCAACACCATCTCCACGATCTTCTCGTTCATCCTCGGCGCGTCCACCCTGTTCTTCATCTACAACGCCTGGAAGTCCTGGCGGTACGGGGCGATGGTCACAGTGGACGACCCGTGGGGCTTCGGCAACTCGCTGGAGTGGGCCACCACCTGCCCACCGCCGCTGCGCAACTTCGACCGCATGCCCCGGATCCGCTCCGAACGCCCGGCCTTCGACCTGAAGTACGGCCCGCTCGTCGCCGACCTGGGCCGGGACCTGCCGCAGCGCACCACGAAGCCACCGCAGCAGTTCTCCGAGGAGCTACGCGTCGAGCACCACGCACCGGAGTCGCCGGCCGCCGAGGGCGCGCACGGCGCCCGCGAGGCCACCGAGTACCAGCCGGCGCCGCAGTCCGGCGCCCGGCCGGTGGAGGTGCCGGATCCCGAGGGCGTGCGTCGGCCGAGCTTCGAGCAGAGCGACGCACCCCAGGACGCCAATGACGCGCCGAAGCCGCACGAACGTTGGCGCCACCCGCACAGCGACGACAACCCCGAGGAACGCTGACCGGCGTACGCCGAGAGGGCCGACACCCGGTGGGTGTCGGCCCTCATCGTGTCGGTAACCGCGAGCGTGCTGCCCGGCCTGGCGGCTCAGTCCCGGCCTGGCGGTTCAGTCCTGGGCGGGTGGATCAGTCCCGGGCAGGCGGCTCAGTCCCGGCCTGGCGGCTCAGTCCCGGGCAGGCGGCTCAGTCCCGGGCAGGCGGTTCAGTCCCGGGCAGGCGGTTCAGTCCCGGGCAGGCGGTTCAGTCCCGGGCGGGTGCCAGGCCTGCGGCGGTGAGCGAGCGGCGCACCGCGGGCTGCACCCGGGTCAGCCGCAGCGGCACCCCGGTCCGCTCCGCCGCGTCCCGACCGGCCATCAGCGCGGCGATCCCACCGGCGTCGAACCCACCGGCGCCGACCAGGTCGACGACCACCTCGCTGGGCTGGCCGGTGACCGCCTCCAGCATGGCCCGGCGCAGCTGGTCCGCGCCGTCGCGGTCGACCTCGCCGCCGACCTCGACCACCACCCGGTCGCCGTTCTGCTTCACCGAGATCCGGGTCTTGCCCGGGTCGGGTTCGGCGGCACCGTTCTGCCACGGCGGCGGCGCGTCGGCGAGCATCGCCTGACGCAGCCAGGTGAGCGCCCGCGACAGCAGCCGGGACACGTGCATCTGCGAGATGCCGAACCGGGCGGCGATCTCCGCCTGGGTCTGGTTGCCGTAGAAGCGCATCGCCAGGATTCGCCGCTCACGCCAGGGCAATCGGTGCAGCAGACCGCTCACCGTGACCCGGTCGTCGACGGATTCCAGCGCGTTGTCCGACTCGCCGACCAGGTCACCGAACTCCGCGGAGCTCTCGCCACCCACCGGGGCGTTGAGTGAGGCCGGGCTGTAGCCGGCCGCCGACTCCAGTGCGGCGAGGATCTCCTCCTGCGGCGTCTCCAGCCGGGCCGACAACTCGGCCACCGACGGCGCCCGGGACAACTCGCTGGTCAGCGCGGCGGTGGCCTGCCCCACCTCAAGGATCAGGTCACGCAACCGGCGGGGCACGTGGACGCCCCAGGTGCGGTCCCGGAAGTGCCGTTTGATCTCCCCCACGATGGTGATCGCGGCGTACGCGGTGAACGAGCCCCGTTCCGGGTCATACCGGTCGACGGCGTTGACCAGCCCCAACCGGGCCACCTGCTCCAGGTCCTCCAGCGGTTCCCCGCGTCCCCGGTACCGGCGGGCCAGTCGCCCGGCGAACGGCAGCGCGAAGCGCACCAGGTCGTCCCGGGCCTCCCCCCGCCGCTCCGGCGGCAGCCCCGCGATCCGGGCCGCGTACGCCAGTGCCGCCGCGTCGAGATCCTCCAGACCCCGATCGGTGGGTGGTGGTGTGGTCGTGGTCGTGCTCGTCTGTCCGAACATCCGCGCCTCCCTCAGGAAGGTCCCCCGCCCGGATCGGGAAACCGGTCGTGCGCGTGGTCGAGCCACGCACCGGGCCGGAAAAGTGGGTCAGTGACTGGGATGCCAGCGGACGACACCGCCTCTGCGCAGCGCAATCAGGCCGTCGCAGCCAGCGATGTTCCCGCTCCGTAGGTACTCAATCACGGGACCCCGGGTTCGCGAGGAAGTTTCGGCGTGCTCCGCCTCAGGAGACCAGCAACCCCTGGTGGCCGCCGCTGTCGCGGAGCACGGCCAACGCCTCGGCGGCCCCCAGCGGGGGCGGCGCGGGCAGGTCGTACGGCTGGGCACGCAGGACCTCGGTGGCCCGGCGGGTGGGCACGGAGGTGACCGGGTAGCCCCGGGCGGTGGTGCGGTCCAACGCCCGGCGCCGCCGCCCGAACCCGGCCACCGCCAGCCACTGCGGCAGACCCGCCAGGGCGGGCGAGCGCACCCCGGGCGGCTCGGGCAGCACGTCCACCGAGCTGAACGCCTCGCTGCCGGCCAGCCACCACTCGGCCTCGTCGACGCTGCGCCTGGTGGCGTTCTCACACCAGTACGGCACCAGCCCCGCCCGCACCACCTGCCACGGGTCGAGCAGCCGGCCGCACTCCACCACCAACCGGTCACCGGTCTTTCCGGCGCTGCGCAGCCACCGTCGGTAGAGGTCGGCAACGCCCGCGCTCAGCGCCGCCGGCCGAGGCACCAGCACCCGGTGGAGTGGGTGTTCGTGCCGTGTGGACCAGTCGCGCGCGGCCAGCTCGAAGCCCGGGTCGACGCTGTGCTCGGCGTAACCCGACGGCACGGACACCTCCGGCAGCTGCCACCGTGTCGCCTCGCCGCCGACGGAGCGCAGCACCTGCCGCAGCGCGTGGCTGTCGGGGTGGAAGTCGACCGGGTCCAGTCCGCTGGCCGGGGAGCCGACCTGGAAGCTGTACCCCGGCCCGCGCTCCAGGACCGGCCAGGTGCGCGCGTCGGGGACCAGCAGCACCGGTGCACCCGGGACCAGCCGGTCGGCCAGGAACTGCGCGTACGCGGCCGGTAGGGCCCTCCACGAGGCGGCCAGCGACACGGTCGCCCCGGTCAGCGCGCCACGGCTGGCCGGGCAGTGCACCTGGCGCAGGTGCAGGTCGGCGTTGCCGGCGAGCAGCCGGGTGGCGAGTGCCGCGCCGTGCTCCAGGGCGTCCGCCGGGCGGTCCACCGCGCCGTCGGACCAGTGCAGGGTCATCTCGAAGCCGGCCGGCAGCCACGGCACACCGAGCGCGACCGCGAGGTGCGCCGCCGCACCGTGCGGCGAGCCGATCAGCACGCCGGGGTAGCGCTGACGGGGGTACTGGTCGACGAACCAGCGGGCCACCCGTGCGGCGTCCACCTCGTCCACCTGGGCCACGGTGAGCGCGACCCGACCGGCGGCGCGGGTGATCGCGGCGCGGCGTACCGGCTCCGGAGCGCCTGGGAACCGCGACGTCGGCCCGGTGTGCCCGAGGTCGGCGCAGTCCACCCCCCGCAGTGCCCGGGCGGTGGCGGCGACCAGCACCCGGGCGGCGCTGCCCGCGGCCACGACCCGGTCGCCGGCCAGACCGGCGCCATCGGCCACGAGCCCCTTGTGCACCTTGTGCACCGGCCCCACCTTGCCTCGTTCGCTCACCACGCGGCCCGGCTTCCCGTCCCGATGGGGTTCAAACGGAACATCACCCACCCGGCGGCACATTCCACTGGTCAGCGGGGTGCGCCGGTCATCACCGGCGTTCGGCGACGATGCGCCGCGGGCGGCGGGAGCGGGTCGGCCGAGGGCGATCGGCCCGGGATGGAGCCTCGGGTTTCGCCGGGGCCAGGGCGGGCACTTCCGGGCCCATGCGCACCGACGACACCAGCGAGCCCGCCGCCGCCACGATCACCCCGTACGAGGACGGACCGTTGTTGGTTCGCGGCGACTTCGCCCTGGTCACCCCCGGTGGGGAGCGCATCGACGCGCGCCGGGGCACGGTGGCGCTGTGCCGGTGCGGCAAGTCGGCGCTCAAGCCGTTCTGCGACGGCACCCACAAGGCGGTCAACTTCCGTGCCGGCACCGCCCGCGAGGGCTGACCGTCGGCAGCAGCCGCCTGGCCGTTCGCCGGTGGTGATCGACTCCAGATCAGCGATGTGGCGGTATCCGGCCAGCGGGATAGCCCCACATCCCCGAACTGGAGTCGATCATGGCCGCGGAGGGCTGATCCGTCAGGCGACGGCAGGCTCGACCGGCGACGCCCCAGCGGCGGACGCCCGCGACGCCACGACTGCGGACGCCCGCGCGGTGAGCGAGACGGTCGGCGGCACGGTGGGCGGGGCAGGCGACAGGGCGGCCGACGGCGCGGGTGACCGCAGCGAACTGCGACCGGCGGCCCACCTGTCCAGCAGGTGCGCGGCGAACAGCCGGTCCACCGCGAGCCCGGCCGCAGCGCCGAACAGCACGTCGGAGGCGAGCGCCGGTTCGACGCGGACCAGGCCGCCGCACATGTCGTGGGCGGCGATCTGCTCGTGCACCGCGTCGGCCTCCACGTGCTCGTCGTAGAAGCGGGTCGCCACCTCGTCGAAGCCGAGCCGGCGCAGCCCGTTGCCGTAGCGACGGTTCGGCAGCGATGAGGTCATCTCGAACGCGGCCAGGTGCCCGAGCAGCGCGCCACGCAGCCGTCGATGCAGCCCGAACAGCGACATCAGGTTGTTGGTCGCCAGCGTCACCGCGGGCACCGCGTCCAGGTGGGCGGCGTACGTGGTGTCCAGGCCCAGCCTGTCGAGGGTGCACCGGAACAGCTCGGCGTGCATCCGGTCCAGCCGACCGTTGCCGTACTCATCGGTCTGGATCTCCACGAGCGCGGCCTTGGCCGGGCCACCGAGGCGGGGCAGCGCCCAGCTGTGCGGGTCCGCCTCGCGCAGGTGATACACGGAGCGGTGGGTGACGAACTCGCGGAACTGGCTGAGGTTGGCGCGCCGCTGCAACGTCGCGGCCAGCGGCGGTCCGTTGTCGGCCGCGACCAGCTCGGTCAGGCCGGCGGCCACCCCGGCGGCGGGCACCGGTGGCGAGCCGACCAGCCGGCGCAACGCCGCCTCGAAGGACCGTTCGGCGTGGGCTCGCAGCGCGAGCAGCGTCGGCTGCCACTCCCACGACTCGTCCACCCCGTGCCAGCCCCGGTAGTGCAGCTCGTAGCAGAGGAACAGGGTCAGCTGGAGGTCCTCGTCGGTGATCGGGTCCGCCGGGTCGAGGTCGGCGCCGAGACCGGTCGGCAGGTCGTGCGGCGGGCGCCGCAGAGCCTCGACCACCGCTGCGGAGAGCGGGCCGCGCGGCCGCGGAAGGGTCGCGGGACCGTAGCGGCGGTCAGCGGGCTCGGACATGGGACCTCCAGCGTCGTCGGGCCGCTACTGATGCCCTGGCCGAGGGCGGCTAAACGACGTCTTCGGCGTTCACGGTGGCCTCCACCTGCTCCCGGACCCTCCGTGCGGGGGCACCGTCGGCGTACAGGCCCCGCAGGTCGGCGAACGCCGGCTCCGGCGGCGCCAGCGACACCGCGGCGTCGACAACGGCCTCCAGTACGCAGGGACGGTCCGCGGCCAACGCCTCGTCCCAGGCCGCGCCGACCAGCTCGGGGCGGTCCACCCGCACGCCGTGCAGCCCGAGCAGCCGGGCCCAGCCGGCGTACGGCACGTCGGGTCGGCGGTGGGTCGGGTCGGTCGACGGCTCCCGCCCGCTACCCATGCCGTTCTGGTCCCGGTTGTTAAGCACCAGCACCACCAGGCGAGGGTCACGCCACTTCTGCCAGTGGTGCGACACGGTGATCAACTCGGCGAGCCCGTTGAGCTGCATCGCTCCGTCACCGACCAACGCGATCACCGGTTGGTCGGGGGCGGCGAGCTTGGCCGCCACCGCGTACGGCAGAGCGCAGCCCATCGAGCCGAGGGTGCCGCACAGCTGCGCGTTCACCCCGGGTGGCAGAACGAGGTGCCGGGCGTACCAGTAGAGGACCGAGCCGACGTCGACCGCGACCGCGCCGGTGCCCGGCATCCGGGCGGACAGCTCCTGGAGTACGAGCTGTGGGTTGACCGGGTCGGCGGGCGCGGCGGCCCGGTCGGCGGCAACCTCCCGCCACCGGTCGACCGAGCTCTCCACGGTGGCGCGCCACCGCTGCTCGGGCCGACCGCTCACCCGGGTCAGCAGCGCCCGCAGCGTCTCGGCGGCGTCACCGACCAGCGGCACGTCGGCCGGGTAGCGGGTGCCGATCCGCCGGCCGTCGATGTCGATCTGCACGGTGCGGGCCTGCTCGGGCATCGGGAAGTAGTCGGTCCACGGGTCGTTGGTGCCGACCATGAGCAACGTGTCGCAGCCGCCCATCAGCTCGGCCGCGGCCGTTGTGCCAACCTCGCCGAGCACCCCGGTGTGGAACGGCAGCCGCTCGTCGAGCACCGGCTTGCCCAGCAGTGAGGTGGCCACCCCCGCGCCGAGCCGGTCGGCCATCTCGATGATCTCGGCGGCAGCGTCCCGACCGCCCTGGCCCACCAGGATCGCGGTGCGCTGACCGGCGCTGAGCAGTTGGGCGGCGGCGTCGAGGTCCACGTCGTGGGGCAGCACGCGGGCCAGCGGCTCACCCGGGCTCGCCGAGATCACCCCGGCGAGGTGCGTCTGCAGGTCGGGCACCACGGCCTCCTGCAACTGCCGGGGCAGCACGACACAGGTCGGGCTTCGGGTCGCCGCCGCCGTACGGAACGCCTGGTCCAGCAGCGCCGCCACGCCCTCGGGGCTGCGGCCGTACTGGACGAACTGGTTGCACACGTCGCCGAAGAGCCGGCTCAGCCCGATCTCCTGGTGCGCGCCGCCCAGCGGTCCGGAGATGTCCTCCCCGACGATCGCCACCACCGGCTTGCTGTCCAGCTTGGCGTCGTAGAGGCCGTTGAGCAGCTGGACGGCGCTGGGCCCCTGGGTGGCCAGGCAGACGCCGATGCCGCCGGTGTACTTGGCGTGCCCGGTGGCCATGAACGAAGCGGTCTCCTCGTGCCGGGCCGGGATGAACGCCGGCTCGCCGCCGGTGCGGTCCAACGCCTCGACCAGCGGGGCGATCGCCTCGCCCGGGTAGCCGAAGGCGCGGGGCACCCGCCAGGCCAGGAGGCGCTGCACCACGAGGTCGGCCACGCGCTGCTCAGCCATTGCCGCGCCCCGGTGTGCCGGGGTCGACGTAGCGCAGCACCGCGCCGACGCCGTCGGCGAGTTCGGGTGCCTCATCCGGGCCCAGCACGGTCAGCGCCGCGTCGGTGCCGACCAGTGCCCGGACCAGTGCCGCGTCGGCGCGGACCCGCTGCGGGTCGGCCACCGACATCGCGGCCAGCTGCCCCGGGTCGACGGCGATCGCGGTGGGCTCCGGGCCGATCCACAGCTCACCGTTGGCGGACGGATCGTCCACGATGATCATCGTGTCCACCTGGTTGCGTTGCAGGGCGGAGACGACCGCGTCGAGACCACCGCCCACGTCCTCCTGCACGCCGAACCTGTCCAACGCGGCGGCGATCCGCTGGTCGGCGACCTCCGCGATGGTCTGCACGGTGAGATCGTCCAGCAGCGTCTGGTCGGCGCCGGCGGCCCGCGAGCCCGCGTCGGTACGCACCATGACGTCCTGCCAGCGTTCGGGCATCTGGGCGGCGATCATCCCGGTGGCCCGCACGTCGCCGGCGACCACCACCACCTCCGCGCCGACCTTCTCGGCCAGCTCCACGGTCGCCGCGGTGACGTCACCGGCGTTGTGGTGCCATGCCTCCATGGCGGCCTTCTGGTAGATGTCCTGGGACCAGCCGCCGGGCTGCACCCGGCGCACCGGAAAGGTCGACCCGCCGACGACGTGCGCCTTCCGGGGAACCCCGCCGGCACTGATCGCGATCGCGTCCGCGCCGGTACGGTCGGCCAGCACCCGCACCCAGGCCACCTGTTCGCCCCGCTGGGCGAGCAGCGGCATCACGTGTGGCAACGGCGCATAACTGGCCAGGTCGCTCAGTGGTGGCGCGGACAGGTACTCGGAGAGCACCACCCGGCCGTGACTGGCGAAGACCGCCAGGCCGTAGTCCCCGACCATCGGGTCGTGCCCACGGATCACCCGGTCCAGCGCGGCGACGCTCGCCTCGTCCGCTCCCTGTTCGGTGAGCCGACGCTGCAAGGCTCGCCAGCGCAGGTCCAGCGCGGCATGGGCATCCTCCGTGTCCGCGGAGGCGTCCAGATACACCGAGCACCACGGCCCGGGACGGTCATAGAGCGGGCGCAGGAAGGACAGCTGCATGCTCGACCCCTTTCCAGCTCGGCCCCCCGCTTACCCGGGTCGCCCGGGATGTCACCTCGCAGGCGTGAGCCCGTGACCAGGTTTCATTCACGTCGTTCAACCGAGGACGTCGATACGATCTGTGAACACATGCGGACTCTCGGTGGTGGGAATGGACAGCGGACTCGAAATCCGACGGATCGTGCACCCGACGGAACGGATCGTCACGGGGCGGCTGATCCGCCTGTTGGACGGCTACACCCGCGAGGTACGCATCGGTCAGCCGGTGCTGGTGGCGGTGCTCGCCGCAGCGGCGATCGCCCGGCTACCCGCCCTGCTGCTGCGCTCGCTCTTCTCCTTCGGCGGGGGCGGCACCCGCCGACGCTGGAAGCAGCTGAAGCAGGGCCCGGAGTACCTGGTCACGCCCGTGCGACTGCGCAACACCGCCGGGCAGCTCTGCGAGGTGGAGCTGCACGGTCACCTGCCGCAGAGCGCCCTGCACCCGGCGGACCAGGTACAGCTCACCCTGCGCCCGCAACGCGACCCGGAGTTGCCGCCCCGGATCGAGCGGATCGTCAACCTCACCACCGGGCAGCTGCTCACCCCGCGTACCGCGACGCTCTGGTCGCATCTCGGGCCGCCACTGCTGTTGCAGGCCATGGTGGGCGCGCTGCTGCTCGCCGGCGTCGTGGCCTGCTCCGCGCTGACGTGAGCTGACCGGTCGGCGGCTCAGCCGACCGGGACAGGCTCGCGGGCCCGTCGGCGACTCAGCCGACCGGGCCGGTCGGCGGTCAGCCGACCGGGGCGGGCTCGCGGGTCGTCGGCCGGGCGGCGGTGTCGAGCATCCCCCGGCGGCGGGCCCAGCGCTCAAAGGCCAGGGTGGCGAACGGCGGCACGGCACAGGCCAGCGCCACGACGGTGGCCGGCAGGCTCCATCGGTGCAGGCGGGCCACCGCGAGCACCAGCAGGCCGTACGCGACGAACAGGCCGCCGTGGATCGGGCCGAAGATCTTGACACCCAGCTCGTTGCCCGGCGGACCGTACTTGACCAGCATGCCGACCAGCAGGGCCAGCCAGGAGCAGGCCTCGGCGATCGCCGCCGCGACGAACAGTCGGGTCACCTTCTCGCGCATCCGCACGCCACCACCTCTCGGGCCGCAATGCTATCGGGGCGGGCTGAGTGGGTAGGAAAGGGCTATCGGGTCTTCCCCGCCTGCCGATCACGTGCGAGGTTAGGGGGACCAGCGGTGACAGGGTGGTGACCATGGGCGAGGACGTCGGCGTACGAACCTTCAGTCGAGAGGATCGGGCCCGCTATCGCGACAAGGTCCGTCGCTGCCTGGATGTCTTCGCCGAGATGCTGCGGGAGTCCCGTTTCGACGTCGACCGGCCGCTGACCGGCCTGGAGATCGAGCTGAACCTGGTCGACGAGGCGTCGAATCCGGCGATGCGCAACGCCGACGTGTTGGCGGCCATCTCCGACCCGAGCTTCCAGACCGAGTTGGGCCAGTTCAACGTCGAGATCAACGTGCCGCCGCGCCGGCTGACCGGCACCGGCACCGCCGACTTCGAGGAGTACGTGCGCGCCAGCCTCAACGCCGCCGAGGTGAAGGCCCGGGCGATCGGCGCGCACATGGTCATGATCGGGATTCTGCCGACGCTGCGCCCCGAGCACCTGACCGCCGAGACGCTCTCGGCCAACCCCCGTTACAAGCTGCTCAACGAGCAGATCTTCGCGGCCCGTGGTGAGGACCTGCCGATCGCCATCAGCGGCGTGGAACGGTTGGCGGTCACCGCCGACACGATCACCCCGGAGGCCGCCTGCACCAGCACCCAGTTCCACCTGCAGGTCAGCCCGGCGCAGTTCGCCGACTACTGGAACGCCGCCCAGGCCGTCGCCGGCGTCCAGGTAGCGGTCGGCGCGAACTCGCCGCTGTTCTTCGGCCGGGAGCTGTGGCGCGAGACCCGCATCCCGCTGTTCCAGCAGGCCACCGACACCCGATCGGAAGAGATCAAAGCCCAAGGGGTACGCCCCAGAGTCTGGTTCGGCGAACGCTGGATCACCAACGTGTTCGACCTGTTCGAGGAGAACGTGCGCTACTTCCCGGCGCTGCTGCCGGTCTGTGATCCGGAGGACCCGACGCAGGCCCTCGCAGCCGGAGAGGTGCCCAAACTCGCCGAGCTACGCCTGCACAACGGCACCGTCTACCGGTGGAACCGCCCGGTGTACGACGTGTCGCGCGGCCGGCCGCACCTGCGGGTGGAAAACCGGGTGCTGCCCGCCGGCCCTACCGTGCTGGACACCGTCGCCAACGGTGCCTTCTACTTCGGACTGGTCCGCGCCCTCGCCGAATCGGACCGGCCGCTGTGGTCACAGATGTCATTCAGCGCCGCCGAGGAGAACTTCACCAGCTGCGCGCGGCACGGCATCGACGCGCAGGTCTTCTGGCCGGGCCTCGGCTATCTGCCGGTCACCGAGCTGGTGCTGCGCCGACTGCTGCCGCTGGCGCATCACGGCCTGGACCGGTGGGGGCTCGACCCGGGCGAACGCGACCGGCTGCTCGGCATCATCGAGCAGCGCTGCCTGACCAGCCGCAACGGCGCGAGCTGGCAGGTGGAGACGCTGCATCGGCTGGAGTCCGCCGACCACCTGGACCGGCCGGAGGCGTTGCGCGAGGTGGTCCGCCACTACGTGGACCTGATGCACAGCAACCGGCCGGTGCACGAGTGGCCAATCCCCTGAGCAGGCTTCACTCCCCCCGCCGGTCCCAGGGCGACGGGTCGTCGCGCAACCGGCTGCGGAGGTAGCCCTCGCGCCACCGGCCGGCCCGAAACTCGCTGGCCCGCACCACTCCCCCAAGCGGGGAGCCGGCCCTCTCCAACGCCCACCAAGCCCGCAGACGACGCATCCACCACGTCAAACCGGCACCGCTCCCCTGCCGAAAACCAGCACGAGTGCAATGCCACCGCCCCGCCGAGATCCACACGAGATCGCCGACGTGGCGGTATCCCATCCGCCGGATACCCCCATGTCGCCGATATGGAGTCGATCAACGCCGACATCCCGACAGGTGAGAGGTGTCGACCGAATGCTGGACGGTGCGCCCGGTCAGACCTTGAGCAGCACCTTCGTACAGTCGTCCTGCTTCTTCTGGAAGATCTTGTAGCCCTTCGCGGCGTCGCGCAGCGGCATCCGGTGACTGACGATGAAGCTCGGGTCGATCTCGCCGCGCTGGATCCGCTCCAGCAGCGGCCGGATGTAGCGCTGGACGTGGCACTGACCGGTCCGCATGACCAACGACCGGTTCATGAACGCGCCCATGGGGAACTTGTCGACGAAGCCGCCGTACGCGCCGATGACCGAGACCACCCCTCCGGAGCGGCAGGCGAGGATCGCCTGGCGCAGGGCGAACGGCCGTTCCGTCTCGGTCCGCGTGGCCTGCTTGGCCCGGTCGTACGCGTACATGGCGGTGTTGCCGTGGTGGCCCTCCAGGCCAACCGCGTCGATGCACGCGTCGGGACCGCGGCCTGCGGTCATCTCGTTGAGCGTGTCCAGCACGTCGGCCTCTTCGTAGTTGATCGTCTCGGCGCCGGTGTGCTCCTCGGCCAGCCGCAGCCGGTACGGGAACCGGTCGATGACGATCACCCGTTCCGCGCCGAGCAGCCGGGCGCTGGCCGCGGCGAGCAGCCCGACCGGCCCGGCTCCCCAGATCGCGATCACCTGCCCGGGTTTGATGTCGCACATCTCGGCGCCCATGTAGCCGGTCGGGAGCACGTCGGCGAGCATGACCGCCTGGTCGTCGGGGATCTCGTCGGGCACCTTGATCGGGCCGACGTCGGCGAACGGCACCCGGGCATACTCGGCCTGACCGCCGGCGTAGCCGCCGAGCAGGTGGGAGTAGCCGAAGATGCCGGCCGGCGAGTGCCCCATGATCTTCTCGGCGATGCCGGCGTTGGGGTTGGAGTTCTCGCAGACCGAGTAGAGGCCGCGCTGGCAGGACGAGCAGTGCCCGCAGGCGATCGGGAAGGGCACCACGACGCGGTCGCCGGGTTTGAGGTTACGGACCTGCGGGCCCACCTCGACGACCTCGCCCATGAACTCGTGGCCGAGGATGTCGCCCTTGCGCATCGCGGGGATGTAGCCGTGGTAGAGGTGCAGGTCGGAGCCGCAGATTCCGGTGGTGCTGATCTTCACGATCGCGTCCCGGGAGTTCATGATCTTCGGGTCGGGTACGTCGATCACCTTGACGCTGTCGGTGCCCATCCAGGCGGTGGCCTTCATCGTCGATCCCTTTCGGAGCGTGGGCGGTCAGCGGCGGGATGCCGGCAGCGGCTGGGCGGGGCGCTGCATGGCCTGCTGGCGTACGGAGATGCCGTTCGGGCTGCCCTCGGAGCGGACCACCTCGCCGGTCTCCAGCACCTGCTTGAACCGGCGCAGGTCGTCACGGACCTGCTGCTCGGGTTCCTCGCCGAAGAGCTTCGCCACCGCCCGACCGAGCGCACCGGCCGGCGGCGCGTAGCCGAGTTGCACGCGTACCTCGGTGCCCCGGTCGCCCGGCGCGGGCAGGAAACGGACGCGACCGGCGTTGGGCACCTGGGCACCGGGCATCGATCGCCAGGCGACGGACTGGTTCGGCTTGTCGTCGACGATCTCCGCATCCCACTCGATGCGCCGGCCGGCCGGGCCGCGGGCGATCCAGTGCGAGCGGCGCAGGTCGTCGGCGCGTACGGACTCCAGGTGCGCCATGAACCGGGGCAGGTTCTCCATGTCCCGCCAGAACCGGTACGCCTCGGCCGGCGACCGGTTGACGGTGACCCCGAGACTGATCCGGATCATGCGGTTCCGGGTCCGACGGGCACGGGTCGATGCGATCGCGACGGCCAGGTCCACGGCGGTGATGCCGGCGATCACGGCAGTGGCCAGCGCGAGCCGCCGGCGCCGCTCGCCGTGCCGATCCGTCAGCGCCCGGCCGAGCAGCGTCAGGTCCATGGCGTCGCCGGCCACCCGGGTCCACACCCAGCCGCCGGGGTGACGGCCGGCGATCAGGGCGGCGGCGTGCGCCACTTCCCGCGCACCGACGCTCCTGATGACCGCCATCGCCGCCGGGGAGTCGTCGACCCCGGTGAGCCGGGACAGCGGGCCGGGCTCGGCCAGCGCGCCGGCGCCGAGCGCGAGGCTCAGCCAGCCCAACGCACGCGGCAGGGCCTTACTCGGCTCCGACCCGTCCAGTTCCGGCAGGCGTACCCCGTCGACACGGTCCACGTCCGGCCCCTTCCGCTCGGCGCTACCACCGGCGCTCCGGCGGCGCGGCGGTGGTTCCGCCACCGTGACGCTATGCCGTACGGCCGGCTGCGGCGCCCGTTTCGGCCCAGAATGTTCCCGGCGGCCTACAGTGCCCACCGGATCACGGTGATCAGACCGAGAACGATCAGAGTTACCAGGATCGCGCCGATCACCGCTGTGACCAGACAGCAGCCCAGTTCGTCTCGCCACGAGCTGGGCTCTGCGGGCCGGGATCCGACGTTGGTCCAGTCGACCAGGGAGGGGTCTTCCTGCCGGGCCCGATCGACGAGCTGACCGAGCCTCGCCCCGGCCACCGGCCCGAGCCTGTCGGTGGGGTCGGTGGCCACCTTCAGCACGAGCAAGCGCTGCCGGGCACCCGGACGGCACCTCTCGAACGCGGCGATCTCCTCCGCGCCGGCCTCCTCGCTGAGGAACCCCCACCGCCCGGCCTCGGCCACGTTGCCCACCTGCCGGTACAGCGCGGCACGCCGGGCACGCAGTTCCAGATCGTCGGGGTACGCGGCGTTCAGGCTCGCGAGACGCTGCATCGCGGGGTGAATGTGCCCACGCCGCAGGTCGGCCTCTACCTTCGCCAGCACGTGCTCTTTCGCCATGGCGGACATTCTGATTGGTACGCCTGCCGCGTCGACAGTCACATATCGCTGGCCAACAGGCGAGGTTGGGCAGCGGCCAGCGCGGAAGCGCCACGGAGTTAGCGGCCGGGTGCAGCGGGTAGCCGACCTGCGTTCCTACCAGCGTCTGCGGAGGTCGGATGACGGCGACCAGTGCTTTCTTCGATCGGTTGGCCGTCGCTTGCCAGGATCCACGCTTCAGCAAGGTGCGTGGAAGCGTGCGATTCGACATCCAGGACGGGGACCACCTGGAGCAGTGGCTCCTGAAGATCGATCATGGCCACATGGAGGTGACGAGGAGCGCTGGTCCCGCCACGACTGTCATCAGGGTGTCCGCGCAGGTCGCGGAGGCGATGGCGCGCGGTGAGGTGAACGGTCTGGCGGCGATCACCCGGGGCGACATCTTGGTCGACGGTGACCTCGCCCTGGCGCTGCGACTCGGGCGGCTGTTCCCGCGCGTACCCGAGTTGCAGGCGCAGAACAGCTCGAATGGCGGTGAGTGACCGATGAGGGACATCACGGACACCGTGTCGTGTATCGATGGGAACACGTTCATGGTGTCGGATGCCAGCGGGGACGTGGAGTCGTCCCCCTCCACTCCGGTCGGGCTGTTCGCCGCCGACTCGCGTTTCCTGTCCCGCTGGGTGCTCACCATCAACGGCGAACGCATGACCGCGCTGTCGGTGGACGACAGCCAGTACTACGAGGTCGCGTTCTTCGTGGTGCCGGGCGGAGCCGTCGACTACGTGGAGGCTGACGTGTCAGCCATCCGGCGGAGGCGCATCGGCGCGGACCTCACCGAGTCGCTGACGATCTTCAATTACGGTGACCACGACATGGATCTCGACGTACGGCTGGAGGTAGCGGCCGACTTCGCCGACATCTTCGAGATCAAGTTCGACATCGCTGACAAGACCGGCAGTCACTACACCGAGGTCGGCTCGGACGAGTTGCGCCTGGGCTACCGGCGCGCCACCTACCACCGTGAGGTTGTCCTGTCGGCGAGCAAGCCGGCCGACTTCGACCCGAACGGCCTTCGGTTCGCGGTTCGACTACGGCCCGGGGAGCAGTGGTCGACGCGGTTGCAGGCTGCCATGCGGGCGTTGCGCCCGGACGGCGTCGACCTGCGCTCCGCTCTTCGCGCGCAGCGGCCGGACGATTCCACCCTGCCGGAGAGCGTGCGGGCATGGATCGCGGCGGCCCCGACACTGGACACCGACAGCCCCGCCCTCCAAGAGGTGTACAGCCGCAGCCTGGTGGACCTCGCGGCGCTGCGGTTCGCCCCGCTCTCGCTCGGCGGCGCGACCGTGCCCGCGGCCGGGCTGCCCTGGTTCATGACCCTGTTCGGCCGGGACAGCCTGCTGACCTGCCTGCAGACCCTGCCCGTCACACCGTCGCTGACGCCACCGACGCTGCGGATCCTCGCCTCGCTTCAGGGCGCCCGGACCGACGATGTGCTGGAAGAGGACCCCGGCCGGATCCTGCACGAGTTGCGCTACGGGGAGTCGGCCGCGTTTGAGGAACAACCCCATTCCCCCTACTACGGCACCGTGGACGCCTCGCCACTGTTCGTGGTGCTGCTCGACGAGTACGAGCGGTGGAGCGGCGACACGGCGCTGGTGATCGAGTTGGAGCAGGAGGCTCGTTCGGCCCTGGCGTGGATCGACCTGTACGCGGATCTGACCTCCACCGGCTACATCTGGTACGAGAGACGCAACCGCGCCACCGGCCTGGACAACCAGTGCTGGAAGGACTCCTGGGACAGCATCTCCTACGCCGACGGACGACTGCCGGGCTTCCCGAGGGCCACGTGCGAAACCCAGGGGTACGCCTACGACGCCAAGATCCGAGGAGCGCGGCTGGCTCGTACCGTCTGGGGTGACCCCGACTTCGCCGACCGACTGGAGCACGAGGCGGCGGCGTTGTACGACCGGTTCAACCGCGACTTCTGGCTGGAGGACCGGGGCTTCTACGCCCTCGCGCTCGACCATGACGGCACTCCCGTCGACAGTTTGTCCTCCAATATCGGCCATCTACTGTGGAGCGGCATCGTGCCGGCCGAGCGGGCCGGGCGGGTCGTGGAGCACCTGATGGGTCCGGCGCTCTTCTCCGGGTGGGGGGTGCGCACCTTCGCCGAGGGGCAGCGCCGCTACAACCCACTCGGCTACCACAACGGCACGGTCTGGCCGTTCGACAATTCGTTCATCGCGTGGGGTCTGCGCCGTTACGGGTTCACCAGTGAGGCGGGCCGGATCGCCGAGAGCATCCTCTCCGCCGCCACCTACTTCCAGGGTCGCCTACCCGAGGCGTTCGGTGGGTTCGACCGCAACACCACCCGGTACCCGGTCCGGTACCCGACCGCCGGCAGCCCGCAGGCGTGGTCCAGCGGGGCGTCCATGCTACTCATCCGCACCCTGCTCGGCATCAATCCGCACGAGGACCACCTGGCCGTGGACCCCGCGGTGCCGTCCGCCTTCGGACGGATCGCGCTCCTGGACATCCCTGGTCGCTGGGGCAAGGTCGACGCCTTCGCCCGCCACCGCCCCGACCAGCCCTAGCCGGTCGGATGCCGATCACGACTCTGCTGGGGGGCCACCGCTGCGGAAGGTGCGACGGTACGCGTCCGGAGGTACGCCGACGGTGCGGTGGAAGTGTCGGCGCAGCGTCGTTGCGGTCCCCAGGCCGGCCGCTTCGGCGATGACGTCGATGCTGTCGTCGGTGTTCTCCAACAGCTCCTGGGCCCGGCGGATCCGCTGCGTCGACAGCCACTGCAGCGGGGTAGTGCCGGTGGCCGACTTGAAGTGGCGGGCCAGGTTGCGTGAGCTCATGTTGGCCTGGCGGGCCAGGTCCTCGACGGTCAGCGGTCGGTCCAGCCGTTCCATCGTCCAGGGGAACAGGTTGGCGAGCGGGTGGTCGTCGCGGGCCGGCACCGGGGTGGTGACGAACTGGGCCTGGCCGCCGGCCCGATGCGGCGGCACGACCAATCGGCGGGCGACGGCGTTGGCGACCGTCGAGCCGTGGTCGCGGCGGATCAGGTGCAGGCACAGGTCGATCGCGGCGGCTTTGCCGGCGGAGGCGAGCACGGTGCCGTTGTCGACGTAGAGGACGTCCGGGTCGACCCGCACCCGGGGATAACGGGCGGCCAGCGCGTCGGTGTGGGCCCAGTGCGTGGTCGCACGCAGCCCGTCGAGCACCCCGGCGGCGGCCAGCACGAACGCGCCGGTGCACAGCGAGACCATGCGGGCGCCGGCCGCGTGGGCCGCGCGGACGGCGTCGAGCAAATCAGGGGGTACGTCCGCGTCGATGTCCTCCACCGCGGGAATGATCACGGTGTCGGCGCGGGCGAGGCGGTCCAACCCGTCGTCGGGCTCCATCAGGAATCGGCCGATCCGGACCGGGCTCGGGCCGCAGACCGCGAGGTCGTACCACGGGTCCGCCTGACCGGAGGGGTCGCGGGCGAAGACCTCGCAGGCCAGGGCCAGCTCGAAGTGCAGCATCCCGTCGGTGGCGGCGAGCGCGACAGTGGTCATGTCCGAAACTGTACGGGTCATGGCGTTCCCGACACTGGTCGGAGCTGGCCGCCGCTGCGAGGCTCTTTGTAGTTGATCTGCGAGGGGGAACCACAGATGGCTCAGAGCATTGCGGTGTTCGGCGCGTACGGACACACCGGACGGTTCGTGGTGACGGAGTTGCGCGAGCGCGGGTTCATGCCGCTGCTCCTCGGCCGCGACGAGAGCAAGCTCCAGGCGTTGGCGACGTCGGGGCTCGAATACCGGGTGGCGTCGGTCGACGATCCGACCTCGCTCGACCAGGCCGTGAAGGGCGCGGACGCCGTCATCAACTGCGCCGGCCCGTTCGCCTCGACCACCGCCCCGGTGATCGAGGCCGCCCTGCGCGCCGAGATCCCGTACGTGGACGTGGCGGCCGAGATCGAGGCCAACCTCGACACGTTCACGTACGTCACCGACCGTGCCGAGGCCGCAGGCGTCGCGGTGGTCCCGGCGATGGCCTTCTTCGGTGGGCTGGGCGACCTGCTGGTCACGACGGCGATGGGCGGCTGGACGTCGGCCGACGAGGCGCACATCGCGTACGGACTGAGCAGCTGGCACCCGACGGCCGGGACGGTCGCCGCCGGCACGGTCTCCCGTGAGCGCCGCGACGGCCAGCGGGTCCGCTACACCGGTGGCCGGCTGGAGTACTACGTCGGCGAGGGCGACCTGCCGAGCCTGGAGTGGGACTTTCCCGCTCCGCTGGGCCGGCGGCGGGTCCTCGGCGAGTTCACGATGGCCGACGTCGTCACCGTCCCCAGCCACCTGGCCATTCCCGAGGTACGCACGTACATGACCGTCGACGCCGCCACGGACCTGGCGGCTGCCGACGCACCGGTCGCGGTCGACGACCTGGGCCGGTCGGCGCAGACGTTCACGGTCGACGTCATCGTGCGTCGCGGCGACACGCAGCGACGCGTCGTTGCCAGCGGCCAGGACATCTACGCCATCAGCGCGCCCCTGGCCGTCGAAGCGGTCCGTCGCATTCTCGCCGGTCAGGCGAGGACCAGCGGCGTCGCATCCGCCGGCGCGATGTTCGACGCGCCCGACTTCCTCCGGGCGCTGTCCGCGCACATCTCGGTCGAGCTGATCAGTGGCTGAGGCCGGCCAGCGTCGCCAGTCGCTCCGCGCTGGCCGGCTGGCTGGGCGGGTGGGCGATGTACCGCCCGCTGCCTTTGGAGCTGAATCGTTTGCGACATCACCGGCCGGGCGAGGACGGCGCGCTTCTCGGACCGGAAAGCCAGCCAGCGCAGCTGAATCGTCTACGACATCAGCTCCAAAGGCACCAAGACCCCACCCACCCGGCCAGCATGGCCGGGTGCGCCACGCCGGCCGGCGTCAGTTGAGCCACGAGGGTCAGAGGATCACGCTGACTCCGGCCGCCTCGCACGCGGCGGTGATGTCCTTGCCGGCCCTCTCAAAGGCCGGGTTGTCGGGGGGCAGCGGTCGCCGGGTCCGGCTGCGGGTCGCGTAACGTGAGAATGTATGCCGCCGTGCGCGCGACGACAGGGTCTCCATCCTGGGACAGATCGATGAGAGCACGGGTGGCGGTGCTCCCCGGGATATCCGCGAGCGCCTGCGTCAGCCGCCGACGTGCGGACGAGTCAGCGGTCCCGTGGGCGAGGCGGTCGACGAGCCTGGTCGCGATCTGATCCGCCAACGCGGGATCACTCGCCACCGCGCTCAACGCGTCGGCCGCTTCGACGTCATTCGTCTCCTCGATGACCATGTCGACGAGCGTCGGAACCGCCTCGGCCACTCCCCGTGCCCCCAGCGCCAGGGCCGCGTACCTGCGGACCACGATGTCGGAGGTCGCGAGGGCGTCCCTCAGCAGTGCGGTCGCGCCCGCGCTCGGGATCTCGGCGATGGACTGAACGGCACGCTTCCGCACCTCGGCTTCTGGTGAGCCGAGACCCTCCGCCAGCAGCGCCAGCCCGCCGTCGCCCGATTGCGCCAGAGCCCATCGAAGGGCTCCGGCGACGTTCGGGTCCGTCTCGCTCAGCGCCGCCTCGACCAGTGCCTCCACTGGCACCGGAACCTCGTCGACCGAGGACAGGGCCGCGCGCTGGCGCCTCCCCGCGCTCTCGGACCTCAATGCCTGGAGGAGTGCGACGATCTGGAGGACATCGTCCCAGCCGGCGGGTTCCGCGCCACCGACCCGACGGAGTCGAGTGAGCAACTCCGTCTCGGCAGCGATGCGCTTTCTGGTCTGGCGGATGAGGTCATCGACGAGCTCCGAGGGTGTGAAGCCGGGTTCATCGAGCGCGCGTCGGACGTCACGCAGCGACAGCCCCAGTGACCGCAGGCTCTCGATGTGGAAGATCAGCCGCATGTCCTCATGGGAGTACTCGCGATAGCCAGCGCCGGTACGACCAGTTGGCCGCACCAGGCCGAGCGACTCGTAATGCCGGAGCATGCGGGCGCTCACCCCGGACCGTCGTGCCACATCACCGATCAACACGGCCGATCACCCCTCCTCGTTGGTCCTGCCGAGGGCTACGACGCGTTTCGCCTCCTCGATCGCGAACTCGAAACCGGCATCCGGGTCGCGCAACAGCCGTTCCGTGGCGATGGCGTGCGCGCGCACCAGAGGGTCGAGGTTTGTCGTCGCGGCCCGCAGGGTCGGCATGATCAGCTCACCGAGCGCGATCAGCGCCCGGCTGAGGCTCAACTGCGTCTCCCGCTTGCCGCGTCCGAGCTGGGTCGACAACACGCCGGCCAGCTCGGGCTCTGCACCGTCGGGCACGAGGACGACCGCCGCTCGCCAGGCGCTCCGCGCCACCTCGTCGTCGGCGTCGGTCAGCAGCGCCCGTGTTATCGCCGGCCACGCTCGCCGATCCCCGATCTTGGACAGCGTGTGCAACGCCTGGCTTCGTGCCTGCGTACGTTCCGAGCGCAGTTCGTCGATGAGCTTTTCCACTGTCATCGAGGATGGGTGGCGGGTGAGTGCCCAGGTGAGCATTTCGCGGACGTAGAACTCGGGCTCGATCGCGCATCGCTCGATGAGCTTGTCGACGAACCGTGGGTCAGGGGTCGTGCCGACCGCCAGCGCCACGCGCAGCCGCACCGACGAGCTGCTGTTCTCCAGCCCCTGGAGAGCCCGCATCGTGTTCGTGTCCTTCTCCGGCACGGTCATCGGAACCACCTCATGGACCCAGTGAAGATCTTGTCACTGTGTCAAGGTCAAACGGGCACCATCCCGCGACCGGAGAGGAATGACGATGGCTGTTTCGGTACGACGTCTGGCGACCGCGGTGGCCGCGGCGTCGATTCTGGTTCCGTTGACAGCGTGTGGCACGGCCGACGTGGCAGACGTGCGGAAGCGGGGCGCGGAGGCGACGGTCACCCCGCCGCCGGCCGCACCGCAGGAGTTCCAGCGGCTGGAGGAGACGTTCGAGGCGCGGCTGGGAATCTACGCCGTCGACACGGGCACTGGCCGCAGGGTGGAGTACCGGGCCGACGATCGGTTCGCGTACGCCTCGACGTGGAAGGCGTTGGCCGCCGCCGAGGTGCTGGACGAGACCACGGACGCCGAGCTGGATCGTGTGGTGCGGTACCCGGCGCAGGACCTGGTGACGCACTCACCGATCACCGGGAAGCACGTCGCCGAGGGCATGAGCCTGCGCGCCCTCGCTGACGCCGCCGTGCGCTACAGCGACAACACCGCTGGCAACCTGCTGCTGAAGCACCTTGGAGGGCCGCAGGGCTTCGAGAAGGAGCTTCGCGAGGTCGGCGACACGGTCACCGACGCGGCCCGCTACGAGACCGCACTCAACGAGGCAAAGCCGGGCGACAGGCGGGACACCAGCACCGCGCGGGCTCTGGCGGACGACCTTCGGGCGTACACCGTCGGGGACGCCCTGGAGCCCGCGGACCGCGACCTTCTGTGCGGCTGGTTGCGGGGTAACACCACAGGTGGGGCGCTGATCCGCGCCGGGGTGCCCGCCGGCTGGGTCGTCGGGGACAAGACCGGCACCGGAGGGTACGGCACCCGCAACGACATCGCCGTGATCTGGCCGCCCGACCGCGCGCCGATCGTCCTCGCTGTGCTGTCCAGCCGCGGCGAGAAGGACGCCAGCCACGACGACGCCCTCATCGCCCAGGCCGCCAGGGTGGTCGTCGCCCAGTTGTGACAGCGGTGGTCTCACCGCGGCGGTCGACGCCGCGCCTGGCCTGCCAGCCGGGCCAACAACTCCTGGTACGCCTGGGTCCGGACGGCCGGTTTCGCGGACATCGCGTCGGCGGCCATCGCGGCATGCGCTTCATGCTCGGCCGCGACAGCCACAGCATCGGTGGCTGCCCGGTGAATGCGCTCCCCCGCCCGGTGCCGTTCGTGCCACGGACGGATGGCCGTGCTGGCGACGTGCAGACCGGCCACCCCGCAGCCAAGCGCGACCAGCACCAGGAAGATGAACGCCACCCCCTCCCCGAAGGAGGGCAACGCCCCACCCAGGCCGAGGGACCGCTCCAGCAGCCGGTCATGGCGGGCGTCGAGGTAGTCGGCCGCGCCTGCCCCGGCCAACCAACCGCCGGCCAGCGCGGCGCCTACGCGGACCGCCATGACCCGGGGTGACGCAAACCAGGCGGCGGGCGACCGCGGCGCCGGATCGTACGCGGCACCGAGCCGGAACGCGGCCGGCACGAGCCCGAGCGTGGCCCCCAATCCGCCCACCACGATCTGGGCGCTCAGAATGCCCGCGACCCGCAGGTCGTACCAGGATGCCGCCAGGCAGGCGAGGAGCACCAGGGCGCTCGTCCAACCGCCGACGAACACCAGCGCCCGCCGGACGGCCGCCAACCGGGCCGCTCGGGTGGTCCGCGTCGCCTCGGCGGACCGCCACTGGTCGACCCGCTGCTGCGCATTCCGGCGTTCGTCCGCGGCGCGTTCCCGTTCTGCCTCCCGCCGGCCGCGCTCGTCGTGCCACTGGGCCTGGTCGGCCCTGCGTCGGGCCTCTTCCGCCGGACTGACGAATGGTGACAGGACGCTGGGACGGCCCGGTTCCCGGAGCGGGTGACGCGGTGGCAGGTCGTCGGGGATCCGCCAACCGATGCCCGTCGCGAGCACGACCCGCAACCCGCCGTCCAGCCGGTCCGGCAACAGCACCGCGACACCGGACGCGTGCCGCCGATCATCCAGCCCGTCGACGACCAGCACCAGCCGCTCGCCACGCCGTGCGCACGCCTCGGCCGCGTCGGTGTACCAGCCCAGCAGGTGCGCCTCCCGGGTCGACCCGGTCAGATGGCCCGGCATCGACCCGTCGGTCAGCTCGACGAGTTGCTCCAGCACCACGTCGACGAACGCATCGCGGTTCTCCCGTTCGGTGCGGCCCGGGGTGACGAAGTACGACACCACCCGCACGCCGGGCGGCGGGTGAAGCACGAACCAGGACAACAGTGCCGTCATTCCGGCCCGAGGGGCGGCCTCCCACCGCAGGTAGGCGTCCGGCCCGTCGGCCGCGCAGAAGGCCGCGAGCCGCGCGAGGTCGGCCTCCCGGCTCAGCAGCCGGGCCGGGGCGATCCGGCGTACCTCCGCCAGGTACGACGACCGCACCCGCGGGCCGTAACTGTTGTGCTGGACGTTGTTGTCGCCGATCTGCACGCCCCGGGCGTCGCGGGCGTCGACATCTCGCGATCGGCTGTCGTCCGGCTGGCCGCTGCCGCCCATCTGCCCGACCTCCTCAGTGGAAGGTGTTGTGCTGCGTGTTGCTGCTGCCGAGTTGGACGCCCTGCGCCCCCCGCAGGTCGACAGGCCCGATCTCGGTCCCCCCGCCGGCCGCCTCGGCCCGCGCCAACAGGTCCCGCGCGATGCTGAGGATCTGCTCGTCCCGGTCGACGCCGGCGCGGATGAGGTCCTCGGCGAGGCGCACCTGCCAGACGCCCGAACCGGTCTCGTCCGCCTCCAGCGATTGCAGCGCCTCCTGGCCACGGCCGGTCAGCCTCTGCCGCACCAGACCCCGAAGGTTGACGGCGCCATCCCGGACCAGGGCGCTGGTCGCGTCGGTAACCCCCGTCGTGGCACCCAGCGTCAATGCAGCGATGAGCAGTTCCACACCGTCCACGCGTTCCTCCATCAGCGATGCGTCACCATGATGGCCCTATTGGACCATTCGCAGGGCCGCCGGGGATGCCCGCGCCGCGCGACAGCATGCCGAATCGGCATGGAGGAGACGGCTTCTGTCTTCGACAGCATTCCGAGTTCCTGGCAGCGTCTGGACCTGCCCGGCCGGTGTCCTCCGGTGCGGGTCGATCCACGAGGAGGAACGACGATGGCTGTTTCTGTGCGACGTCTGGCGGCCGCGGTGGCTGCGGTGTCAACCCTGGTTCCGTTGGGCGCGTGTGGCACCGCTGACGCAACGGAGGTGCGGACGCCCGACGCGGAGTTGACGGTCACTCACTCGCCGCCCGCCCGGCAGGAGTTCCAGCGGCTGGAAAAGGCGTTCGGGTCGCGGCTCGGTATCTACGCCGTCGACACGGGCACTGGCCGCAGGGTGGAGTACCGAGCCGACGAGCGGTTCGCGTACGCCTCGACGTACAAGGCATTGGCCGCCGCCGAGGTGCTGGACGAGACCACGGACGCCGAACTCGATCGTGTGGTGCGGTACTCGGCGGCGGACCTGGTGTCCAACTCGCCGATCACGGAGAAGCACGTCGCCGAGGGCATGAGCCTGCGCGCCCTCGCCGACGCCGCCGTGCGCTTCAGCGACAACACCGCTGGCAACCTGCTGCTGAAGCACCTCGGAGGGCCGGAGCGGTTCGAGAAGGAGCTGCGCGAGGTCGGCGACACGGTCACCGACGCGGCCCGCTACGAGACCGAACTCAACGAGGCAACGCCGGGCGACAAGCGGGACACCAGCACCGCGCGCGCTCTGGCGGACGACCTCCGGGCGTACACCGTCGGGGGCGTCCTGAAGCCCGCGGACCGCGACCTGTTGCACGGCTGGTTGCGGGGTAACACCACGGGTGGGAACCTGGTCCGCGCCGGGGTTCCCGACGGCTGGGTCGTCGGGGACAGGACCGGCGCGGCGGGGTACGGCACCCGCAACGTCATCGCCGTGGTCTGGCCGCCCAACCGCGCCCCGATCGTCCTCGCCGTGCTGTCCAGCCGCGGCGAGAAGGACGCCACCTACGACGACGCCCTCATCGCCCAGGCCACCAAGGTGGTCGTCGCTCAGCTGTGATCAGCGGCTGGCCACCGCGTTGCACCACCTAGTCCCACCAGGGCAGGGCGCCCGTTCGCAGGTAGTCGTGCAAAGTGCGGGCAACCTGCGCCATCGTCGCCTCGCTGCCGGGTTGCTGCACGGCGGGCACGCGGGAGGCGGTGAGCGCGGCCACCGCGTACGACTGCCCGTCCATGTGGTCCACGACTCCAACCTCGTGCCGCAGGTGCAGCAGGGTGCCGGTCTTCGACGACCAGCGCGAGGCGTCGGAGGTGAAGTCCGGCGCGAGTCGCTGCCGGTGCAGGGTGTCGCCCATCAGCTCGCGTACCCGGGTCGCGGTTGTCGGTGGGATCGCCGACGGTCGCCAGATGGCGTGCAGCAGGTCGACCAGGGCGCGCGCCGAACCCGCGTTGGCGCGGCTGACGTCGAGCTGGGCAACCGGGTGCCCCTGTCCCGGGGTCGCGGCGCCGATGGCGAGGGTGTGGGCCAGGTGGGCGTTATCGGGGCCGAGTCGTTCCGCGGGGGTGTCGGTGAGGTCGCTGATCCGGTGCCGCACCGCGATGCCCTCGATGCCGAGTCGCCGCAGCTCGGCGGCGACCATGGCGGGTGGGGTCAGGTCGAACAGGGCGTCGGCGGCGACGCCGTCACTGATCGACGTGCTCAGATAGAGCAGGTCGTCCAGGGCGATGCGGGCCGGGTGGCGGAAACGGCTCAGGCCGGTCGGTCCCGGTGTGGTGAGTCGGCCGGGTACGACATCGACCGGCATCGCCAGGTCGAGTTCACCGCGGATGGCCCTCTCCAGGACGGCGACCGCCAGCGGCACCTTCACCAGCGAGGCGATTGGATGCTCGACGTCCGTGTCGACGCCGATCTCCTCACCCGAGTCGAGGTTGCGGACGAGGAACGAACCGTGCAGCCCCGCCTCGTCCAACAGCTTGCGGGCGTTGCGCACCACGGCGGAGGCAGTCATGACGTCCCATCGTTCGACGTCCGGCGAGCGTTCGGGACCCCCAGGCACCAGGCGATGTCCGCCCGCAGGTTCACGCGGAGCTGTTCGGCGTCCTCCCGCACCCCGGCCGCGAGGTCGTAGCCGCGTTCCAGAGCAGGTCCCGCGAGGGGGCACCAGTGCAGTCCGAATTCCTCGGCCTGATCTCGCGAGCAGAGCAGCAGGTCGGGAGAGCTGAGGGCCTCGGCCGCGGCGTCGACGAGGGTTGGCGTGACGGTCACCTGAGCCGGTTGCAGCCCGACCGCATGACCCACTCGGGTCAACGGATCCCGCAGGTGGGGCACGTCGTCCTCCGGCTGGATCAGGATCCGGCGCCGGGTCCGCCCGCCGCCGGATCGGCTGGTTCGGAGGCTCTCCAGGGACACCGCAGGCGCCGGGAAGGGTGCCCGGCCGGCCAGCCCGAGCGGAACCCGCCAGGCCGCCGTGGCGGCCGGCACCGCGACAAGGCTCGCCCGCGTCTCGAGGGTACGACAGAGCCGAGACCGCTCTTCGGGCCCAGCCAGTCGCACCTCCAGGTGAAGCCCGCGTCGGCGCCCCTCGGCCACCAGGATGGCGAGCCGGTGAGCGGCGCAGACGTCCGGCACGGCGATCCGGAGCGGGCTCAGCCGCGCCCGCTCGGCGTCGTGGGCCATGGCGTCGGCAAGGTCGACGAGATGCCGCGCCGTCGGCAGCATGTCCCGCCCGAACTGCGTCAACCTGACCGCCCGCGACGAACGGTCGAACAGCCGGGACCCGAAGTGTTCCTCCAACGCGGCGATGCGACGACTGGCGACCGATTGGGGAATGCCTGCCGCAGCGGCGCCCGAGGTGAAGCTGCCGTGGCCGCTGACGGCCACGAAGGCCCGGCACGCAGCCACCACATCCACCGACAGATCCTATAGCGGATGCGCATCAGCTCCCCCGGTGAGCGACGCTGATGGCATCGCTGCCGGTGGCAAAGGCAAGGAGATACCACTCCCTGCCACTTCTAACGTATAGCGCACTGGGGGGCTTGCGGCAAGACCCGGGTCTTGCCGCAGAATCGGCGGCCGGACCAGCACCAACGAGGTAAATGGGGGCACGACGTGGGTGTGCTGTCGATGTACGGGGACCACGGCGACCTCGAACCGCTGTTGGATCTTCGAGAGGTTGACGAGACGCAGATCGCGGTCGTCGGCGGCAAGGCCGCGCACCTGGGCGGGCTGTCGCGGATCGACGGCATTCGCGTACCGGCTGGTTTTTGCGTGACGACGGCCGCCTTCCGGCGGATCATGGCGGAAGCGGCGTCGATCGACGATCGGCTCGATCAGCTGTCGCGCCTGAGCCCGGATGACCGGGACACGATCCGCGCGCTCAGTGCGGAGATCCGCCGGACCATCGAAGGGATTGCCATCCCGGGCGATCTGGCGGCGGCGATCACCCGCGCACTGGCCCAGTTTGGCGAGCAGGCCGCCTACGCCGTGCGGTCCAGCGCCACGGCGGAGGACCTGCCGACGGCCTCCTTCGCGGGGCAGCAGGACACGTACCTGAACGTCCTGGGGTCGGCGGCGATCCTCCAGCACGTCAGCCGGTGCTGGGCGTCGTTGTTCACCGAGCGGGCTGTGACCTACCGCCTGCGGAACGGCATCGACCACCGTACGGTCGACATGGCGGTGGTCGTGCAACAGATGGTCTTCCCGGATGCGGCCGGCATCCTGTTCACGGCCGACCCTGTCATCGGCAACCGGAAGGTCGCCACCGTGGATGCCAGCTTCGGTCTCGGCGAGGCCCTGGTCTCCGGCCTGGTGAACCCGGACGTCTTCACGGTGCGCGACGGCGTCGTCATCGCCAGGACGGTCGCTGCCAAACAGCGTGCCATCCACGCCCTGCCCGCTGGCGGGACGCAGGAAGTGACGATCGACCCGCAGCGGCAGGAGCAACCGGCGCTGACGGACGCGCAGGTCGTACGACTCGTCCAGCTCGGGCGACGGATCGAAGCGCATTTCGGCCGCCCGCAGGACATCGAATGGTGCCTGGTCGACGATGACTTCCAGATCGTCCAGAGCCGGCCGATCACCACGCTGTTCCCGATCCCCGCGGCCGGCGACGGGGAGAACCACGTCTACCTCTCCGTCGGTCACCAGCAGATGATGACCGACGCCATGAAGCCGCTGGGGCTATCCATGTGGCAGCTGACGGCCATGGCGCCGATGCACGAGGCCGGCGGGAGGCTGTTCGTCGACTCCACCCGGCTGCTGGCATCGCCGACGAGCCGCGCCGGCTTCCTGGAGATGGTGGGAAGGTCCGATCCGCTGATCAGGGACGCGCTGGAGACCGTCCTCGACCGCCCCGACTTCATCGCGGCGCTCCCGGATGGCGGTCCCGGCGGGCCGGCGGTCGGCGGCGCGCCAGCGGTCGGCGACGCGCCCGCCCCGATCGAGACCGATCCGGCCATCGTCACCGAGCTGATCGTGCGCAGCCACACCTCCATCGACGCCCTGCGGCGCGACATCGCGACGGTGAGCGGAGTGGCGCTGTTCGACTTCCTGCTGAAGGCATTCCAGGAGCACAAGCGGAACCTCGGTGATCCGTTGAGCATGCAGGCGATCATGGCGGGAATGGGGGCCACCTGGTGGCTCAACGACCAGCTGCGGGAATGGCTGGGCGAGAAGAACGCGGCCGACACCCTCACGCTGTCGGCCCCCGGCAACATCACGTCGGAGATGGGGCTGGCGCTGCTCGACGTCGCCGACGTGATCCGCCCGCATCCGGAGGTGGTCGCGTTCCTCAAGGGCGTCGAGGACGACGACTTCCTGGACGAGTTGCCGAAGTTCGCGGGCGGGACCGAAGCGCGCGACGCCTTCGAGTCCTACCTCGACCGGTACGGCATGCGCTGCGTCGGCGAGATCGACATCACGAGGCCGCGTTGGCGCGAACGCCCCACCACGCTCGTGCCCCTGATCCTCGACAACATCAAACTCTTCGAGCCGGGCGCCGCCGCGCGGCGTTTCGAGGAGGGGCGGCAGGCGGCGCAGAAGAAGGAACAGGAGGTGCTCGAACGCCTGCGGGCACTGCCGGACGGGGAGCAGAAGGCCGACGAGACCAAGCGGATGATCGACCGGGTCCGGACCTTCATCGGCTACCGGGAGTACCCGAAGTACGGCATCGTCAGCCGCTACTTCGTCTACAAGCAGGCCTTGCTCGACGAGGCCGAGCGCCTCGTGCGGGCCAAGGTGCTCCCCGAGAAGGAGGACATCTTCTACCTCACGTTCCAGGAGCTTCACGATGTCGTGCGCTCGAACCAGGTCGATGGCGAGCTCATCCAGCGGCGCAAGGAGGCGTTCCGGTCGTACCAGGCGCTCACGCCGCCCCGGGTGCTGACCTCGGACGGCGAGGCCATCACCGGGGCGTACCGACGCGACGATGTTCCGACCGGCGCCCTGGTCGGCCTGCCGGTCTCTGCCGGGACCATCGAAGGGCGTGCCCGCGTCATCCTGGACATGGCCCAGGCTGATCTCGAACCGGGTGACATCCTCGTCACCACCCACACGGACCCGAGCTGGACGCCTCTCTTCGTCGCCATCAGCGGCCTGGTGACGGAGGTCGGAGGATTGATGACACACGGCGCGGTGATCGCACGCGAGTACGGCCTGCCCGCTGTCGTCAGCGTGGTCGATGCCACCCGGCTGATCGTCGATGGGCAGCGGATCCGCGTGCACGGAAGCGACGGGTACGTCGAGATTCTGCCGTGACCGACCGTCCGCGTGTCTGCTGCCGTCACCCCATTGAGGGGTCCGCTACAGCGTCGTCAGTGCCGCGTCGAGCGCGGTGCTGAGGATCTGCTCCACTCCGTCCGGAGACGCTGCGGTCGGCTTTCCCCTGAAATGCCCCAGCCAGCCGTAGACCGTCATCGAGCCACCGGCGATGCCCGGAAAGTCGCTGTCGATGCCGCCGGCATACGTCGAGGGTCTGCGCAGCACCTCGTCGGTGGGCACGTACGCGGGCACCTCGTTGGCGTAGCCGGCGAACAGCAACCGGCTCGACGTGCCGTATCGCGTCCGGAAGTGGGCGGCGTAGCCGGACACGATCTCGCCGCCGGCCAGCAGCATCCGGAGGTCTGGGCTGCCGGTGAATCTCCAGGACTGAATGGGCAGGGGGATCGACGTCGCGAAGATACCGGTCTCGACCTGCGAGATCATCTGTTGCGCATGCCGCCGGTAGTAGCCCGGTAGGCGAGCGTTGGTCAGGCGCTTGGTGTAGGCCGCGGACAACTGCCGAAGGTTGTCCGCGGTCGGTGTCACGTCCAGCGGCAGGCTGACTTCCCGGTAGTGGGTCGCGGTCGGTCCGACGACCGGGCGGCCGGGCCGCGCCATCGCGCTCGTGACGGCCTGCGCGAGTTCACCGCCCCGCAGGCTCCGCTGTGCCCAGCTCCGCGTACCGACGGGGTCCTGGTCGCCGGCCGCTCCGAGGAGGAACTGAGCGAAGGCGCCGGTCGTCTGCTCCACCCGGGAGACCGCGTCCCCCGGGTAGTCCGGGTCGAACATGGTCTGTGACCCGGCCGTCACCGGGTGGCACCCGTAGCTGAACAGCACGGCCAGGGGCTCACCGCCCGGCGTACGGGCGGTGAGGATGGGGACGTCCGACTCCACGTACGGCAGCTTTTCCCGGTTGTACGAGAAGTGCTGGCCGACGACCTGGTAGTCGAGGGTGCAGGGCGTCCGCGGGCCTCGGAGCGTGTCGCGGACCAGGTGCACGATCCGGGCGGCCAACTGGTCGCTGTAGGCATGCACCTGTGCCTGCTGGGCGGGGTTCATCGCGTATGCGATGAACGGATCCAGCTTGCCGCTGAGCACGGGACCGTTGTGCGTGTGGGTGGCGGTCAGCGCGAAGTTCTCCGATGCCAGGCCGATTCCGAGCACCCGGCTGCGGATCGACCTGTGCAGGCCGCGCGCGAAGCCGAGGACGTCGGCGCTGACGATGACGTGCGGCACGCCCGCGTACCACCAGACGGTGCACCGCGCGAACAGTGCGGCGGCGGTCCCGGTCGACGTGCGCGGGGCGTCTGCGCCGTAACCGGCCAGGTAGGTGCCGACCGGCGGGGTGATGTCGACCTTCCCGACCGATAGTTGGGTGCCCGCCGCCGCCGGTGCGGAGCTACCGACGAGGACCTGGCCCAGCAGCGATGCGGCGACGATGGAACCGCCGCTGAGCAGGCGGCGTCGGTTGACGGTCAGTCGTCGGCCTTTCGGATCACCCGGGTTGCCGGTCGGGAACACGATCATTCGGCAACGCTCTCCCCCGTGAGTCGCCGACGTGCGACCGTCGATCCGCGTCAGCCAGTATGCCTGAGCGGTGGCCATCAATCTGCGTTCACGGCATGCGCCATGCGGCCGGCACCGAGCCTCCAGTGCCCTAATCTATCGATGTCGATTGCTGTCACTCCGGCCGCGGCCGGCCATTGGCCAGCTCATTTCGAGGAGAGGAATCCCGATCGTGAACGTCGGTAACCGAACTTTTCCGCGACTCCTCTCCATCACGCTGGCCGCCGTGCTCGCCACCGGCCTGTCCGCTGCCGGCGCCGGTCCGGCGGCAGCCGGACAGACCAGTCTGCGGGCCGCCGATCCGAGCGTGATCCGCGTCGGCGGCACCTACATCTCGGTCCAGTCGCTCAACGGCGGGATCGCCGTCCGGCAGGCAGCGTCAACCGACGCGCTGGCCGCCGCACCCGCGCAACAGGTGTGGACGGACAGCCGCAACCTCGGTGAGGTCTGGGCTCCGGAGATCGTCACCGATGGCGGCCGCTACTACATCTACTTCTCGGCCGGGCGCGGCACCGCTCACCGCATGTACGCGATCAACTCGGCGTCGCCGGCCAGCGGCTACACGGCCGAGAGGCAGCTCGCGCTGCCCGGTGGCAAGTGGGCCATCGACGGCAGCTTGTTCACCTTCAACGGGCAGCGGTGGTTCGTCTGGTCGGGATGGGCCGGCGACACCAACGTCGAACAGAACATCTACCTCAGCCGGATGAGCGATCCGCTCACCCCGACCGGCAACCGGTACGTCATCTCCCAACCAAGGGAGAGCTGGGAGCGCGTCGTCGGCAACCCGTACATCAACGAGTCCCCCGAGGCGATCAAGGACCCGAACGGTCAGCTCCACATCGTCTACTCCGCCAACGGCAGTTGGAGTGACCAGTACTGCCTCGCCGACCTGCGGCTGCGAGCCGGTGGCGACCCGACGTACGTGTGGGACTGGTACAAGTCCAACGGCTGCCTGTTCGGCTCGAACCGAGCCACCATGATGGCCGGCTGGGATCCCACCCTGAACGTGAACGGGCCTGGCCATCACAGCTTCGTGCTGCTCAACGGCGACATCGCCACGAGCCCACCCGCCGGGCCGAGGTTCCCGCTGATGTTCCACGCCGTACCCAAGGGCACCCCGTACTCCTGGGCGAACCGGTACTGGTACACCGGCACCTTCTGCTGGTGGGGCAACACCGCCTACCGCCGCGCCAACGTGCCCGGCCCGACGGCCGACACGGGATTCAGCATCAAGTTCTTCGAATGATCGAGCGGCAGCGGATGTCACTTTAACCCGCCATACATATCGGCGTACGTGCATAGGCGACTAATTCCGGCGGGACCTTTGGCAGAGATGTGGGTCGATATTGTAGCTAGATCTTTGTTCGGAACGCGTAGACGGAGGTGTCGGTGAGACACAGAAGACGATTGCGCTCAAAACTTGCCGCTGTGGTTGCGGCACTGGTCGCCGCACAGGTGGCGCTCGTCGGCGCTCCGGCGTCGGCAGGGGAGAAACGCCTGTGGGAGGTGGAGGTCGCCAAGATCCCCACCGCCAAATACACCAGCGACGCCAAGGTCTACATCCGCGAGTCCCTCCAGGCCCTCCGGCCGTACGTGGAGGGCGGGCTGGGAGACAGGCGGATCGCCCCGGTGCTGGCGGACGTCGAGAGCCGGTATTTCGACGGCGCCCGACTCAAGGGCGCCGTCGACGGTGCGACGGTGTTCGACAACCTCCAACATCTGGAGTCGTTTCTCAAGAGTCGGCTCTCCGGTGCCAGCCCGCCCAACGGCGAGGCCGAGCAGGCACATGTGGTCGCGCTGGTGGACACCCTGTCCGGGTTGCGCCTGCTGGCCGACGCCGCGATCCAGGATGCCGAGGCGACGATCGGGCCGTTCCGGGCCAGTCCGCCGCCCGCGCCCGCACCAGCTGGGCTGGCCGGGGCGTTCGCGGACCTGAACGCGGCCAAGGCCAGCCTGGCCAAGGCCGACACGATGCTGGCCAAGGCCAATCCGGAGCCGGCGACGGTCCACGCGTCGAAAGCCTGGGACGACGGTTTCCGCGTGTTGACCCGGCTGGGCATCACCTACGACGGCGACCACGATGGCGACGGGGTCGTCGATGTGGTGGAGCTGCGGTTCGGGTCCAGCCCGCTGCTGGTCGACTCTGACGGTGACGGCTTGACCGACAAGTTCGAGATCACCGAGTTGGCTGGCTGGACCCGGCCCAACGCGGTCGACACCGATCAGGACGCGGTCGTCGACGGCGCGGAGGACGTCGACGGCGATGGGCTCACCAACCTCGACGAGCAGCGGCTCGGCACGTCGCCCACCGACCCGGACACCGACGGCGACGGTGCCACTGACGGTGCCGAGGTGGCTCAGGGCAGCAATCCGCTCGTGGCCGACCAGCCACGCGCTCCGCCGACACCCGGCGACGTTCCGCCGATCGTCCCCGCCCCCACGGACACCGACACCGACGGTGACGGCCTGCCGGACCTTGTGGAGGAGGACGGCCTCACCGATCCCGCCAACGTCGACACCGACGGCGACGGGCTCTCGGACTTCACCGAGGACGACCTCTCGATCAACCCGCGTGTGCAGGACACCGACGGGGACGGTCTACGCGACGACTACGAGGTCGCCAACGCCGACTCCCAGGGTCTCGACCCTGGCCGATTCGACGAGCAGATCAGCAAGTGGACGTACGTTTCCGACTTCCTGCTCGGCATGTTCGCCGGCGACTTCGCCGAGAAGGACTCGATGGCGTGGCTCGCCGGGAACCTGTGTGGCGGCGGGCTGAGCGTCATCCCGGTCGTCGGCTGGATCCTCGGCGGGCTCGCCGACATCCGCGACACGATCGCCGCGCTCATCCACGGCGAGTGGGTCAGCGCGGGTCTCAGCATCCTCGGCGTCGTCCCCTACGTCGGTGACGCGGTCGCGATCCCCGCCAAGGTCTCGAAGTTCGTCCTCAAATACACCCACCGCCTGACGCCGGCGGCCCGGTTCATCGCCAAGTACGACAAGATCCCCGACACCGTCAAGGAGCTCACGTACGAGCTCATCATGCCGGAGGTCTGGGCAGCCCTCGTCGAACCGGAGGGTCTGGCACCCGCCGCCGCCGGCAGAATCAGCAAGAGCAACTTCAATCGGCTACTCAGTGGTGAGCGCACCGACCTCCAGAAGATCCACTTCGCGCTCAAGGCGGTGGGATCCAACGGACAGAATCTGCACGTTCCCGGCCCCAACGTCAGATGGGCCACGGGCCGTAACGACGGTCAGAACATCTTCGTCGACGACCTCATGGGATACCGTCAGGACACCACTCGCGGCCGGCCCCAGCTCTGGTTGAGGCAGGCCGGCGAGCCAGGGCAGTTCGAGCCCAGCGGCCGGTCGGTCGACTATGGCGAGCACACCCCTGAAGGCTGGGTCCTCCACGAGGTCAAGACCGGCGTCCCGACCGAACACGACCGCCACAACCTCATTCAGTGCGATGAGGACAAGTGGTATTCCGACCCGGCCAAGCAGGAAAAGATCCTGGAGGACAACAAGATTAACCCGCAGTTCCGAAACACAAAGATCAGGGGAGCCCACTGGCACTTCATGCCACATGGTGGGTATAACTCACTCGGCCCATCAGATCTTGTGCTCGATTGTCTGAAGAAGAACAACATCCCCTTCACCATCCACTTCCCGGTGAGCTGACCGGGTCCGTCGGGGGCCGGGCCGCCAGCCCGGCCCCCGACGCGTTCACCACGAAGGACCACGAACCGATGACATCTGAACTACCCGCGTACGCGGTGCCGGGCGTCGAGTCCGAGGACCCCACCGGCGACCCGGGCTACTTCTTCTACCGCGTGGACCGACTCGCCGACTTCCCCCCGGTCGCCGCGGCCATCAGCCGCACCCCGAGCGTCCTGCCGGCGATCTGCTCCGACGACAGCGTGATGCGGGAGGCTTTCGCCCAGAGCAGCGCCGCGCTCTGCCGGCAACTCTGGGTCGGCACTGACGACGGGCTGCACTGGGAGTTGAGCTTTGGCGACGGCGTGAAGTTCATCGTCGACACTGGGGACGAGCCCGAGGATTTCCTCCGGGACGCTCTCGTGGCGCAGCCCCGCGTCAGCTCCGCCGAACACTATTGCGACGAGAACTTCAAGGTCGAAACGACCCAGGTGCTGCGGGCCGACGAGGTGGCCGCCTACTTCATCGACACGGTCGTCACCGCCCACCGCGAGTTCGCCCGCAGCCAGGGCATCGACCTGCCGTACTGAGGCCAGCACGCCCCCGCACCCGTCAATCGGTCCGGGTGCGGAGGCTCCGCGCCAGGGTGGGGATCATCACCGCCGCGGGGACGAGGTGCAGCCCGAGGAGGGCGGTGGCGGTGGCGGTGTTCGCCCCGACGAGGAGGGGCGGGACCAACGAGATCGCGGTCAGCGACACCGCCGTCCACACGAATCGCTCGGCGGGGCGAGCACTCCAGCGCAGAAGAGCGACGGCGATGACGATGCCCACGACCGAGAAGACGCCGGTCACCACGGCGAACCCGGCCAACGGGATCGTCTCGCCACCATCGGGGACCTCGAAGTCGACGCCAACTGCCTGGGCGAGCGCGGCGGCGAGGGTGGTCGCCACCATCGCCGCGAGCGTGGCGATCAAGCCGGTGAGAGCGAGCCGGCGGAACCGGCGGGTGTGGCTGGTCTGGCCCGGTGCGGGGCCGGCGGCGACCCCGGTGTCGTTCATGCTGTTCATGGCGTTCCTCCATCATCGGCGACTGCGAGCGTCCACACGGGCACTACTCCGTGCCGTCCGCGGGCAGGCGCTCCGGCAGCCCGAGCCGCGGGAACTGGTCGTTGTGGAAGATGACGATCTCGGCGATCGCCCCGCCGGTGACGCGCAGGACGTCGATCGTCAGCGGCAGGTACGCGCCCTCCCGCTCCTGCCAGAGGTAGAACGCGACGGCGGGCTGCCGGTTCACGGAGGTGAGGACGGTGCGCAGACGCCCCAGGCCCTCGAAGCCGCTCTCCACCCAGTCCTTCACCACCGCGTCGCGGCCGACGTGCAGGCCCGGCGTGGGCGGCATCGAGCAGCGGACGTCGTCGCGCAGCATCGTGGCTATCCGGCCGGTGTCCGTGGCGACGCTGGCCTCGGTGAAGCGGCGCACCAGCTCGCGCGTCCCGGCGTCCTCCTCGTCGCCGTTCCAGTCCTGCCGCTCGGCGGGCAGGTGCTCCCGCATGCCGGCGCGGGCCCGCTGCAGCGCGCTGTTCACCGAGTTGACGGAGTCCCCGAGGAGCTCCGCGACGTCCTTCGCCGGCCAGCCGAGCACGTCCCGCAGGATCAGCGCGGCCCGCGGGCGCGGCGCGAGGTGCTGGACTGCGACCAGGTACGCCAGCTCGATCGTCTCCCGCGCGACGGCGACGGCCTCCGGCTCGTCCGCGTCGCCTGCGGGCAGCTCGTCGAGCAGCCGGTCCGGGTAGGGCTGCAGCCACAGCACCTCGCCGCCGGTCGCCGGCTCCGGGCGGCGCTTGGCGAGCAGGTCCAGGCAGGCGTTGGTGGCGATCCGGTACAGCCAGGCCCGGAACGTCGACCGCCCCTCGAAGGTCTCCCGCCGCCGCCAGGCCCGGAGGAACGTCTCCTGCACGGTGTCCTCGGCATCCTCGAACGACCCGAGCATCCGGTAGCAGTGCACGTGCAACTCCCGCCGGTGCCGCCCCGCCAGTGCTGAGAACGCCGGCTCGTCGACCTCGCCCAGCCCGCTCACGCCCCACTCCTCCAGCCGTGTGTCCGCACTCATCACGTCATCCTTCCGCCTCGTCGTGTCCTGACGTAGGTATGACGGGTGTGGGCGCGAGAACTCATCACCAGGGTCGGTCGGCAGGGCTGATCCAGCGCCTACCAGCTCAATTCCCCGTGTTCGTCGCTGAGGGTCCCGGACGGGCCATCGGCGCCGAGCGTGGCCAGGCGTACGACGGTCTTGGCGCTCTCCACCACTGACCTTCCGATGCCGAAGGCGGCGGTCATGTCGGTGGCGGTGGCGCCGGGCTCGAGTGCGTTGAACTTGATGCCCGGATGGGCCTTGGCGTACTGGACGGTGAGCATGGTGGCTGCCGACTTGGACGCCGCGTAGAGCGCCAACGGCAGATTGAACTCCGGCCGCTCGGGATTGTTGACCGCCCAGAAGGATCCAAGGCTGCTGGAGAGGTTGACCACCGTCGGGTTCGACGACTTGCGCAGCAGGGGCAGTGCCGCCTCGGTGACTCGGACGACCCCCACCGCGTTGGTGTCGAACACGCGCAGGGCGGTTGGCCCGTCGATGGGGCCGGCCCCGAGGATGCCCGCGTTGTTCACCAGGACGTCGAGTCGACCCTCCGCCGAGTCGATAGCCGCCAGCGCGTCGTTCACCGATGCGTCGTCGGTGACGTCGAGCTGCACGAACCGTGCGCCCAACTCGGCCGCGGCTTTCTCGCCTCGTTCGACGTCGCGGGCGCCGATGTAGACATGGTGGCCCAGTTCGAGAAGCTGTTTGGCTGTCTCGAAACCGATGCCCTTGTTCCCACCGGTGATCAGCGTGATGGTCATTCGTTTCTCCTGCTCTTTTTGTACCGCTCGGTTGCCCAGACCGTAGCAGTTTTTGTACTGATCGGTTGGTGAGCAGGATCACGATCTGTACCGAGCGGTAGACTGGGGCCATGAGCAGTGAGACGCCCAGCATCGGGCGACCTCGGGCCTTCGACGAGGAGACCGTCCTCGACCTGGCCGCCGAGGTCTTCTGGCGACACGGCTACGAGGGTGCCTCCCTGAGTGCCCTCACCAGCGCCATGGGCATCAACCGGCCGAGCCTGTACGCCACGTTCGGCAGCAAGGAGCAGCTGTTCCAGCGCGCCTTCGCCCGCTACCACGAAACCCAGGTGGCCCGCGCTCGCGCCGCACTCGAACAACCCACCGCGTACGCCGCCATCGAAGCTTTCCTGCGCAGCAGCGCCCACGGCCTCACCGCCACCGATCACCCCGCGGGCTGCCTCTCCATCCAGGGAGGCCTGGCCTGCTCCCCGGAGAACGCCCGCGTCTCCAAGATCCTGGCCGCTGGCCGGGCCGCCACCGAGACCGCTGTGGAAGAGCGGCTGTCTCGCGCGGCGAAGGAGGGCGACCTCCCGGACGGCATGGATACCCGGGCGCTGGCACGATTCGTGATGGCTCTCACCGAGGGTCACGCCGTCCACGCCGCTGCCGGCGCGAGCTGTGACGATCTCCAGGCCTCGGTCGACATCGCCCTGCGAGCCCTCGCGCTCCGCACCTGAGCCCCGTTGCAGCACCAGCTGTCAGTCAGTCGACCGTGGCCGATCCCGCGTTCAGCAACGCCGGATCCACATCGGGGACGGCGAGCCGAGGGTTCCACCCGGCCGCCACGACACGCATGACGAATCCCGCGGTCTCCTCCAGCTGACGCGCACTGGCCAACCCACCGACCACCGCAGTCCGCGCGCCAAGATCAGCAGCCAGCGCCTCGGCGCGTTCGAGCGCTTCCGGCTGGTCCCCGCACATCGCCACGACCGGCGCCGATTCAGCCGGTCCCGCATAGGGCCAGGAGGCTCCAGCGAACAGGTGAAATGCCTTCACTACGTGAGCGCCCTGCGCAACGCGAGCGACAAGCTCTGCCGCCGAGCCCGACATCGGCTTCAGCTTCCCGGTGACAAAGTCAACGGCGTTGGTGCAGTCGATCACCGTCACCCCGCTCAGTGCGCCATCAGCGCCACCGACGAGGGAAAGAGCTTCCTCCATGCCTTCCCACGCGACCGCGACCACGACCAGGTCGACCCGTGCTGGGAAGTCGGCGGGTCCGACCGCTTCGGCTGCGCCGCCGATCTGGTTAGCGACCCGAGTGACGTTCCCCGGGTTGCGCCCCGTCACCACGATCGAGTGGCCAGCTGCCGCCCATGCTCGGCCGAGTGTCATGGCAAGGTTGCCGGTTCCCAGGATTCCTACGTTCACAGCGATCTCCTTCATCTGTGGGATGACGTGAAGAACGCTAGGAGGTCTGCTCCTACCACTTGGTAGGGAATCTTTGCGAAACTGGCAGGATGATCGACGGGACCTGCCAGACGTTCGTGTCGGACTGTCATGTCCGCGCGGCAGTCGAGCTCATCAACCACACCTGGGATCCGGTGGTCCTGTCAGCGCTGCGCGCCGGACCCATGAGACGCAACGACCTCATGGGACGCATCGCGGGCATCAGCGACAAAGTCCTGACGCAGGCGCTGCAACGCCTACGGACGCGGGGACTGATCATCAGACAGAGCGACGACGAAGGGATGCCGGGACGTCGCATGGCCGTCTATCAGCTGTCGCCTCTGGGTGAATCGTTCGCCAACGGCCCACTCGCACAATTGGCACGATGGGCCGCAGCGAACCACGCAGAACTCATCGAGCCGTCAACACCGTCATGACCCGCAACAACCAGCGCCTACCTCCAGACCTGGCGGCCTGCCCGCGTGTCGTCAGCGGGTGAGGCCGACCAGCGTCGCCAGTCGCGCCTGAGGGCACGGGAGCCGTCCAGCTCGGCCAGTGCACGTATGTGGCGCCTGGTCCACTGTGGAATTGCCCTGGGCGTGGAAGCGGTGGCGGCTGAACTGCTCAGCGGGAGGCGGCAACGTCGAGCAGAATCGTCGCCAGCTCGTCCGGCGTGTCGCGCATGAGGTTGTGTCCCCCGGGTAGGGCGTGGGTGGTCCAGCCAGGGTCCGCGCTCAGCCTCTCGTAGGTCGCGGTGAACGGGGACTGGTCGGCCCAGCCTGCGGCGTACACGTAGTCCCGACGCCTGAGGTGCCCCAGATCGCCGGTGAGTCGCAGTGGCTGGAGCAGCGAGGCGATCGGGTGGGGCGTCGCCCGGGGGTCGAAGAACGGCAGAGGCCGGGACGCGTAGCCGGTCTCGTCCACGTCCAGGTACCAGCTCCGCTCCTGGTCCGACACCAGGGACCAGCAGGAGTCGCCGTCGGCGGGCACCACGGCGTCCAGGTAGACCAGGGAGTCGACCCGGTCGGGTGCGCGGTCCGCAGCCCCGGTGATCACCATCCCGCCGTAGCTGTGCCCGACAAGCACGGTGTCCCGCAGGTCCTCGACGTCGAGAGCGGCCACCACGTCCTGGATGTGCGTCTCGAGGTTCACCGTGCCCTGGAGCAGGTGCCTGCGTTCACTCAGACCGGTCAACGTCAGCGGGTGGACGCTGTGTCCGAGGCCGCGTAACCGTCGGGTGAGGTCCTCGAAGCACCATCCACCGTGGCACATTCCGGGGACGAGTACGAAGTTCGTCATGATCCTGCTCCTTCGGTTGGTCGGGAGTGGTGAGGGATCGCCCGGGTCGGGGCCCGACGAGGGCGATCAGTGCGGCAACGGTGCCCAGGACAGCGGTCCAGGCGAGGGTGGCCGTGGTGGAGGTGTGGTCGGCGACCAGGCCGGCGAGCCATGGACCGGCCGTCTGACCGGCGGCGAAGACCGCGGTGAAGAGGGCGAGCGTGGCGGTCCAGTCGACGGCCGGTGTGTGGGTCCTGATGAGGGCGGTGACTGCGGCCGGCACGCCCATGAAGGTCGCGCCGTACAGGAGCGCGGAGGTCAGAACGACAGGTGTCGCGGACGACACCAGCATCAGCGCCGCGCCGCCGCTCAGAACGGCGAGGAGGGTGGCCAGCGCCCGGTTGCCGGGCCACCGGGCGATCGGACGGCTCCACACCGCCGGTGCCGCCGCGACCGCGGTGCCGAGTACGGCCCAGGTGAGGACGACCTGCCCGACGGAGGTGCCGTGGTCGGTCAGATAGGCGGAGAGGAATGTGATGTAGGTGATGTAGCCGGCGGCGAACAGCAGGTAGGCCAGGGCGGGTGCCAGCAGCGGCCGGAGCCGTGCCCGGCCGGTCGCGGGCGCTTCGGCTTCGCTGCCGGGTGCGGTCCAGCTGACCGCCGTCGCCAGCGCGGCAGCGGCGCCCAGAGCCACCCAGGCCAGCCGCCAGTGCTCGCCGAGCAGGGGTACGGCCACGCCGCTGAGCACGATGCCCAGCCCTGTGCCGGCGAAGTACACCGTGATGGGGGTGGCTGACGCGGCGGCTGCCGCGAGGCGGGACGCGAGCACCCCGCCCACGATGAACACCACCGCGCCGGTGGCCCCGGACAGCGCACGGAGGACCACCAGTGTCAGGTAGTCGCCGCTGACAGCGGTTACGGCCAGCGACGCGGCGGTCAGCGCCATGGCAACGCGGAACGCGGTGGCCGCACCCAGGCGGCGTACCAGCCCGCGTGTCAGCAGTGCGCCGAGCAGATAGCCGAAGCCGTTGGCCGCGCTCATCGCACCGGCGGCTGCCAGCGTCCAGTTCAGGTCGTCGCGCATCGCCGGCAACAGCAGCCCGTAGGCGAAGCGTGCGAAGCCGAGAGCGGACGCGGTGCCCAGGGCGAGCCGCAGGGCCGGCCACAACCCGGTGGGCGCGGTCGACGTCATCAGCCCTCCCAATGATCGAACCGATCAGTACGAACTCGGGAGATGCTAGCAGTTAGAAGGAACCGCCCGGTACCATCTGTCCCGTGCCAGTTCCCAAGGGATCAACGATCGACCCGGAGCGCACCCGCTCGGGCATCATCGACGCGGCCTCCCCGCTGCTGTACGAGCGGGGGCTCGACGGCATCGGCGTCGCCGAACTGTGCTCCCGCATCGGCGTGTCCAAGGAGACTCTCTACCGGCACTTCGGCAACAAGGACGGCCTGATCCGAGCGGTGCTGGAGGCGCGCAGCGACCGGGTGACGTCCTGGATCGCCACAGCCGCGGCCGCCGCCGGGGAGGATCCCCGCGACCAGCTCGCCGCCGTGTTCGACGAGCTTCAGCGGTGGTACGAGGAGCCGACCTTCCGTGGCTGCGCCATGCACAACGCCGCAGCCCAACACCAGGCCCAGCCCGTCCTGGGCATCACCGCGCGTCACCTGGACCGCCGCCTCGACCTCCTGACCGCAATCGCCCGGCGCGCAGGCGCAGCCGACCCGGACACGGTGGGGCGACAACTGTTGCTCCTGGTCGAGGGTGCAACTCTGATCGCCGCGCACTACGACAGTGCCAGCGCCGGCCAGCACGCCAAGCAGGCCGCCCTCGCCCTGCTGGCCGCCGCCCGGCCCATTGACGCCTGACTCTTCCGGCCGCACGTCATCCCGCTCGGTGCGCCTCGGGCGCGGCACACCTAGAGTGCGAGGGGTGACGAGTGTCCCCCGCGAGGCGGAAACGCCCATCGGTCCGATCGGCGCGACACTGTGCCGACTGGTGTTCCTGGCCATCTGCCTGCCCGGACCGGTCCTGCTCGTCGCCGCCGTGACGCTGGACCCACCGCGACCGCCCGCAGACTTCTGGGGCCTGCTCGCCGGTGGCGTACTGGCGACGTTCGTCGGCGTTGGTTTCGGCGTCTTCGGCTGGCGGGTGGTCAACCGTTCGCGCCGTGACGCACGTCGGCTGTCCGCCGCTGGTGTCGCCGCGACGGCGGAGATTCTCGCGGTCGCCAACCATCTGGGCGGAGAGGATCCCGGGCTGGAACTCCACCTGCGTATCAGCGGGCCCGGGTTCGCCACGTTCGAGGCAGACACGGTTCGCGCGGATGACCCGACGTTCGTGCCCGGCGCGGTGCTGGCTGCCGTCGTCGAGCCCGCTGATCGTCTCTTCAAGATCGCGTAGCGACCGTGTGAGAACCCTGCCCCAGGTGCGCCATGACCTGGCGGCCTGCTCGCTTCGCGATCAGCGGGTGAGGCCGACGAGCGTCGCCAGTCGCGCGACGCCGGCCGGCGCCGGGTGACCCCGGGCAACTTCGGCGATCACGGTACGCGCCGACGGCCGGCACCGAATCTCGGCCGGCGCGACGCTGTCCACGTCCACAAGCGCCCGTGCGGTGCCGCGCAGGTCACCCACCCGCACTCCACCGAACGTTATCGGGACCGGCGGCGTCGGTAGGTGATGACCGCCAGGGTGGCGGCGGTGCCGGTGACGGCGAGGACCGGTAAGGGTTTCGTGCGCACCGAGCTGCCGATCTTGGTGGTCATGGCGCGAGCGGAGGTGACCAGGGACGACTCCGCCTTGCCGGCGGTCTGCGCGCCGGCTTTCGCCGAGCCTGTTACCGCGCCGATGGTGTGCTGTGATTTCTGCTCGAACGACGTGGCACGTTGGGAGGCCTTCTGGCTCACCGTGCGGGCGAGCTGCGTCGCTCTGGTCTTTGCCGACTGCCCGGCCTCGGTGACCCGCCGTCGGAGTCCGCCGACGGCGGTAGTGGCTTTGGTGCGTGTACGGGTTTTGACGTCGGTCTTGGCGGTCAGTGCGGCTACGGTCTCGCCGAGTTCCGCGCGGGTCTGCTGAATGTCCCGCCGGGTCTGGTCGCTGCTTCCGGATGGCGTGCTCATGGCTGCCTCCGACCCGCTGCACCACGAATCGTCTCGGCGTCGGCTCGCACACTGTCCATGGTGGCTGCGGGCGTGGCGGGCATGGCCTTGCTGACCTGCTTCTTACCGCGTTGGGCGGCAATGGCGGCGGCGATGGCCAGGATCACCGTGACGATCAGGGTGGCCACAGCGTCGGGCATGATCGCGGCCAGGGCCACCACGACCGTGGCGACGGCGGTCCCGCCGGCGAAAATGCCGAGTATTGCGCCGCCGCCGAGCAGTCCCGCGCCGACGCCCGCGCGTTTGCCCTTGGCGGTCATCTCCGCCCGTGCCATCGTCAGCTCGTCGCGTACCAGGCGGGTGATCTGCTCGGTGGCGCGCTGCACCAACTCTGCGACCGGCGTGTCAGCAGACGCGGCGCCGGGGTTGCCGCTAGGTCGTTCTGGCATCAGTACTCTCATCTCTCTCGCACACCGCAGTGGCCCCAGACGCTGCCCGGGTCAGCCGTGCTGCGCCGCGGGCGTGCTCACAGGCCCCTGAGGCGAGGCGTCAAAACGCCCGCCGAGCGACGGAGCGACGCTCTCGTCGAGCTGCCCCGCGACATCACCTGTCGGGAGGTCGCCATCCTGCCGGGAACGTCGCAGCGTGAGCATGCCCGCCGCTCCGGTCAGCGTCCCGGCCGCGAAGGCGAGGATGAGTGCTTGCCTCGCGGTGGACTTACTCTTGCGTGCCATGACTACCCCCTGAATCCAACGTGGCCGCATAGTGCTGATTGTCGGACTCGGCGGACGAAGCCCGCAGCCAATTCGGCAGACTTACGTGAGGGCGAGCATTGCTCGCGTATCAGTCGTCGTGAGCTGCGGTTTCCTCGTCCAGAGACACGGCTGTGAGGAAGACTGGGATATCAGCGGCGGTTTGCTTGTTCGATCCCTGTCGGACCACGGACGACTTGCGCGAGTGCTGGTCATGGCTGACCGCGGAGCCGGCGAGCTGATCGGCGTGGCTGACAAGGAGTGGCGACGTTGAGTGACACGGATCTGGGCGCCCGCAGCGACCGGGGTAGTGAGTACGCCGACCTGTCCCGCCTGGTCCGAAACGCGGGTCTTCTCGACCGACGACCCCGTCGCTACGCGGCGCGGGTGACGGTGGTGCTGGGTTGTCTCGTAGTGATGGGCGTGGTGTTCGTGCGGCTCGGCTCGTCGTGGTGGCAGATGGCTACCGCAGCCGGCGTCGCGGTGCTCCTCGGGCAGTTGGCGTTTCTCGGTCACGACGCGGGGCATCGGCAGATTTTCCGCTCCCGCCGGGCGAACGACGTGGTCGGCCTGGTCTGCGCCAACCTGGTGACCGGGATCAGTTACGGGTGGTGGGTCGACAAGCACAACCGCCACCACGCGCATCCGAACACCGAAGGCCGCGACCCCGACATCGTGGTGGCTCCGCTGTCCTTCACCCCGAGTCAGGCCGCGGCGCAGCGCGGCCTGCGGGCGCTGTTCGTCCGGCACCAGGCGGCACTGTTCTTTCCGCTGCTGCTGGCGGAAGGTCTACACCTGCACGCCGCCAGCGTCCGGGCCGTCGTCAGCCGCGGCGGACTCAGGCGCCGACGAACGGAGGCCGGCCTGCTCATCCTGCATTTCGCCGGCTACCTCACGGCCGTGTTCCTGGTCCTGAGCGTCCCGCAGGCGATCGTGTTCATCCTGGTCAACCAGGCCCTCTTCGGCCTCTACCTGGGCAGCTCCTTCGCCCCGAACCACAAAGGCATGCCCATCCTCACCGAGGCCAACGATCTCGACTACCTACGCCGGCAGGTCCTCACCTCCCGCAACGTGCGCGGCGGCCCGCTCCTCGACGCACTACTCGGTGGGCTCAACTACCAGATCGAACACCACCTCTTTCCCAGCATGCCCCGACCCAACCTGCGCCACGCCCAGCCACTGATCCGCCAGTTCTGCGCGGAACACGACATCGCCTACCACGAAACGGCCCTCATTCAGTCCTGGGCGCAAGGGCTGGCACACCTACGGGCCATGGGCGCCGCATCGACCCGAGCGGGCAACGGCTGAGACTGGTTTCGCAAGCTTGGTTACCGATCGCTGTCCGCTCGGCCTGCTGCGGCCGGCCAGGGGAACCGGTCGGGCGGTGTCCTCAGGCGGGTCAGCGGGTGAGGCCGACGAGCGTCGCCAGTCGCGCCACGCCGGCCGGTGCCGGGTGGCCCCGGGCAACATCGGCGATCACGGTACGCGCCAACGGCCGGCACCGAACCTCGGCCGGCGCGACACTGTCCGCGTCGACGAGGGCGCGTGCAGCCCCGCGCAGGTCACCCACCTGGAGGTACGCCCGTGCGACGTCGACCAGGTACGCGCCCCGATACTCGGCCGGCAATCGCCGCCACGCCTCCCGCCGGATCACGATCACGTGCCGCTGCACCGCGTCGGCGGCGTCACCCCGCGAGGCCGCCACCAGCACCCGCGCCAACTCGACGGCGACCGGCCCGAAGCTGGTGCGGTGTGTGTCGTCGTACCCCCTCAGGCGGGCGGCGATCCCCGCGGCCCGGTCGATCAACTCGTCGGCGCGGCGGTGCTCGCCGCAGCCGGCGGCGGCCAGTGCGGCCTGCACCAGCAGCGTTCCGCCCACGGCCCACTCCCGGTGATCGCCCTGACCTTCGTGATCAAGAGGTTTGCGGGCGGTTTGATCTCCAAAAGCGCCGCAAACCTCTTGATCACCGGAGCGGGTTGAGGATGGAAGGACGCGGTTGGCGGCGGGGAGCAGCGCGGCCAGGGCCAAGCGGTCTCGGTCCTGCGCGCGTAGCGCCTGCCCGACCGACACTGCCGCCGTCGCCGCGAGGATCTGGTCGTCGCCAGCGGCGGCCATCGCCCGGTCGGCGGCCAGCCACCCGAGGTCCGCTTCGCCGAGCTTCACCAGCATGGACGAGGTGATCCGGTACGCCTGCACCAGCAGCTCCGCCGACTGCGCGCCCTGGGCGGCGTCGAGCAGACCCGGCAGCACCCGCACCAACTGCCCGTAGTGCGCGTGCTGGTAGGTCAACCAGGCGTGCCCGACCTGCCGTCTCAGCTCTTCCCGCGTCTGGGCTGGGGCTTGTGGAGTGTCGTAGCGGGCGAGAGCGGCGCGGATGTCATCCACCCCATCCCGCGTGCCGGCGGGGGTGCTCCGGCTCTGGCCGAGCAACACCTCCGGGTCGATGCGCAGGACGTGGGCAAGCTCCTGGATCACCGAGTACCGGTCCAGGGTGCGGGCGCCCCGCTCGATCTTGTCCACCCAGGACTTCGACCTGCGCAGCCGGTCGGCCAGCATCTGCTGCGTCATCTGCCGCCGCACCCGCCAGCGGGCTACGCGGCGGCCGATGGGAAGGTCATCGCTGGTCACGTCGCCACCGCCGGTCCGGGACCGCGCGGGTCGTGTCCTCCACCGGTACGCGTTCCGCGTCGGCCTGCGCGAGGAGTCGCTGTTTGGCGGCCTCCCGCTCGACGGCCTCCGTCTGCTTGCCCTTCCGTGCCGACTCGTCACCCTGCACGTCCACCTCCGTCAACCGGGCGCAACGGATTGATCTCGCCGTCGCTCAATGACTCCTGTGATCAGCGAAGCTGGCTGCTCGGTGACGGACCAGATGGCAAGCGATGCGTTCTATTGCGCTGGTCAGGATGTGGGTTGCGCGGGGTTGCGCAGGTCCCCATAGGACCGCATCACCCCATAGGCTCGTCACTAGTAGTAGTTGACTGATGCCTGGAGGCAATACCATGGCGCGACCGGTGACGAACGCAGCGTTCGAAGGGCTGCTGCTGGCCGCCGGCTATGGGAACGCGCACGCCGCATTCGCCCGCCAGCTCAATCACGCTGGCCGCGACCAGGGCACCTGGCGGTACGACGCGGCTAGCGTCTACTGGTGGTTGCGGGGTCGCCGTCCGGGCGAGAATGTTCAGGTCGCCATGGCCGAGATCCTTACCCGCAAGCTCGGTCGCTTGGTCACTGCCACGGAGATGGGCTTCGGCGCGGCCGACAACGCCGGAGCATGCGTCTACCCCCCGTCTATCGATGGGGCGATAGATACCGCTGAGCAGATATGGATGACGCTGGCCAAGCAACTTAGCCCACAGGTCAGCGGAGCGCTTGACCGCGGGAAAGCCCTACAAGCGGCGCTCGGTTGGCGATATGACCTGCCCGACGCGACGGTTAGCCAAAAGGGCCGGCAGCAGGTCACCTCCACCGACGTTCAATCGCTGTACGCGCTGGCGGACCACTTCACCGCTTTGGACCGCCGTCATGGCAGCGGCTCTCTGCGTACTCGGACGCTCATGGCCGACTTCCTCGTACGCCAGGTCGCGATCATGCTGCGTGGCACCTATACCGATGCCGTGGGACGCGACCTTATGCGTGCAGCCGCGATGCTCTCAGGACAACTCGCCTTTATGTCGTACGACGCGGGCGACCACGGCGCTGCCCAACGTCACGTGACTGTCGCCCTCCGCCTCGCCAAGGCCGCCGACGATCGCCTGTACGGCGCTCACCTGCTGGCCAACCTTGCCACCCAAGCCGTTTACCTGGGCCATGCCCGGGATGCGGCCCGGCTCGCCGAGGCGGCCATCGACGGCGCAGGGCGCGCACCAGCGGCCGTACTCGCTCGGCTACACGCCACCGCTGCCACCGCCTACGGACAGTCTGGCGAGCGACGACCCTGCCAACTCGCGCTCGCCAGTGCTGAGCGTGCTCTCGGTCGGACGGGCACCGAACGAAGCCCGCGCTGGGTCACCTACTTCAGCCCCGCCCACCTCGCCGGGGCTGCACTACGTTGCCTGGGCGACCTGCACCTGTACTCGCAGGCCCTTGGCCATGCTCCCGACGCGCTCACCCTTGACAGCGAAAACACCCGAACGCGCGCCCTGCACATCGCTCTCGTCGCCATGACTCATGCACGCGCTAGAGACACCGACGCCGCCTGCGACTGGGGCCGAAAGTTGGCGCAGCACACTGCGGGCATCCAGTCGGCGCGTGTTCAAAAGCGCGTCCGCGAACTCGCCAGCACGCTCAACCCGCAGCAGGCATCACCCCAGGTCAACGAGGTCCTGCATGCCCTCGCGGCCATCCCAACAGCAATGTAGCGAGAGCGCCTCTGGACAAGTCCGCTAGCGTCACCGAGGTGACCTGGACGGAGCCCGCCACCTGGTACGCCAACCTGGCTTCCTTCTATGCCGCCGCTGCGGCCCTCATCACCGACCCAGCCGGCAACGTGCTGCTCGTGAAGCCCACCTACCGCGACTCCTGGTCCTTCCCAGGCGGCTACGTGGATGAGGATGAATACCCGCATGACGCCTGCGCCCGCGAGGTACGAGAGGAGTTGGGGGTATCTGTGGTCGTAGGCAAGCTTCTCGTAGTCGACTGGGCACCACCCTCCGGGCGGCGGCCTCGCTCGATCATCAGCTTCACGTTCGACTGCGGCTCCATTGCCGACCTCGACAGCTTCAATTTGCCGGGACAGGAGTTGGAGGACGTAGCCTTCTTCCCGTCCCACGAGGCCGAGCAGCGCCTTCCCGACAATGTCGCGACACGAGTTCATGCGGCCATGCGCGCCCGTGACCGACACGCTCCCGCATACCTTGCTGGTGGCTCGGCCGTTCAGCCGCCCTCAGGTGATGCAGCAAGTCGCGAAGCCTGACCTACGCCGTAAGCTGCGTGGACATATCGGGCCCCACAGGTCGGCTCCTGTCGTCGTCGCTGTTCAGCAGCCCGGCCGCCAGCGACAGCTCCTTCTGACGTTACGAGTGGCGAGCCGATGCACACTGATCCCGCCGACCGCAGTGACCGGCGCCACTTCCAGCGCTAGAGAGCTTTTGTCGCATGGACGACACAAGCCTTTAATGTGCCCGCTCCAGGCCTCATGGTCAAAAGACCGCGAACGCGAATGGTCTCTTGATTTCAGCCAGGACCAAGTGGGGGGCACATGGTTACGAGTGCGAACCGGGCGGCAAGCGGACAGAAGGACGTTGAAGATTCACAAAAAGAAGAAAAATCGTCTCGAAGCACAAACCCGCAAGCTGGCCGCCTACCCTCCCCCGCTTCCTCTTTCATTACTTGCCTAATTCTGACCGGATTGTTCATATTCTTCATCGCAGGCCCTCCACCCGCATGGGGAGTTGGCGTCGCGTGGACAACTCGCGCCCTCGCCGGATTCTTGCTTCTGCTCCTACTCTTCATCCACACCATGCGCCGCTATTACCGTCCCCAGATTCACTCCCACCGTGACACCAAAGTATGGCCACTTCCGCCGTACCAAGTCAATGTCCTTCAACGGAGTGCCGGCCATAATGGCCTATATGCGCGCCTGAACGAAGCCGATTCTGCTCGCGCTCGCGCATTCGCGTCAGCAATCATATTTCCCGCAAGTGTGCGGCAGCGCATTACCGAGCGATACGAGCCGGGGCAGCGGACGTTGGTACAGCGAGTTACGATCGACGCCCAGCTTTCACCCCGGATAGTCCGACAGATCCTCCATCCGGGCAGCTCCTTGCCCGTCGAACAAGGACTGTCGATACCGCCACAGCGTGCCGAACAGTCAGCGCAGGTCGCCAAGAAAAATACAAGCGACCAGGAATCTAACGGATCAACTCCATCTGTCGTGCCGAGCTCCCCCGAACAGCCCGTCATACTGTTTCCTGTTCTGGTTCCGCGCAAGGGCGAGATGGTCGACAACCTACGCGTCCTTGCTGCCGATGGTAGCGACCTTCCTATCCTGTCCTACCGGCAGTACCTTCAGCTCGTCGCACAGGTCTTACGCACCTTACTTGACATCTCGCATGGGCACGACATATCACAGGGCAGGCACCTCGAGGCGTTCGAAGCAGAACGACTCGCGCTAGGCGCCGTCATGGCAAGGGCTGATCAGAACGGAAAATACGACGACGACTCTGGGAGTCAAGCTATCAGGACAATAGTCGGATCCGATGCAGGTTCGTCCGTCGTGAATGAGGCAGCCCTAGTGCTTGCCTCACAACTCGTCAAGAAGCTCACGTCCCATTATGCGGTAGTAGCAGCAGTACCGTGTCCGCCAGATGGTCGCTTTGTTGTTTCCTACGAACGCATGATGACCCCGGTCCTCGAGTTGGCGCCAGCCTCAAACGGAATCCTTAATTGGCTCAAAGCCAGGGCACGACTGATCTTTGGCTCTCGCCCGGTGGACTTTAGTATCACCCTCGACAATGCGTGCACAACTCAGAGTTACCATTTGATAATTGATGCTCAAGATGGAGTGTTCGTCGGAATACAAGAGTCCCCAAAACTAATCGACTACTTCACAGCACACTGGGAGAGGCTCAAAGAGGGTAGACGCCGCGCTGCGGTGAAGAGGAGACGAGCTGGCGAGAATCAGGACTCCCCTAGTCCCATGCCTGTTGCGTCTGAGCTTAACACCCCTCCTCCCTACTACCGTTTCCGTCGGCGATCGGGGCAGCGATACGCGCACTTCTATACCCGCTTCTTCCCGGAACCGATTGAGAAGCTGAGAAACGGCGACCGCGTTCCCGACGTTCGCTTCCGGTTTTACGAAGTGCCACCGGGGTCGGTTTTTCGAGCGGTCATTACGAGCTCCGCCGCAGCGCTTTTAATATGGCTAATCGGGTTCGTTGCTTCGCGCAAGGCGGATCCAGGAACGGATGTGCCGGCGTTCCTTCTCGTTTTTCCTGCGGTGGCCGCCGCATGGCTAGGATTCGACGGTCAGCCACGGCGACTGCTCGAAGGCACTCTCGCAGCGCGAATATCTCTGATGGCGACCGTATTGTGCTCCATTGCCGCTAGCGGATTATTCATGATCTACAAGGCGGAACTACCGTATCTTCGCTGGGACAACCTCTTTCACATGCGGATCCTAGGCATTGATTCACTTGCATGGACAATCCTGACACTCGTCGCGCTCCTTAACGCGGCCTCGATCACCTATATCTATTTGGCACGCACATGGGAGTTCATGCACCTCTCAAGCCGCCCCAGCACCTTCGACGGCACCAGGGAAATCGTGGGCTGATCGGAGCGACAGAGTGTTACGCTTAGCGATACGCCCATCGCGGTATGTGACCATCTCTCGGAAATTGTCCACAGTGCTTGTTTTCCCTCAGGATCCGCCGTAGAACCCTTGCAACTGAACTGAGAGGCCGAACGATGTCGACTGACTCCGAGTACCACATCTCGTCACATGACTGGCCGGCAGGCCTACGCGAGAACGATCTGACTCTCGAGCAAGCGAACCAAGTATTCGATCTGTTCGACGAGTTTTATCCCTTGGCGGTGCAGGGGCTTGCGAAGGTGGCTGTACCTCTGCCGTCAGACGAGGGCGAATAGTCAGTGGCCATAGCACCCATCCCGCTGCCCAAGCTTGATCTTCACCTTATGCGGCAGGGACGGGGATTGGCCCTCTAAACGGACGACGGTTCCCTCGATGACCGCAGAACCTTCGCCGAGTCGATCTAGGCGGATCGGTGGGTCAACCGTGGGTGGAAGCTGCACCCGGTTCACCCACCTGGCGGGATCATCACCGAAGACGAACTCGCCGCCGTGCCTGCGCGGCAGACTAATCGTCCCGGCCGGCCGAGGCGGCACGGCCTGGCGAGCATCCGGCCTAAACGCATCCGAGCGAGAACTGCACGGGCAGGTCACCAAGGCGTACTGTCCGAAGTGGTCGTACCGCCCTGCACAACAGGTTACGTTTCGTATGCTCGCCGTGGTATCGGGCTGAGATGGACGAGCCCGAGACTCGGGGATCAGTCACCCGAATCGGCCCGGGTCGCGAGGGCATCGGATACGGGCAGCCGGAGGCCGCCCGTAAGGGACATCGGCTCGGCACTGGTCGTCAGAGGCAACGTCACCCGCCGAAGCAGACACCGTGCGAAGCCGTCCCGGCCTCACAGCGCCACGATCGCCGCAGTCTCTGCCGGCAGCTGGATCCGGTCGCGCATCACCGTGACTCCCTCCCCCGTGGCCAGCAGCACCCGCCGAGCCACCCCCGGCAACGACACCCCCTGCCCCCGCCCAGCGAAGTTGGCGACAACCAGCGTGTCCCCCCGCCGCATCAGCAGGAACTGATCCCCATGCTGCACAGAAACCGCGTGCAACCGAGGGTCAGAAAGATCCGGAAGAGACCGACGCAGCGCAATCAACCGCTGGTAGAACGCCAACATCTCCCGATGCTCAGGCTTGTCCAGCTCGGCCCAGTCCAACCGCGACCGCACGAACGTCTCCGGGTCCTGCGGGTCAGGCACGTCCCCCTCAGCCCACCCGTGCGACGCGAACTCCCGCCGCCGCCCCAGCGCCACCGCCGTAGCCAGCTCAGGCTCCGGGTGCGAGGTGAAGAACTGCCAAGGCGTAGAAGCCGCCCACTCCTCCCCCATGAACAGCATGGGCGTGAACGGCGCGGTCAGCAGCAGCACAGCCCCGACCCGCAACAGCGAAGGCGTCAACGACGCCGATATCCGATCCCCGGTAGCCCGGTTGCCGATCTGATCATGGTTCTGCAAGTACGCCACCAACCGATGCCCAGGAACACGCGAGTCCAGAGGCCGCCCATGGTGCCGGTTACGGAAGCTGGACCAGGTGCCGGCGTGGAAGAACCCACCGGTCAGCACGTCCGACAGCGTCTCCAGAGAGCCGAAATCGCCGTAGTAGCCCTGCCGCTCCCCCGTCAGCAACGTGTGCAGCGCGTGGTGGGCGTCGTCGTTCCACTGGGCGTGCAGCCCGAACCCGCCAGCCTCGCGAGGCGTGATGAGCCGTGGATCGTTGAGGTCAGACTCGGCGATCAGGGACAGCGGACGACCCAGGTGCGTCGACAGAGACTCCACCTCGATCGCCAGCTCTTCGAGCAGCGACACGGCGCGGGTGTCGGGCAGGGCGTGTACGGCGTCGAGCCGCAGCCCGTCGACGTGGTAGTCGCGCAGCCACATGAGGACGCTGTCGATGATGTAGCGGCGTACCTCGTCGGAGTGCGGGCCGTCCAGGTTGACCGAGCGGCCCCAACTGTTGCTCTGCTCGGCGAGATAGGGGCCGAACCGCGGCGCGTAGGCCCCGGAGGGCCCGAAATGGTTGTAGACGACGTCGAGGATCACCCCCAGCCCCTTGGCGTGGGCGGCGTCGACGAACCGTTTGAGGCCGTCGGGGCCGCCGTAGGGCTGGTGCGGGGCATACCAGCAGACGCCGTCGTACCCCCAGTTGTGTTCGCCGTTGAAGGCGTTGACCGGGAGCAGCTCGATCAGGTCGACGCCGAGCGACACCAGGTGGTCGAGGCGGTCGATGGCCGCGTCGAAGGTGCCCTCCGGGGTGAAGGTGCCGATGTGCAGCTCGTAGAGGATGCTGCCGGGCAGTTGCCGGCCGGTCCACGCGCTGTCGCTCCACGTAAAGGCGGAGTGGTCGTAGCGTCGGCTGGGCCCGTGCACACCAGCAGGTTGCCACGGCGACCGGGGGTCGGGCAGTGGCGTTTCGTCGTCGTTCAGCAGATAGGAGTAGTCGGGGCCGGCGTCGGGCACCTCGACCCGCCACCAGCCGTCGGCGGCGGCGCGCATCTCGTGGTCGACGTCGCCCGCCAGGCGCAGCCGGACTCGGGTGGCGTCCGGCGCCCACACGGTGAATTCGGTCATGAAGCAGCCTCCACGGAAGCGGTGGGAGGAGCCAGCAGTGCGACGGGATAGTCGGCCAGAAGGTCGTCCAGAGGCGTCTCCCCGCCACTGTAGACCCGGCCGGTGAACAGGTCCTTCATCTCGTTAACGGGAAGCGACAGGACTGTGTCACACCACCCGCCGGCGCGTGCCAGGCCCAGCGGCAGCCGGGTGGCCACGGCGATCGCGCCGCCGCGGTCGAAGGCCAATGCGTGCCGCCCCAGCGGCCCGTGCGCCGGCACCGACCGGTAGGAGGTGAACAGCTCCGGGTGCGCCCGTCGCAGCCGCAGGGTCCGCGACACGACGAGGAGCTTCGCCGCGCCGTCGGTGTCGATCGGGGGACGCCAGCCGTCGTCGAGGCGTGCCAGCATCTCTCGGCGTACGTCGAAGTCGACCGGGCGGCGGTTGTCGGGGTCGACGAGGGAGTTGTCCCACAGCTCGGTGCCCTGGTAGGTGTCCGGGATTCCGGGCATGGCGAGCTGGATGAGCTTCTGCCCGAGGGAGTTGCACCAGCCGGCCGGGGTGATGGCGGCGGCGAGTTCGGTCAGCTCGTCGTGCAGGCTCGGGTCGTCGTACATCAGGTCAACCACGGCGTGCAGGGCCTGCTCGAAGACCGGGTCCGGGTCCGCCCAACTGGTCGAGGCCGCCGCCTCCCGGGCGGCCTTCTCGACGTACGCGTGCAGCCGCTCCCGTTCGATCGGCCACGCGCCGACGGCGGTCTGCCAGAGCAGGTGGGCGAAGGCCGGGTCGGGCAGCGGGGCGTACTCCATCCAGGTGGTGACCTGCTCGGCCCAGCGTTGCGGCAGCTCGCTGAGCACGGCGAGCCGGGCGCGCACGTCCTCGCCGCGTTTGGTGTCGTGGGTCGAGAGGGTGGTCATGCTGGCGGGCCAGCGGACCTGCCGGGCGGCGGCGAAGCGGTGGAACTCCGCCGACGGCACCCCGAAGTGGGCGGGGCTGTCGCCGACCTCGTTCAGCGCGACGAACCGACTCCACCGGTAGAACGCGGTGTCCTCGACGCCCTTGGCCATCACCGCGCCGGTGAACTGCGGGAAACGGCGGGCCAGCTCGTCCTCGGGGTCCCGCAACCGGCGGGTGACCGCGTCCAGGGCCGTGGCCAGGTCGGGGCGACGCCGGCCGGCCTCGGAGCGGGCGACGGCGAGATACCGGGCGCCGTGCGGCGGGTAGCCCCGGTAGACCGGGAACGCCGCGGCCAGCTCGGCGAGCGCCGCGCGGGCCAGCTCGGCAGGCACGTCGGGGGCCAGCGTCGCCAGCCGGGTCAGCTCGGCGGCGAGCAGCCGGGTGGCGGCGGCCAGCTTCGTCTCATGGGTCAGGTCCTCCCACGAGGTGTGCCGCCCGGCGAGGCGGGTGTCCAGCGCCGTGAAGTCCCCCTCGGTGTCCGTGTCGACGAAGAGCCCGCCGACCGCGGCCAGGGCGTCGTAGCCGGTCGTTCCGTCCACCGGCCAGTCCGGCAGCTCCTCGCCGTACTCCAGGATCTTCTCCACCACGAGCCAGGCCTCCGGCGCAGCCTCCCGCAACCGGGTCAGGTAGCCGGCCGGGTCGCGCAGGCCGTCCGGGTGGTCGACACGGATGCCGTCGACCTCCCCGTCGGCGGCCCAGCGCAGGATCAGCTCGTGGGTGGCGGCGAACACCGCCGGGTCCTCCACGCGCAGCCCGGCCAGGCCGGAAACGGCGAAGAACCGGCGGTACGTCAGCTCGGCGTCACCGCGACGCCAGGAGATCAGCTCGTAGTGCTGCCGGTCGTGCACCTCCCGAGGGCTGCCGTCGCCGGTGCCGTCGGCGACCGGGAAGCGGTGCTCGTGGTAGCGCAGCTCCCCGTCGACCAGCTTGAGGTCGTCCAGGGCGGCCGGTTCGTCGGCCAGCACCGGCAGCAGCAGCCGGCCCCGGTCCCAGTCGATGTCGAACCAGTCGGCGTACGCCGAGTCGCGCCCCCGACGCAGCACGTCCCACCAAGCGGGGTTGGCCGGCGGCACGGCCACCCCGGCGTGGTTGGGCACGATGTCGACGACCAGGCCGAGCTTGGCGTCGCGCAGCGCCCGCAGCAGCCGCTGCCGGGCGGCTTCACCGCCCACCTCCGGGTTGACCGCCCGGTGGTCGACCACGTCGTAGCCGTGCGCGGAGCCGGGGGTGGCGGCCAGCAGCGGGGCGCTGTAGAGATGGCTGACGCCCAGGTCGGCGAGGTAGTCGACGATCGCGGCGGTGGCATCCAGGTCGAAGCCAGGGCGGACCTGGATGCGATAGGTGGCTTTTATGGTGGCCTTTGCAGGGGTGGCCGCCATGTCAGATCGTCCTCTCCAACACCACCAGGGAACGGTCCGGCACCCGGATGGTGCCGCCCGCGCTGATCACCGTGACGTCGTCCGGCTCGGGTTCGGCGGTGCTGATCACCCGTTCCCACTTCTGGCCGTACTCGCTGCCGGGCAGGGTGAAGTCCAGCGGCGCGTCGTGGGCGTTGAAGCAGAGCAGAAACGAGGCGTCGTGGTGGCGCTGGCCGTACTGGCCGCGCTCCCGGATGCCCTCTCCGTTGACGAACAACGCCACCGAGCGGCCGAAGTCGTTGCCCCAGTCCTCGCCGGTCATCTCCCGCCCGTCCGGCGTGTACCAGGCCAGGTCGGGCAGCGGGCCGTCGACCTCACGCCCGCCCACCGGCAGGCCGGTGAAGAACCGGCGGCGGCGGAACACCTGGTGCCGTTTGCGGAAGTCGGTGAGCGTGCGGACGAACTCCAGCAGCTGTTCGTCGGCGTTGTCCCAGTCGACCCAGGCCAGCTCGCTGTCCTGGCAGTAGACGTTGTTGTTGCCGTGCTGGGTGCGGCCCAGCTCGTCACCGTGGCCGATCATCGGTACGCCCTGCGACAGCATCAGGGTGGCCAGGAAGTTACGCCGCTGCTTGGCCCGCAGGGCGAGCACCGCCTCGTCGTCGGTGTCGCCCTCGACGCCGCAGTTCCAGGAGCGGTTGTGGCTCTCGCCGTCCCGGTTGTCCTCGCCGTTGGCCTCGTTGTGCTTGTCGTTGTACGACACCAGGTCGTTGAGCGTGAACCCGTCGTGGACGGTGACGAAGTTGATGCTGTGGAACGGGCGACGCCCGTCGTCCTGGTAGAGGTCGGCGGAGCCGGAGATCCGGGACGCGAACTCCGCGAGGGTGGCCGGCTCACCGCGCCAGAAGTCCCGTACGGTGTCGCGGTACTTGCCGTTCCACTCGGTCCACAGCGGCGGGAAGTTGCCCACCTGGTAGCCGCCGGGGCCGACGTCCCACGGCTCGGCGATCAGCTTGACCTGGCTGACCACAGGGTCCTGCTGCACCACCTCGAAGAAGGTCGAGAGCCGGTCGACCTCGTAGAACTCTCGGGCCAGGGTCGCGGCCAGGTCGAAGCGGAACCCGTCGACGTGCATCTCCTGCACCCAGTAGCGCAGCGAATCCATGATCAGTTGCAGGGAGTGCGGGCTGCGCACGTTGAGGCTGTTGCCGGTGCCCGTGTAGTCGACGAAGTAGCGGCGGTCCTCTTCACTGAGCCGGTAGTAGCTCGGGGCGTCCACGCCCTTGAAGCTCAACGTCGGCCCGAGGTGGTTGCCCTCGGCGGTGTGGTTGTAGACCACGTCGAGGATGACCTCGATGCCGGCCGCGTGCAGCGCCTTGACCATGCCCCTGAACTCCTGCACCTGCTGGCCGGTCCGGCCCAGCGCGGAGTAGCCGTGGTGCGGGGCGAAGAAGCCGATGGTGTTGTAACCCCAGTAGTTACGCAGCCCCAGGTCGTTCAGCCGGTGGTCGTGGATGAACTGGTGCACCGGCATCAGCTCGATCGCGGTCACCCCGAGCCGGGTCAGATACTCGATCATCGGCGGGGAGGCGATGCCCGCGTACGTGCCGCGCAGCTCCTCCGGGATGTCCGGGTGACGCATCGTCAGCCCGCGTACGTGCGCCTCGTAGATCACCGAGTGGTGGTAAGGGGTGCGCGGCGGCCTGTCGTTGCCCCAGTCGAAGTACGGGTTGACCACCACCGACTTCGGCATGAACGGCGCCGAGTCGGTCTCCGACATCCGCTCCGGCTCCGCCATCTCGTAGTCGTAGACCGCCGGGTCCCACTCCACGTCACCGTCGATGGCCTTCGCGTACGGGTCGAGCAGCAGCTTGTGCGGGTTGCAGCGCAGCCCGTTCGCCGGGTCGTACGGGCCGTACACCCGGTAGCCGTAACGCTGACCCGGCTCGATGCCCGGCAGGTACGCGTGCCACACGTACGCGTCCACCTCGCGCAGCTCGACCCGGCGCTCGGCGCCGGTGTCCCACTCGTCGAAGAGGCACAGCTCGATCCGCTCGGCCACCTCGGAGAAGATGGCGAAGTTGGTGCCCATCCCGTCGTAGGTGGCGCCCAGGGGATACCGCTCGCCCGGCCAGACCTGCATCTCGCTCCTTCAAACCATGGTCATGTGCGCACCGCGCCACGAGCGCGCCGGCGGGAGGCCGCCCACGCGCACGCGGGTATTGCCCCCCGCCCCGGCACGCCAATCCATCCTTCCAGGCGATGCCCGGAATCCACCTGTCTGATGCGCGCTACACCCCTCAGGTGTCCTCCGTCACCTTGGCCCCTCTCAGGGTGCGTTATCGCGCTCGATGCCCTTTGCTGGTTGGGGACACGCGCCCGCGCGTGCCTCCTCGGCCCTCGGCCACCCCTTACACCTCTCGCTCCGCCGCCACTGACGCCGGCGCGCACCACCATGCATGGACGGAGATTGATGTGACGACCCTGCGGGTCGACGAGCAGTTCGCTGCCACCAAGGACCGGACCCACCGGCCCACCCTGACCTCCCGGCCTCAGCTTTCGACGCAGCCCGGTCTTTCCGCGCAGCCTGGCGCAACCGTGCCGCCGCAGACCGGCCCGGGAGTGCCCCCGCAGACCCGCCGCATCCTGATGCTCTCCTGGGAGTACCCGCCGGTGCTCGTCGGCGGCCTCGGCCGCCACGTCCACGCGCTGTCGGTGGCGCTGGCCGCCGCCGGCCACGAGGTCACCGTCGTCACCCGCCACACCGAGGGCGCACCCCTGGAGGAGTACGCCGACGGCGTCCGCATCCTGCGCGCCCCCGAGGACCCGGTGACCTTCCCCCTCGCCACCGGCAGCCTGCTGGCCTGGACGATGGCCTTCAACCACACCCTCACCCGCACCGCGCTGCGCGCCACCGAAGCCGGCACCTACGACGTCATCCACGCCCACGACTGGCTCGTCGCCCACACAGCGATGACGTTGCGCGACCACCTGGACATCCCGCTGGTCACGACCATCCACGCCACCGAGGCGGGACGGCACCAGGGCTGGCTGCCCGAGGAGATGAACCGCACCATCCACGGCGTCGAGCAGTGGCTCAGCAGTGAGTCCGGCCGGGTGATCGTCTGCTCCGGTTACATGCGTGACGAGGTGAACGCGCTGTTCGGCGTACCGTCCGGACGGGTCGACGTGGTCGCCAACGGCGTGGAGCCGCACCGCTGGCGGGTGCCGGCGCGTGCCGTGGCCGCCGCCCGGGCCCGGTTCGCCGGGGACGGCCCGCTGGTCACCTTCGCCGGCCGCCTCGTGTACGAGAAGGGCGTGCAGCACCTGATCGCCGCACTGCCCCGGCTGCGGGAACGGCACCCCGGGCTGCGCGCCGTGATCGCCGGCGACGGCCCGTACCGTGCCGAGTTGGAAGCCGAGGTGCACCGCCGCGGCCTCGGCGACATGGTCACCATGCCCGGCTTCCTCGGCGGCACCGACCTGCCGGCACTGATGGCCGCGTCCGACTGCTTCGCCGTGCCGAGCATCTACGAGCCGTTCGGCATGGTGGCCCTGGAGGGCGCAGCGGCCGGCGCGCCCCTCGCCGTCGCGGCCACCGGCGGCCTCGCGGAGATCATCGAGCCGGGGAAGACCGGGATGACCTTCCGCCCCCACGACCCCGACGGCCTGACCGACGCCGTGGACGCGCTGCTCTCGGATCCCGACCGCGCCCGCGTCATGGCCCGTCGCGCCCGGCGGATGGTCCACGACCAGTACGGCTGGGCGGCGATCGCCCAGCGCACCGCCGCCAGCTACGCCGCCGCCATCGCCACCGACGCCGCGTGCACCGCCCAGCGCGCCGAGCAGCGCATGTCCCAGGGCCGGGCCCTCCCGGCGCTCCCCGAGGGCAACCTGCTCGCCGCCGCCGGCCTGCGCTGACCGCGATCGTGCGGCCCGGTGCCGCTCGCTGATCGACTCCGTGTCGCCGATATTGCGGTGTCCCTGCCCTGGGATACCGCAATGTCGGCGACAACGCTTTCCCAAGTGGTTGTTTGCGCAAAGGATCGTTTGCATTAGGGTGAGGCCATGTCCACCTCACTCGCCGCACCTGGCCCGGATCTCGACTCGGCCTTCGCCGCTCTCGGTGACCCTGTCCGTCGCGCCCTGCTGACGCGTCTCGCGCGGGGTGACGCCACTGTGGGTGAGCTCGCCGCACCGTTCGACCTGACCCCGCAGGCGATCTCCCACCACGTCGGCGTCCTGCGACGGTGTGGCCTGGTCGAGCAGCGACGCGAGGGCACGAGACGCCCCTGCCGGCTGAGGGCCGATCAACTGGCGCTGCTCGGCGGGTGGATCGACGACCAGCGCCGAGTCTGGGACGACCGGCTCGACGCCCTCGAACAGCATCTCGGCGACGACGGAGCGGTCCGTTGACCGCCAAGGCGGAGCTCCGTGGCGACGAACTGATCGCCCGGCGCCACTTCCGAGCGGCCCCTGAACGCGTCTGGGCCGCCTTCACCTCACCGGCAAGCATCGCGGCGTTCTGGGGCGGCTCGCACGCTTCCGTACCCCCGGAGTCCGTGACCGTGGACCTGCGGCCCGGCGGCGATTTCGCGCTCGACACCCGCGCGCCGGACGGCGCGTCCCGCCGGCTGCGGTTCGTCTACGTGAGCGTCGCCGCCCCGCATGAGCTGGTGTTCGACGAGCCCGTCACCGGCCTCCGCACGACCGTCACCGTCCAGCCCGCTGGCGACGGCACGGACCTCACCGTCCACCAGCGTCGGCTTCCCCCGGAGCTGCGGAGCGCCCAGGCAGTCGACGGGCTCGCCTCGATCCTCGACGCACTCGCCACACACCTGCAAGACGACGAAGCCCGACCACAACGGAGAACGACATGACGCAGACGTCCCAACGCGACCTCGTTGCGGAATACTTCGCCGGTTTCCGGACGAGCGACCACCCGCGCATCCTCGCGACCCTCACCGATGACGTCGAGTGGGTCATTCACGGTCACCGGACCACGCGCGGCAAGGCGGAGTTCGACGGCGAGATCGAGAACCCGGCGTTCACCGGCAGCCCTGAGCTTGACGTCCAGCGTGTCTACGAGGACGGCCCGGTCGTCGTCACCACGGGCGAGGGCGGCGGCGTCAGCGTCGAGCACGGGCGGTTCCGGTTCGCCTTCAACGACCTGTTCACGTTCCGCGACGGTCTGATCGCGCGCGTCGATTCCTACCTCGTTCCGCTGCCCTGAGCCCGAGTCAGGCGGGGCCCCGGCGAGGTCCGCGCCGGACTGCCGTACCTGTCAAAATGTGCGGATGTCTCGCCCTGTCGACGCCCTGGATGCTGCCTTCCCCGTCGCCGCCTCGATCGCGCTGGACCTGATCCGGCGCTCCGAGGTGTCCGAGCAGTGGTCGCGTCCCAGCGTGCTGCCGCACCTGTCGGTGGGAGGTCTGGCGTGCCACCTGGGGCGTCAGGCGGTACGGGTGGCAGAGCTGCTGCCGATGCCGACCGACCTGCCTCTCCTGGAGTCGGCCGACGGCCACTACGAGCGGGCCGCCTGGGTCACCGAGGGCGCTCCGGACGAGGCCTCGGTCGCCTCCGGTTCGGATGAGGCAGACGCGGCACGGGGGCCAGCGGACCTGCACGCCCGCTCCGCCGCCGCGCTGGAGGAGGTGGGCCACCTGCTCTCCCGAGGGGCGGCCCGCGACGTCGTGCCCATCCCCTGGCAGGGCTGGTCCCTGCGACGCAGTGAGTTCCTGCTCACCCGCCAGCTGGAAATCGTGGTCCACTCCGACGACCTCGCGGTGAGCGTCGGCGTGCCGACGCCGGCATTCCCGGCGGACGTCTTCGACCCGGTGCGCGACCTGCTGGTACGACTGGCCGTGCGCCGCCACGGCCAGTCCGCGCTGATCAGCGCGCTGAGCCGCAGCGAGCGAGCACAGGACATCTCGGCCTTCTAGAGGCTCGCCCGCTCCCGGCACACGACCCCGGCCCGGCGCACACCCACCATCGCCCGGCCCTCGCCGCTTGATCGACTCCATGTCGCCGATGTGGGGGTGTCCCTGGCACCGGATACCCCCACATCGGCGATATGAAGTCGATCAAGCGGCGGCAGGCCGCCGACCCCGGGTGGGTCGACGGCCTGTCGGTGGTGCGAAGAGCGGCGGTCAGCGCTCGGCGAAGGGGATGTAGTCCCGCTCGGCGGAACCGACGTAGATCTGCCGCGGACGGCCGATCTTGGTCTCCGGGTCGTTGATCATCTCGCGCCACTGGGCGATCCAGCCGGGGAGCCGGCCGAGCGCGAAGAGGACCGTGAACATCTTCGTCGGGAAGCCCATGGCCTTGTAGATCAGGCCGGTGTAGAAGTCCACGTTCGGGTAGAGCCGACGGGAGACGAAGAAGTCGTCGGCGAGCGCGATCTCCTCCAACTCCATGGCGATGTCCAGCAGCGGGTCCGGCTTGGCCATCCGGCCCAGCACGTCCTGCGCGGCCTTCTTGACGATCGCGGCCCGCGGGTCGTAGTTCTTGTAGACCCGGTGGCCGAAGCCCATCAGCTTGACGCCGTCCTGCTTGTCCTTGACCTTGCGGACGAAGGACCGGACGTCACCGTCACCGGCGTGGATCTGCTGGAGCATCTCCAGTACGGCCTGGTTGGCGCCGCCGTGCAGCGGGCCGAACAGGGCGTTCACGCCAGCGGAGACCGAGGCGAACAGGTTGGCGTTGCTGGAGCCGACCAGCCGGACGGTCGACGTGGAGCAGTTCTGCTCGTGGTCGGCGTGCAGAACGAAGAGCATGTCCAGCACCTTCGACATCACCGGGTCGACCTCGTACGGCTCGGCCGGCACGCCGAACGTCATCCGCAGCAGGTTGTCCACGTACCCCAGCGAGTTGTCCGGGTAGAGCAGCGGCTGCCCGATGGACTTCTTGTACGCGTACGAGGCGATGGTGGGGACCTTCGCCATGAGCCGGACCGTGGAGATCTCCACGTGCTCGGAGTCGAACGGGTCCAGGCTGTCCTGGTAGAAGGTGGACAGGGCGCTCACCGCGGACGAGAGCACCGCCATCGGGTGGGCGTCCCGGGGGAAGCCGTCGAAGAAGCGGCGCATCTCCTCGTGCAGCAACGAGTGCCGCCGAATCCACTCGGTGAACTCAGTCAGCTGCTGCTCGCTCGGCAGCTCACCGTAGATGAGCAGGTAGGAGACCTCCAGGAAAGAGGACTTCTCGGCCAACTGCTCGATCGGGTATCCCCGGTAACGCAGGATCCCCGCGTCGCCGTCGATGTAGGTGATCGCGGATGAGGCGGCGGCGGTGTTCACGAAACCCGGGTCGTACGTTGTCATCCCGGTTTCTTTCAGCAGCTTGCTCACCCCGACACCGGCGGGGCCCTCGACCGCAGGATGTACCGGCATCGACAGCTGCCCACCGGGGTGATCGAGCTTGACTTCCGTCATGTGGTTCCTCGCTTCGCCGGCAGATCTACGTTGAATTGCCTTCGCTTCTACCGTAATTGCGGCTTGGGGGACAACGCCCGCCGTGGTTCGGCGGTGAGGTATGCGTCACCCGATTCCCGACCGGGCCGCCGGGAAACCCCGGCATCCCGGCAGGCGGGACGAACCCTGGATCGGGTCACGACAGCGCGAGGCGTCGCAGCGTACCGTCCGTCGCTACCTGGAAGACGTCGAGCTGGTTGGTGCCGGCGTGGAACAGCTTGTCGTCGCTGAGCAGCGCGGCGAACCGGCGTCCTCCGGGGTCGGCCGGCACCACCGGGACGACGGCTCCGATCCGACCGTTGACGGCCACCGCCAGCAGCGTGCCGTCGGGGATCCGGTCCGGGACGTCTCCCCACACGAGCGCCGGGAGGGTGCCGGTGTCCGGGTCCACGGCCGTGAAGGCGGCCAGGTCGGCCACCCGGGCGCTGCCTCCGGCCGGGCCGGCGCGCACCTCGGTGCCGACCAGGGGGTGCGGCGTCGGCAGCAGCGGCGGGGCGGGCACCCCACCGGGGAAGGTGACCGGTTCGCCGGGGCGGTCGTAGAAGTGTTTGGTGCCGTCGGTGCGGGGGGCCTGCCGGGCGGAGCGGCCGTCGACCCGCCAGGGCAGCCGGATGTTGGCCTCGTCGGCGACGGTTGGCAGGAGGTCGACGTGCTCCCAGTTGCGGTCGTCCACCCGGCCGGCCTGCTGCCTGGGCTCCTTGATGAACATCGGCACCCACGCGACCTCGCCGGCGGCGGCCTTGATCGCGTCCATGCCCCGACCCTGCGCCCCGGGGCGGAAGCTGACCCCGTGGTCGGCGGTGACCACGACGAGGGCCTGGTCATAGAGGCCGCTGGCGCGCAGCGTACGCAGTGTCTCGCCGATCAGCCGGTCGGTGTAGCCGAGCTGGGCGAGGTGCCGCTGCCGGGCCAGCTCGACCCAGCCGGCGCCGTCGTTGGGCAGGTCCTCGGGGGCGTCGTAGCGCGCCCCGGACGGCAGGTACGCCCACGGCGAGTGCGGCATCAGCAGGTGCAGGAAGTGCAGGGTGGGCCGGGGCGTCGGCTTCAGCCCGGCCAGGAAGCTGGTGAAGCGGGCCGGCTGGTTGTCGTCCAGGCTGTCCCAGCGGAACTTCGGGTCGGCCGGCACCGGCTCGGCGGCGTCCAGCCCGGCCTCGGCCCGGGTCTGCTCCCGGTAGGAGTCCTCCGGGTCGACCGCGCTCTCCGTCGGCCCGGTGACCTGGCCGAACAGTTTGCCGGTCTCCTGGACCAGCACGCCGAGCCCTTGTTCCGGGGTGACCGGTTGCTCGCAGCGGCTGGGCGGGCAGAGTCGGGTGATGCTCTCCTCGGCCTGGATGTCGTAGAGGCCGCCGAAGGCGGTGAAGATGTTGTCCGGGTACTGCGAGTAGTGCGGGGCGACGGGCCGCGCCGGGTAGCGGCCGGTGAGCATCGCGGGCAGCGCGTTGGGCGTCCACCCGCTGACCCCGGTGGCGTTGCGGTACCAGGTCGAGGTGCCGGCCAGCTCGGCGAAGTGCGGGAACCGGGCCGCGTCGATCCGCCCGTCGGCGCCGAGCAGGCTGACCAGCGGCAGCTCGTCGAGGATCAGCATGACGACCGGCGGGTGCACGCCCGAGCCCTGGGCGGTGCCGGCCGCGCCGCCGTCGGTGCGCGGCAGCACCACGGCCGAGGTGGGCGAGGCGAGCAGGAAGAGCGCCACGAAGGCCACCGGCCCGGCGGCGGCCAGTCGCAGCACCCGGCCCGGTGCCCGCCACCGCCGGTGTGCGACCGCGCCGGCGGCGCCGGCCAGCACGGCCACGAGCAGCAGGGGTACGCCCCGGAGCGGCGTCACGTGGCGGCCCACCTGCACGGCGAGGGCGGCGAGCAGCAGCCCGATCAACGCGGTGTGGGTGAGGGCGCGGGCGGTCCGGCCGGCCAGTCGGCTGAGCGTGCCGAGCAGTGCCACGGGCACCGTGGGCACCACCGCCACCAGGGCGGTCAGCAGCAGGATCTGGGCCGGGTCGGCGCGGTGGAAGAGGAAGAAGTCGGGGCTGCGGCCGAGCACGTCCAGCAGCGGCTGGGTGACCACCAGCCCGACCAGCGCGACCACCTCCAGCAGCCGACCCAGCTCGCCCCGCCAGCCCCGGTCCCACCGCCCGGCGGCCGGGCGTGCCCGCTCGTCCGGAGCCGGCGGGTCGGCGGAGGCCGGTTCAGCCACCCATCACCGTCCGGTAGAGCGTGCGCGTGCCGGAGGGCAGTTCCAGCCGGTCGGTGATCCGGCCCCGGGCACTCAGCAGCGCCTCGAAGGTGTCGCGCCGGTAGTCCGGGAAGAGGCCGGCCGGCTTGTTGGCCAGCAACCGGGTCGCCATCGGATCCTCCGGGTGGACGAACTCCACCACCATCGCGCCGCCCGGCACGGTCAGCCCCGCCAGCCAGTCGACGACCTCCGGCAGCGGCACGTTGCGTCCGATCGCCAGGTGGTGCACCAGGGCCAGGGCGAGCACCACGTCGGCGGACGCCCGCTCGGCGAAGCCTGCCCGCTCGACGCCCCGCCAGCCTCCACCGGGTGACGGGTCGGCCAGGTCCAGCACCAGCGGCAGGATGCGTCGCTGCCCCTCGGACCGCAATTTTCGGTACAACTCGTCGACCACGGCCGGGTCCTGCTCGACGGCGACCACGTAGTCGGCGTGCCCGGCCGCCAACCGGGAGTACCGGCCGTCGTTGGCACCGAGGTCGAGCACCAGGCGAGGTCGGGCGCCAGCCGCCACCGAGGTCGCCACGAACTGCTCCTTCGCCACCCGGTCCCGTGCGGAGTAACCGCAGGTGCGCTGGTAGTCCGACCAGTGGCTCTCGGCCGGACGACGGTCCAGCCGGCGGACCAGCTTCTCGATTCCGCGTACGGTGGCCAGCAGCAACTCCCGGGAGAAGCCGGCGGCCCGCAGTTGATCGCGTACGTCGCTGGTGCTGGCGGCGGCGTTGCGGTGCTGCATGGTCCCGTGCAGGTGCAGGTGGGTCAGCACGCCGGGGCGCAGTCGGCGGGCCCCGCCGAAGAGTGGCCGGAGTTCGTCGGCCTCGATGCCGTCGACCCGGGCGCGCAGCCAGGGCTGGAAGTCGACGCCGAGGTGGGCGGTGAGCATCAGCGGGTAGAGCACGGTCTGGCAGAACTGCCGGTAGCCGGCCCACGGTTCGCCGTCGCGTACCGGCTCAAAGGAGCCGATGTCGATGAAGACCGGCTCGGCGCCCCGCCACTGCAGGTTGTACGCCGAGCCGTCCTTGGTGGTGAAGCCTTCGGTGAGTGCGGCGCGCAGGACTTCCAGGTGCAGCAGTGCGGCGTCGCGCAGCATGCTGAACGACCACTCGTACGGGTGGGAGACGAACGGGATGCGCTCGTGGCGTAGCACGGCGGCCCACGGTGCCCCGGTCGCGGCGGGCACCAGTGTCGGCGGGGCGTCCTCGGTGGCGCAGACCTTGCGCGCGGCGACGAGCGCCGGGAAGAACGTGCTGCCGGTCAGCGCCCGCCAGTGCTCGGCGGCCTGGGTGTCCAGCCCCCGCAGCACCTCGTCGCCGATGTGGAAGACCCGGTTCGCCGGGTCGCGGAAGGAGGCGGGCTCGGGCCGTACCCCCGTGGGTGAGATCGCCATCGCCGAGACTGGCCCGCTCACCGCTGGTCGGTCGGTTGCCGGCGGAACCGGTCGACCAGGCGTCGCCAGTAGAGCTTCGCGGCGACCGCTGCGCCGGCCACCCCGCCAACGACCGCCTGCACGATCAGGCTGCCGGATCCCGCGTCCAGGTAGGCCAGATGTCTCACTGATCGCTCCTTGCCCTCGCCCGTCTCGACACCGGCTCGCGGGTGCGCAGCGATGAGGCTTTTGACCCTTTAAGCCGGACTTGTCCTCACCGTACGCTGATCGTCATCCGGGTACCGGGCACATTGGCGGACTCCCAGCCTCGCCACAGGTATAGGCAGCAAGTGCAAGATCAACGGAGCCGAACGGGCTTGCGGTGGTGCATGCCGAGGCGCAGCAGCACGAAGCGCAGCACGGTGGCGGCCAGGTTCGCGGCCACCAGCACGGCCAACTCCACCGGCCGGGCGGGTACGGCGTGGACCGCGTGCAGCACGGCCAGCGAGCCACTGGTCAACGCCAGGCCGAGCGCGAAGGCCAGCAGCCCCTGCAGGTGATGCCGACCGGCGTGCCGACGCCCGCTGATGCCGAACGTCAGCCGCCGGTTCGCGGCCGTGTTCGCCACCGCGGTCACCAGCAGCGCCAGCAGGTTCGCCGGCTGCGCGCCGAGCGTGCCCCGGGTGGCCACGAACAGCAACAGGTACGCGAGCGTGCTCGCCACTCCGACCGCCGCGAACCGGACCAGCTGCCCGGGCAACCCGACCGGCACCTGCGCCGGCGGCGTCTGGCCGGGCTGCTCGGACGGCGCTGCCAGCGGTGCCCGGCCGACCTGCGCGCGCAGGTCGGCCAGTGGCAGCGCGCCGGTCAGCAGCGCACGGCCCAACCGCCCCACGCCGCGCAGGTCGGCCAGGGCGGTGGCGACGATGTCGACCCGGCTGTCCGGGTCGTCGACCCAGTCCACCGGCACCTCGTGGATGCGCAGCCCGGCCCGCTGAGCGAGCACCAGCAGCTCGGTGTCGAAGAACCAGCCGGTGTCCCGCACCAACGGGAGCAGCTCACCGGCCACGTCGGCCCGGATCGCCTTGAACCCGCACTGCGCGTCGGAGAACCGCGCCGCCAGCGCGCCGCGCAGCAGCAGGTTGTACGCCCGCGAGATCACCTCCCGCTTGGCACCGCGCACCACCCGGGAGGTACGCGCCAGGCGGGTGCCGATCGCCAGGTCGGAGTGGCCGGAGATGAGCGGCGCGACCAGCGGCAACAGCGCCGCCAGGTCGGTGGAGAGGTCCACGTCCATGTACGCCAGCACCGGCGCGGACGACGCGGACCAGGCGGCGGACAGCGCCCTCCCCCGCCCCTTGGCGTCCAGGTGCAGCACGTCGACGCCGGGCAGCTCGGCGGCGAGACTGTCAGCCACCTTCAGGGTGTCGTCGACGCTGGCGTTGTCGGCGATGGTGATCTGGAACGGGTACGGGAAGTGTTCGCTCAGGTGAGCGTGCAGCCGCCGTACGCACGGCCCGAGGTCGCTCTCCTCGTTGTAGACCGGGATCACCACGTCCAGCACCGCACCGGCGGCGGTGGGTCGGGCCTGGACGGCGGCCCGGGGTCCGTTGAGCGCGGTCATGACGCCTCCGTACCGGTGCTCAGGTCGTAGAGGGTGACACCGTCGACGGTCTGCGCCGTGAAGCTCTCCTCGACCCAGGCGGCGATCTCCTGGGAGGCGGAGCTGCCGCCGTTGGCCCCGAAGCCGCCACCACCGACGAAGTAGTGGATCTTTCCGTCGGCGACGTAACCCTGGAACTGCGCGAGGGTCGGTGACGGGTCACTGCCGTTGAACCCGCCGATCGGCATCACCGGGTCGCCGGTGGCGAGCTGGTAGCCGGAGGCGTTGTTGGAGCCGACCGTGGCAGCCACCCAGGTGTAGTCGGCGCTGTCGCGCTGAAGCAGCTCGCGCAGCGCGGCGCTGGGCTCACGGGTATCGAGCAGCCCGCCCATCCCCCCACCAGCCGAGCGCCCCTGCCCGCCGAACGATCCGGGCGCCTGGCCGCCGCCGGGCACTTGAGCGCCACCGGGCACTTGAGCGCCACCGGGCACCTGGCCGCCTCCCGGCACCTGGGCACCGCCGGGCGATCCGGGCGCCTGGCCGCCGTTGCGGCCGCCGCCGGGGAAGCCTGGACCCTGGCCGCCGTTCTGGCCGCCGCCGGGGAACTGGCCGCGTCCCGGCAGCTCCATGCCGCCGGGCGGTCGGCCACCGGGGAAGCCGCCTCGCCCGAACCCGCCCGCCACGGACGGGCCGGCGCTCGGGATCGATCCGGTGTGCGGGGTCGCGGCGGTCTGCACCGCGTACGCCACGGGGCCGGCCAGCGCCGCCGCCGCGCCCAGGCCCAGCACCACCGGCACCAACCGGCGGGGCAGTCGGGTGACCAGCAGGATCAGCGCCGCGCCGACGAGACCGGCGATCAGCACGGTGGTCCGCAGCCACGGGTACCAGTCGGGGCTGCGCCCGAGCAGCACCCATGCCCACCAGACGGTGATCGCGAGGGTGCCGGCGAGCGTCGCCATGGCGGCCAGCGGACGCCACCGCTGCCAGCGAGTGCCAGCGGTCGCGTCGTCACCCGACGCGGGCAGCGGGTGGCGCTGCCGCCAGAGCAGCGTCACGCCGATGCCGACCAGCGCGCCGATCGCCGGGGCGAGCGCGACCGTGTAGTAGGCGTGGAAGATCCCGGACATGAAGCTGAAGATCAGCCCGGTGACCAGCAGCCAACCGCCCCAGAGCAGCAGCCCGGCCCGGGTGCGGTCGGTGCGGGCCGCGCGACCGGCCAGCAGCAGCCCGGCGACCAGCAGGATCAACGCGGCCGGCAGCAGCCAGGAGACCTGACCGCCGATCTCGCCGCCGAACATCCGCAGCAGGCCGGTCTGCCCCGAGAACGGGCCACCGCCACCGCCCCTCGGGCCGCCACCGCCACCGCCGACGCTGCCCACCTCGTCGCCGGTGATCCGGCCGAGGCCGTTGTAGCCGAGGGTGAGCTCCAGGATGCTGTTGTTCTGCGAGCCGCCGATGTACGGGCGGGCGCTGGCCGGGACCAGCTCGACGATCGCCACCCACCAGCCGGCGGAGACCACCACCGCCAGGCCGGCCAGCAGCAGCTGCCGGACCCGCCGCCACAGCCCGGTCGGCGCGGCCAACAGGTAGACGCCGGCGAAGACCGGCACCACGAGGAACGCCTGGAGCATCTTGGTGAGGAAGCCGAAGCCGACCAGCACACCGACCAGCACGATCCAGCGGGTGCTGGCCGATTCCAGGGCGCGGACGGTGGCGTACGCCCCGGCGACCAGCAGCAGGACGAGCAACGCGTCGGGGTTGTTGAACCGGAACATCAGCGTCGCCACCGGAGTGACCGCGAGGACCGCGCCGGCGATCAGTCCGGCCACCGGCCCGTACCAGCGCTTCACGGTCGCGTAGAGCACGCCGACCGAGGCGACGCCGCAGAGCGCCTGTGGGACGAGCATCGCCCAGCTGTTCAACCCGAAGACGCGTACGGACAGGGCCATCAGCCACAGCGACGCGGGGGTCTTGTCGACGGTGATGGAGTTGGCGGCGTCCGACGAGCCGTAGAGGAACGCCTTCCAGCTCACCGAGCCGGCCTGCACGGCCGCCGCGTAGAACGAGTTCGCCCAGCCGGAGGCGCCCAGGCCCCACAGGTAGAGCGCACCGGTGGCGAGCAGCAGGACCGCCAGCGCGAGCCGGGTCCAGGCCGCCGAGCGGCGCGTCTGCGGCGGGGGCTCGTCGGGGCGCGTGGCTGTCGGCGGCTGCTCCGCCGGGCCGGGTTCGGCGGGCGTGGTCGGCAGGGTGTCGGTTCTGTCCATGCGGCCAGCCTCGACGGCTGGGCTGGCGCGACCCCGTGCGCGGCCTATGCGTCAGCTGTGGGATTGGGCAACCGGACGGTGAACACGGTCCGACCCGGGCGACTGTCCACCCCGACCCTGCCGTGGTGGGCCTCCACCACCGCCGCGACGATCGCCAGGCCGAGGCCGGTGCTGCCGTGCGCCCTCGACCGGGAGCTGTCGCCGCGGGCGAACCGCTCGAACATCTCCGGTTGCAGCTCCGCCGGCACCCCCGGTCCGTCGTCGGCGACGGTGAGCACGGCGCTGTCCCCGTCGACGGCCAGCGTGGTGGTCACGACGGTTCCCGGCGGGGTGTGGACCCGGGCGTTGGCGAGCAGGTTCGCCACCACCTGGTGCAGCCGGGCGGCGTCGCCGGGCACCCGGATCGCCACCTCGGGCAGGTCGAGTTGCCAGCGGTGTTCGGGGCCGGCGACGTGCGCGTCGCTGACCGCGTCCACCACCAGGGCGGTCAGGTCGACCGGGTCCGCCGCGAGCGGCCGGCCGGTGTCCAGCCGGGCCAGCAGCAGCAGGTCGTCGACGAGGCTGGTCATCCGGGTGCTCTCCGACTCCACCCGGCGCAGCGCGTGCGCCACGTCGGTGGGGACCTCGTCGCGACCGCGCCGGGCCACCTCGGCGTAGCCGCGGATCGCCGCGAGGGGCGTCCGCAACTCGTGGCTGGCGTCGGCGACGAACTGGCGTACCCGCGTCTCGCTGGCCTGCCGGGCGGCCAACGCGTCGGCGACGTGGCCCAGCATCCGGTTCAGGGCCGCGCCGACCTGGCCGACCTCGGTACGCGGGTCGGTGTCCGCGGCCGGAACCCGGACGGCGAGCGCCACCTCGCCACGGTCCAGGGGCAGCTCGGTGACCCGGGTGGCGGTGGCGGCGACCCGGTTGAGCGGTCGCAGGGTGGCCCTCACGATCAGCGCGCCGGCGGCTCCGGCGATGACCAGCCCGACGGCGGCCACCCCGACCTGCGCCGCGACCATCCACCAGACGGTCTCCTGGACACCGGAGAGGGGGATCGCGACGACGCGTACCGCGCCGTCGCGGAACTGCCGGGCCACGGCCCGGTAGTCACCGCGGGCGCCGAGGTCGACGGTGCGCGGTTCGGCGCCGACCGGCAGGCCCGCCAGTGTGGCGACCTCCCCGACCGGCACGGACTGCTCGTCGGGGAACGGATCGTCGCTGGACGGGCTTTTGGTCAGGGTCCGCGCGCTCGTCACCCGGCCGTCGGTGATCTCGGCGACCACCGCGCCGGACGGCAGCCCGAGGGGGACGCCCGGTCCGTTGCCCGGGAAGGACGGCCGCCCCGGACGGTCGCCCTGCATGGCCGTCGCGGGAGCCAGTTGGGCGTCGAGCCGGTCGATCAGGAAGTGCCGCAGCGCCACGGTGGTGAGGCCACCGATGGCGACGCTGACCAACGCCAGCAGCGCGACCAGGGCAAACACCAGTCGGGTACGCAAAGAGCGGCCGGCCAGCCATTGGCGGGCGGCCCGCAACGGGCGGCGGCTATTCGGCGGGCTTGAGGACATAGCCCGCGCCGCGCAAGGTGTGGATCATCGGTGCCCGGCCGACGTCGATCTTCTTGCGCAGGTACGAGATGTACAGCTCCACCACGTTGGCCTGGCCGCCGAAGTCGTAGTTCCACACCCGATCGAGGATCTGCGCCTTGCTGAGCACCCGGCGCGGGTTGCGCATGAGGTAGCGCAGCAGCTCGAACTCGGTCGCGGTGAGGGTGATCAGCTGGCCGTCGCGGCGTACCTCGTGGCTGTCCTCGTCGAGGCTCAGGTCGCCGACGGTGAGCACGGCGTCTTCCCTGGCGGCGACCGCGAACCCGGAGCGGCGCAGCAGCGCGCGCAGCCGGGCGATCACCTCCTCCAGGCTGAACGGCTTGGTGACGTAGTCGTCGCCGCCGACGGTCAACCCGGCGATGCGTTCCTCGACCGCGTCGCGGGCGGTCAGGAAGAGCACCGGCACGGTGGGGGCGTGCTCGCGCAGCCGGCGCAGCACCTGGAAGCCGTCCAGGTCCGGCAGCATCACGTCGAGCACCACGGCGTCCGGCTGGAACTGCCGGGCGGCACTCAGGGCCGCCATGCCGTTGCCGGCACTGCGTACCTGCCAGCCCTCGTAGCGCAGCGCCATCGACAGCAGGTCGGTGAGCGTCGGTTCGTCGTCGACCACCAGCACCCGGACCGGTTCGCCGTCGGGGCGGCGCAGCTCGATCCGGCCTGGCGCGGCCTGCCCGTTCATGACCATGCCCCCATCGTGGTCGCGACGTCTGTGCCACGCCCCTGCGTGAGCTGTGTGCCAGCTGTGCGGCCGGGCCGACGCGGGGTCGGCGTCACCATGGGTCAGCCCCGCCTCGTGGTCACTCGGACACCCCGTACGCGTCGGTGCGCACGAACCGCATGCTCCAGCCACCGACGCCGTCGGGCTGGTCGCGTTCGTAGAGGTGGTCGGGGCCGGGCTGCACCGGCCCGGTGCCGTCCGGGTGCCGCATGATCCAACGCTGTGGTGGGGCACCGTCCGACCCGACCGGCAGCAGTCGGACCAGGCCGTCCGCGGGCCCGCCGACGAAGCGTACGGTGACCTCGCTCATCGCGCGCTCCCTCAGTGACGATGCCGGCACAATCCGTGACACCGGCCTGGCTCGCAAGCTACCGCACCCGCCGCCGTGCCGCAGCGAGGTGCGCGGGGCCGGGCGCTCCCGAATCGCGCTCCGGTTTGCCCAGCTCGGAGCCCGGGTACCGCGACCGGAGCACCCGCTGCCGGCGGGACGAAGGCGAGGAGTGATCGATGCGTACGCTGGACGGGCGGTATCAGCTCGAGCAGCGCATCGGCGTGGGCGGGATGTCCGAGGTGTGGCGCGCGCACGACCGCGTGCTGGACCGGCCGGTCGCGGTGAAGCTCATCCTGCCCGGCCCGGACGGTCAGGGCGGCCCGGTGGAGCGCATCCGCGCGGAGGCCCGATCGGCGGCCCGCCTGGTGCACCCGAACGTGGCGAGCGTGCACGACTTCGGCACCTCCTCGACGTCGCCCGGCCGCACGGTGCCCTACATCGTGATGGAGTTGGCCGAGGGCGAGACGCTGGCCGCGCACCTGCGGGCCGGGCCGTTGGACTGGCGGATCTCGGTGCGGGTCTGCGCGGAGGTCGCCGCGGCGTTGGCCGCCGCACACGCCGACGGCATCGTGCACCGCGACGTCAAGCCCGCCAACATCATGCTCACTCCCACGGGGGTCAAGGTGCTCGACTTCGGCATCGCCACCCCCACCGGCTCACCGGACCTGGTGCCGGCCGGGATGGTGCTGGGCACGCCGGCGTACCTGGCGCCCGAGCAGCTGGACGGGGCGCTGGCTACTCCGGCCGCCGACATGTACGCCCTCGGCGTGCTGCTCTACTACTGCCTCACCGGTCGGCTGCCGTACCGCGCGGCCACCTCCGCCGAACTGCTCGGCGTACGCCGCCATCAGGCACCGGAGCCGCTGCCCGAGATCGAGGGGCTCCCGCCGGAGGTGGCCGAGCTGTGCCACTCCTGCCTCGCGGACGATCCCGCGCGGCGCCCGACCAGCCTGGTCGCGGCGCTGCTGCTGGCCGAGGCCGTGGACGCCCGGGTGTACGTGCCGATGACGGTGCCGACGGCCCGCCGGCCGGCTCCGGTATCCCCGTGGACCGAACGAGCGGCGGCGGAGGCCACCGAGGCGGTGGCGGTGCTCGACGAGCCGGACCGAGCGTACGGCCGCTGACCGTACGGTCCACGGCGTTTCGCCGAGCGACGGCCGGGTAGCCGACCCGGTGAGCGACGGGAGAATCGCGATGCCGGATCAGAGTTCCTGGCTGCGTGAGGCCACAGCGACCGCCGAGGGCGGTCACGTACGCACGGACGACGGCGGGCTCTCTACTGCGCTGGCCTCGCCGCTGGCGGCGCACTGCACGGGCCTGAGACCTGAACAGTTGCTGGCCGCGGCCTTCGCCTCCTGCCTGCATCACGCGGCGGTGGAGGCGGCCGGGGAGATCACCGACGAGGCGCACACGGTCCAGGTGCGGGCGGAGGCGAAGCTGGGGCGCGACGACGACGGTCGGTACCGGGCCGACGTGCACGCGGAGATCTCCTCGGCCGGCCTCAGTCGAGATCAACTGGCCGACCTGGTCGAGTACGCCGACCGGCTCTGGCCGTTCTCCAGCGGCGACGCCAGCCGACACCGGCTAACGGTCACTCCAGCAGAAAACGGCCGCCACTAGCCCACTCACCCTCTCCCGCCCCGCGCGAGCTGTGATCCACTCCGGTTCGGCGATGTTGCGGTGTCCGGAGGTGGGGATGCCCCCATGTCGGCGATACCGAGTCGATCACGTCCGGGTCGACCAGGTCCGAGGCATCCGAGTTGTCCGGTTGGTGACCTCGGGCTGAGTCCGAGGGGTTGACCCGGGAGCGCGGGGAGCGCGTGGGTGGCGCGGGCGGGCGCGGCGGGGTTGCACGGGCGGGCGGGTGAGGCGCGGTGGGCCGTTTGGGCAGCTGGCGTCAGCTGTACGGGTGAGCGGTGGTGGGCGGGCGAGCACGAGGGCGCGGCCTGGTGGGGCGACCGCGTTCACCCGGCGAATCGGGAATAACCGTCTGGCCCGATCAGCGAGGTTGGTTGAGTGACCTCCATCTTTGTCCCTTAAAGTCTGCAAGATCGGGGCAAAGTGTGGCGCATGCCACCGTACGGGCCGATGTCATCGCGCACTCAGGTCTTTAGCCTCGGCGGGTGCCTCCCGACGACGCTGCCGACCAGAAGCTGACCGACGCGCGCCCGACTACCCGTTCGGACGACGCCGCATCAACCGAACGGACGATTGGCCGTCACCGAGCCTTCGGAGCGCCCCGGCGTGCCCTGCTGCGCTCGACCCCGGTCCGGGTGGCCCTGGCCACCGGTGTCACCTGCTGCCTCGGCCTCGTCGGGGTCGCCGCTGCCCGAGGCAGCGACGACACGCCCCGCACGGTGGAACCGCTGGCCGAAGCGGTGGCCGACCGTGCCGCCATCGCCGACCAGCGCGCCTCCCGGTCGCTCGACCGCGACGTCGCCCCCGCACGGGTCCTGCCCAGCCCGACGGTGAAGCCCACACCCACCCCCAGCGTCACCCGCAAGGCGCCCAAGAAGCCGGTCAAGCCGCGCCGACCTCGACCGGTCGCCGGGCTCGACCAGGCACAGATGGACAACGCGAAGATCATCGTGGACGTCGGCCTGGAGATGAAGATGCCGCGCCGCGCCCTGGTGGTGGCACTGTCCACGGCCATGCAGGAGAGCAACCTCTACAACCTGGCCAGCGAGGTGCTCCCCGAGTCGGCGGAGTACCCGAACCAGGGCAGTGGCTCCGACCACGACTCGGTCGGCCTGTTCCAGCAGCGGCCCAGCAGCGGCTGGGGCACGGTGGCCGAGCTGATGCGCCCGTCGTACGCCGCACGCGCCTTCTACGCCGCTCTCAACGAAATCCCGGGCTGGCAGGACATGAGCGTCACCGCCGCCGCCCAGTCGGTGCAGATCTCCGCGTACCCCGACGCGTACGCCCAGCACGAGGATCGGGCGACCACCGTCACCGCGGCGCTCACCACCTGAGCCGGATGCGTCAGCGACGGCCGGACGGGGGCTCCGCGCCCGCTTCCAGCCCGCCGACTCCCACCCGGCTCCCCGGTACGCCGGCAGCCGCCGTCGGGGTGTCCGCGGGCACCTGATCCACCATCACCTCGCTGAGGATCTCGTCCACCCGCGCCTCGCGTCGCCGCCGGGCGTACAGCGCCGCCTCGAAGTCGCGCCGGGCCTGCACGGCTTCGGTGTACGCCCGCTCGCGCACCTGCCGTGCCTCCTCGCGGGCCTCGTCCAGCTCGAAACGGGCCTGAGCCAGGATCTCGGCGGCCTCGCGCGGCACCCCGTCACCGGTGTGCCGGTTGATCGCGGCGTCGCCCAGGTCCAGCCGCCGCAGGAGCCCGCTGAGCCAGGCCGCCTCCTGGCGGATCTCGTCCCACTCGCGGGTCTCCCCGGCGGCGGCCTCAGCCCGCGCCGCGAGCCGGGACAACCGGATCGCCACCTCGTCCAGACAGGAATCCACCTGCCGCTGGTCGTAACCGGTCTCAACGACGGAGAACCTCATACTGTCGCCCCCCAGGCAGCTGCTGTTACTTCCCCACCTGGATCCTCGACCGCGACCGCGACCGCCGAGGGGGTTCGGGAAAAATGTTCAGCATCCGCGCGCGAGGGGCCTGTGTCAGGCGCGCTTGGGCAGCACGACCACCCGGCCGAAGAACTCGTCGATGCGGCGGACCACGTCGTTGAAGTCGTCCAGGTCGATCGGCTTGGTGACGTACGCGTTGGCCTGCAACGTGTAGCTGCCGACGATGTCGGTGTCGGCGTTGGAGGTCGTCAGCACCACGATCGGGATGGTCCGCAGATCCTCGTCCTGCTTCACCGCGCCGAGCACCTGTCGACCGTCCATCCGCGGCATGTTCAGGTCCAGCAGGATGACGTCCGGTCGGCGGGCCTGCTCGTGCCGGCCCTCGGCGCGGAGAAACTCCATCGCCTCCTCGCCGTCGCTGACCACGTCGATGATCTTGTGGACGTCGGAATCCGCCAACGCCTCCTCGATCATGAGCACGTCACCCGGGTCGTCGTCGACCACCAGGATGCGTACTGGCTGCGGGCTGTCTGCGCCCATCACTACCTGCCTCGGGTGAGGTGGGACGGGACCTGACGGTCACCGCATTGGCGGGGAAATCTAGCCCATCAGACGGCGTTGCGAAACGCGGGGTCGGCCGATTCCGGTTCGTCGTGCAACACCTCGGCCAGACCGGTCACCTGCAGCACCCGCTCGACGCGGCCGTTGGCCCCGGTGAGCCGCAGCCAACCTCCGTCGGCCGCAGCCCGATTGTCCCCCCGGACGAACACGGCCATCCCGGTGGAGTCGCAGAACGTGAGGTCGGTGAGGTCGAGCAGCAACCGGGTCTCGCCAGCGGCGATGAGCTTGTCGATCGCGGCGGTCAGCTCCGGCGCGGTGCTCAGGTCTAGCTCGCCCGCGAGCCGCAGGCAGGCGCCATCGCCGTCGCGCTCGACGTGGCTGACGCTGAACGTCACCGTGCTCCCCCTCGCTCCACCGCTGGATGGGACATTTGCGGTGCGGCAAGTATACGCAGGAGCACCCCCACCCCGCAGGGCGCGGTGATCGACACCGGCGCGGTCGGGCGGGCGGTCACCGGGCAGCCCGCTGACCGGCGGCGGGCAGCGCGGCCGACCCCAGGGCCAGCACACGTCCCGCCCGGGGGAAGTCACGCAACGCGACGGCGTAGTGCTCGAAAGGCCGGGCGATCGCGGCGGCGGGCACCCCCCGGCTCAGCAGGATCCCCGACAGCCACTCGACGAACTCGGTGAACAACGAGGCGTCATCGACGTAGACCGCCGCGGCCAGGAAATCCACGATGTGGCCCAGATCGCTCACGGTCGAGTCGAGCTGAGCAGCCGTGTAGGCCCGGGCCGCCGGCGTTCGCTCCCGCAGGTCGGCCAACGCGCTGTCGACCAGCTCACCACGACGCCGCACCAGGCTGGCGTACTCGTCGTCGGCCAGGTGAGCCAGCGGCGCCGGCGGCACCCCCAGCAACGCCCGCTCGTCGGAGATCAGCTCAGCCGCCGCGGGCGCGTCCGGCGCCCAGGCCACGCCGAGACGTCGCGCCCACCGACCGTCCACGCCGAACCCGCGCCCACCGACGACCACCGGCACGTCCGAACGACGGCAGGCCTCAATCATCCGGTGGGCGTACGGCAGCCGCATCGGCAGCGCGCACGCCAACGCGACCGCGTGCGCGTCGTAGCGGTGCAGGTACGACACGAGGTGCGCCGCGGGGACGCTGGCGCCCAGAAAGGTCACCTGCCAGCCGCGCAGCCGCAGCACCTCGGCCACCAGCCGGGGCGGCAGCGCGTGCCACTCGCCGTCCATGCAGGCGACCACGACCCGTCCGCCGGTCGGGCGCGGGTTGGCGTGCGTGGCCACCGCCGCCACCACCTGCTCACTGATGTGCGTGGCCGCGTGCTCCTGGGCGACGCTCCACTCGTTGCGCGCCCACCGCTCGCCCACCTCGATCTGGGCGGGCGCGACCAGGTCGAGCAGCACCCGCTCCGCCGGTACGCCCGCGTCGAGCAGGCCGATCGCCATGTCGATCGCGGCGTACTCGTCGGCGTCGGCGAGGCAGTCCAGATAGCCGGAGTAGGCGCTGGTCGGGTCGGCGGCGGCCGTGGCGGCAGTCAAGCGTCAGTCTCCGTCTACTGGTCGGTGGTGGTCGCCTGCGCGGGCACCGAGTGCAGATGCCGCGACCCGCGCCCGCTCGGACCGGCCGCGCGCAGCCCCAGCACCGCGATGTCGTCGTGGTCGCCGTGCGACAACCAGTCACAGGTGATCTGCTCGACCCGCTCGGCCAGGGCCGGCGCCGGCATCCGTTGACAGCCGGTCAGCGCACTGACCAGCCGTTCCGTGCCGAACTGCTCGTCGCCGCGGCGGCCACCTCGGGCCTCGGTCACCCCGTCGCTGTAGAGCAGGCAGGTTTCGCCCGCTGCCAGCTGCACGGTCACTTCGCCGACGCGTGGGTCGGGCACCACCCCGATCAGCATGCCGCGCAGCGGCACCGACTCCACCTCGCCGGAGGCGCGCAGCACCAGCGGCGGCAGGTGCCCGCCGCCGGCCATGGTGAGGGTGAGGCCACCGTCGCGCTGTGGACGGGCCACGCCGAGCACGATCGTGGCGAAGCGGCCCTGGCCCTGGGTCGTCTCCAGCAGTGCGTCGTTGAGCAGCCGCAGCAACCGCCCGGGATGCGACTCCAACCGGTGCAACGCCTGCAGACACTGCCGCAACTGACCGGTGAAGACGGCCGCCTCGACGCCCTTGCCCGACACGTCGCCGAGGAAGAACACCGAGCCGCCGTCGGCAAGCCGGTGCGAGCCGTAGAAGTCGCCACCGATGCGCAGTCCCGCCTGCGCGGGCCGGTACGCGGTGCCCCACTGCACGCCGACGGTCTCGGCCGGCTCCACCGGCAGCAGGCTGGCCTGGAGGGTGTCGGCGACCTCTGCCTGGTCGCGGTAGAGCAGAGCGGTGGTCAACGCCGCGCCGGCGCGGGCCGCGAACGCGCGGATCAAGTCCACGTCGGCCTCGGCGTACCAACGGGTGGCACGGCGGGCCACCAGCAGCACACCGACCGGTGCGTCGCGGCCGGGCAGCGGGACGATCCGGGCGGCGCTCTCGGTGCCGGCGAGCCCGGGCAGCCAACCGGCGTCGGCCGCCTGCTCGACCAACCAGTCCACCGCGTGCGGCTCGACCCCGGTCAGCCCGTCGGCGATGGCGGCCGGCAGCTCGTCGCCGGCCAGCACGCCGCTGTCCACGGTCGGCACCTCGTCGTCCGTGCGCGAGGCCCGCCACCAGCGGGCCCGCCCGGCACGCGGGGCGAGCACCAGCACGGCCACCTCGGCCAGGGTCGGCACGGCGAGTCGGACGACCGCGGCGGCGGCCCGGTCGGGGTGCAGAGGGTTGCCCAGCTTGTCACCGGCCACGGCCAGGAAGGCGGAGCGTGCGCGCTCGGCGAGCAGCGCGTCGGCGCGGCTGACGCTGTCGGTGACGTCCTCGACATACCAGCAGCGGCGGGCGCCGGAGAGGGGCACCTGGCGGGCGGTGAGCCGGCGCCCATGATGGGTGAAGCCGTCGGCACTCCCCTCGCTCACCGTGGGCACACCGGCCGCGCTGAGCAGCTCACCCGGGGTCACCTCGGGCAGCAGCCGCTCGGCCACCGGGCTGACGTGCCGCACGACACCGTCGGCGTCACAGACCACCAGGCCCTCACGGAAGTGCTCGACGACCTCGAACCAGTTGGGTGCGGCGGCCAGAGCGCGGTCGGGGGCCAGCGGCGGCAGGGCTGCCGTAGGGCGGGGCGGGGCGTCCGCGGACCACGCCGTGGACCGTGCCGTGCTCGGCGTGGAGATCCGTCCGTCGCCCGGGTCACAATCCCTGACGTCGGAAGCAGTCACCAGCTGAGCCTCACTCCTTGTCGTCCACCCGAACCCGCACCGGAACCGGCGTCTATTTGGCCAAAACGCTCCGACCACCCTACGTCGGAACGCGGATAGCGGCACGTCACAGCAGCCGCCGCAGGTGTCGCCACCCCCCGCCGTGCGTTCTCCCGCTCAGCTGGCAACATGGCGGGATGTCCGATCAGCTGTTGACCATTGAGGCGACTCGGCTCGACGCGGGGCACGTCCGACTACGGCTGACCGGCGAGCTCGACTACGACAGCGCGCCCGACCTGATCGCCGCGGCAGCCGACCTCCGCGACGACGGCCACGAGCAGGTGCTGGTCGACCTGACCGGGGTGAGTTTCTGCGACTCCTCCGGGCTCAGCGCGCTGCTGGTGGTGCACCGCACCGCCAAGGCGATCCGGCTGACCGCGGTCAGCCCGCGACTCCAGCAGATGCTGGACCGCACCGGGCTGACCGAGCTGTTGGCCGTCGAGCACGCCACCGACAACGACGTGCGCGCCATCGGCTGATCGGCGCTCTGGGGGCCGCCCCTGGGCCACGGGGGATGGCCCCCGACCCTGGGACCTGGGGTCGGGGGCCGGAGGAATGTCTAGGGTGCCGTCATCGGCTGGAGCCGGGGCCCGTTCTCGCGCAGCTCGCCGGTCGGGGTCGAGTCGACGTCCTCGGGCTCTCCCGAATCGGGCGTCTGATACAGGTAGCGGACAAACTGCCCACCCGCCTCGTTGTCGTCCGCGCCAGGCCACTGGCCGATGCAGTCCATGCCGACCACTTCGCGGCCGGTCCCGTCGGCCTCCTCCAGCAGCGCCCACAGGCTCACCGGGTAACACCTGGTGACTTCGGGGTTGAGTTGCCAGCGGGCGTACCAGCCGGGTCTGGCGGGGACGATCTCGACGATCTGTTTCATGACGACCTTCCTTCCGCGTACGTCGGAAGAACTCCGGTCCTGACCCGATCATGTGGGCCGTGCGGGTGAGCACCCCTCACCCCCGCCGGATGAAGCGCTGCGGACGCGGGGTCGACCCGGCCGGCGGCGTCCGTTTCGGCTCCTGGGACGGCGGGAAGGCGACGGGCGCAGCCACGATCCCCAGCGGAAGGGGTGTCACCATGCGCAAGCAGATGGAGGGCGACAACCAGAGGCGCCGGGCTCTGGCCCGGCAGGCCCGCGAACAGGGTCGCCAGCCCAGCGAGTTCGGCGCCAGCCTGAGCGCCTCCAAGCAGATCGCAAGCCTCGACCAGGGCAAGCGGGCCGGACCGCCGGCGGCCGGAGCACACAAGCCGGACAGTACGCGTGGCGGGCCGGCACCGCCGGCGGTCGGCAGGGCCGACAATCCGCGACCGCAGCCGTCCCCGCCAGACGGCGCGGCCGGAGTGAGCAGCATGGGCTACCACGACCTGGTCGACGAGGTCCGACGTCGGGCCGGGGTCGACTTCAAGACGGCCAAGGTGGGCACCGAGGCGACGGTGCTGGTCCTCGCCTTCGCCCTGGAGGCGGCCGAGCGGCAGCGGCTCCTCGCGGCGGTGCCAGCGTCTCTGCACGACGTGCTGCCCGTCGACGGCGTCGAGCGGCACCGTGACCTACCCGGCTTCCTGGCCGAGGTGGGCCGGATCAGCGGCAACACCCCGGAGCAGGCCCGATACCAGGCGGAGGCGACCTTCGCGGCGCTCGCCGAGCAGGACGGCGACCTGGTCGAGTCGTTGCACGTACCCGACGGGTTGCGTGACCTGCTGAACCCGTCGGAGGCCGGCGGCGGCCTCGTGGGCGCCTCCACCACCACACCCACCCTGGAGGCGGACGAGATCAGTGCGGCGCTGGACGACCTGCCGTACTGGGCCGGCGACAGCCAGGCCTTCTACCGGGTGGTCGCGCTGCCGCCGGACAACCTGGACCGGGTGCTCGACCGGCTCGACCGGCTGCGCCAGGAGACCGGCCGCGGCCCGAGCATCGGACGTCCGGGGGACACCGCCGCCGTGTTGACCGTACGGACCAACCAGGCCGACGGGGTGACCGCGCTCGACGTTGACCTCGCCCACCGGATCGACGACGCGATCGACGAGGTGGGGGCCGGAATGGCCGGCAGCTGACCGGCAACAGCGGCACGGGCGGGCCGGCGGACGGGGGCGACCCCGTTCCGCCGGCCCGTCGGCCGTGCCGGGCCACGGGCGGGGTGGATCGTGGGCTCGGCTAGCGTGCCCGTCATGAACCGCGCCGCCGACCGGCTGGAGCTGGTCGCCGACCCGGCCCGCCGGACCGGGCGGACGCTGCTGTCCGCCGGTGTGGAGCAGTCGTACGTGGATGTCGAGGATCCCCGGCACCTGCACTTCGAGTACGTGCGACGGATCGCCGCGGCGGTGGATGTGGCGGCCCCGGCGGGTGCCCCGCTGAGCGTTCTGCACCTGGGTGGCGGCGCGTTGACGCTGCCCCGCTGGCTGGCCGCCACCCGGCCCGGCTCGGCGCAGCGGGTCGTCGAGCGCGACCCGGCGGTGGTCGAGTTGGTCGCCCGGGAGTTGCCGCCGCTGCCGTCCGAGGTGCGGGTGGAGGTCGCCGACGCCCGGGACGCGCTCACCGCCACCCCGGCCGGGCGGTACGACGTGGTGATCGCCGACATCTACCGGGCGGCCCAGATGCCCCGGCACGTACGCACCGTCGAGTTCACCGCCGAGGTGGCCCGCACCCTGCGCCCCGACGGGTTGTACCTGGTCAACGTCACCGATCTGCCGCCACTGGTCGGCACCCGGGTGCAGGTGGCCACGCTGCGGGCGGTCTTCGCCGACGTGTGCGTGTTCGGCGACCGGCGGATGCTGCGCGGCCGGCGCTACGGCAACCTGGTGCTCGCCGCGACGTCGCGCCCCGGCGGGCTGCCGGTCGGGCGGCTGGCGGTGGCCGCCCTACGCGACCCGGTGCCCGGCGGCCTGCTGCACGCCGCCGCGCTCGACACGTTCGTCGCCGGCGCCCACCCCGTCACCGACGCGGACGACAACGGGCGCGGCTGAGCCCGAACCCTGCTCCAGACCTTCCCTCCCGTCCACGATGCCGGGTTTCCGACGGCGAGCGCGGGGAAGGCGCGGCGGATGAGCATCGCCGACGATCGGGTGACCGCCCGCCGGACCCTGATCGTGATCGGTCTGGTGTTGGCGACCGCGGTCGCGCTGGCCTTCGTGTACGCGACCCGGCGGGTGCTGGTGTGGGCCGTGGTCGCCGCGTTCTTCGCCGTCGCGCTCAAGCCCCTCGTCGACCGGCTGCAACGCCGTTTCGTACGGCGTCGGGCGTTGGCCACGCTGCTGGTGTTCCTCGCCGTCTTCGTGTTGCTGGCGATCGTGGCCGCCCTCATCCTGGTGCCATTGTTCGACGAGCTGGGCCGGTTCGCCGACCGGGCACCCGAGCTGCTGCGCGACGCGCGCGCCGGCCACGGCCGGCTGGGGCAGTTGCTGGAGCGCACCGGCGCCCACCGCTACGTCAGTGAGCACTCCGACCAGCTGCGCGGCTTCGGGGATCGGCTGCGCCAACCCGCGGTCGGTGTGCTGCGCGGCATCGTCGAGACGGTCGCCGGGCTGGTCACGGTCATCGTGCTGGCGTACCTCATGGTGTTGGAAGCACCGCGGATCACCCGCGGCATGCTCGCGGCGGCCGGGGACGGCCAGGGCGAGCGGCTGCGGCGGGTGGGCCGGCAGGTGTCGCGCGCCGTCACCGGCTATCTCAGCGGCAACCTGCTGATCAGCGTGCTCTGCGGGGCGTTGACCTTCCTGGTGCTGACCCTCACCGGAGTGCCGTTCGCGGCCGTGCTCGCCGTGCTGGTGGCGGTGACCGACCTGATACCGCTGGTCGGTGCGACGCTCGGCGCGGTGATCGCGACCGGGTCCGGCTTCCTGCACTCCCCCACCGCCGGGGTGGTGGTGCTGGTCTTCTTCGTGGTCTACCAGCAGGTGGAGAACCACCTGCTCCAGCCGCTCATCCTGTCCCGCGCCGTGCGGCTCAACCCGCTGACCGTGCTGGTCAGCGTGCTGCTCGCGGCGGAGCTGGCCGGCCTGATCGGCGCTCTGCTGGCCATCCCCGCCGCCGGCATCGTCCAGACCCTGCTGCGCGAGTACGGCCCTCGCAGGCTCCGACCCGCCCCGCCGGCCGATCCGCCCGCCCGGCCACGCCGACCGGCCGGTCCCGCCCGGGAGGGCTGACCGGCCGGACCGCGTAACGCCTGCTCAGCGGGATTGATTCGCGACCTCGGGTGAGGTGCTCTCCAGCGGGACCGCGTTCGCCGGAACCAGCCCCAGCTGGACCGCCGACCGGGGCAGCGCGGCGTCCAGCGCCCAGTCGGCACTGACCCGCGTGCGGTTTCCCGGCATCGCCATCAGGTGGTACGCCCGGGTGACCGCCTTGGCCGGCAGCCCGGCCAGGTTGACCTGCAACGGGTTCGCCGCCGCGTCCCTGCCACCCAGGTCGACAACCCAGCCCAGGTCGTGGTGCTTGTACGGCTTGCGCCGGCCGAAGCCGTACGACGCGGCGATGTTGTGCGCCGCGAGCTTGCCCTGCCGCTGCGCGTGCTGGGCCGTCATTCCGCAGACCGCCCCCGGGTGGGTCAGGTCGGGCACCGCGGCGGCGTCGCCGCAGGCGTACACCTCCGGGTAGCCGGGGACGTTGAGGAACTCGTCGACCACCAGCCGCCCCCGGTCGGTGCGCAGGCCCAACTCGTTGACGAACGGGTCGGGGCGCACCCCCACACACCACACCAGCGTGCAGGTCGGCACGTACTCCCCGTCGGTGAGCTTCACCCCGTCGGCGGTCGCCTCGGCCACGGACGTACCCATCCGGACGTCCACGCCACGCCGGTTGAGCACCTTGTGCGAGGTGTCCGACATCCGCTTGTCCAGCTCCGGCAGCACCCGGGGCGCGACGTCGAGCAGCATCCAGCGGGGGCGGACGGTGAGCCGGGGCCGCTGGGCGTGCAGCGCGTCGGTGAACAACTGCCCGTGCGCGGCGACCTCGGTGCCGGTGTAGCCCGCCCCGACCACCACGAACGTGGCCCGGGCCTGCTGCTCGGCCGGGTCCTCGGCCTGCTCGGCCAGCTCGACCTGCCGGACGATGTGGTCATGCAGGTAGACGGCCTCGGGCAGGCCGCGGAAGCCGTGCGCGTACTCGGTCACCCCTGGGATGGGCAGCAGCTTGTTGACGCTCCCCACGGCGAGGATCAGCCGGTCGTACGCCAGCCGGTTCTTCTCCCCCTCCGCCTGGGTGAAGCCGACCCAGCGGTTCTGCAGGTCGACGTGGTCCGCCTCGCCGACCACCACCCGTACGCCCTTGAGCGTCCCGGTCAGAGGCACGGCGATCCGTCCGGGCTCGACCACCCCGGCCGCGACCTCGGGCAGCAGCGGGAGATACAGGAAGTAGTCGGTGGAGTTCAGCACCACGATCTCGGCCCGGTCCCGGGCGATCCGGCTCAACGTCTTCGCCGCGTGGTAACCGGCGAACCCGGCCCCCACGATCACCACACGAGGTTTCGTCATTGCGGCCCGTTTCCCGTCGAAGCCCGGGACAAACGTCGGTGAGGTGTCCGTTGACAGCGGGACGCTTGTGCGGGGACTCCACGTCACGACTGTGCGGTGATCGCCCACCGCTCGTGGTCGCGCCAGGCGCCGTCGATGAACAGGTAGTCCGGGGAGAAGCCCTCCAACCGGAAACCGAGCTTGCGGGCCACCCGCCGGGACGGCTCGTTGCCCGGCTGGATGTTCGCCTCCAGCCGGTGCAACCCCGCCGCCGTGAACGCGGGGTCGATCACCAGGGCGACGCCCGCCGAGGCGTGCCCGGTCCCGCTGTACGGCAGGAACGCCGCATACCCCAGGTAGCCACCACGCAGTGCACCGAGCACGATCCCGCTGATGTTCACATAACCGGCGATCTCGCCACTGGCCCGGTCACAGATCAGGTAGCCGGCGCTGTCCCGGCGGCGGATCCGGCTCAGGTAGCGGTCGTACTCCTCCGGGCTGCCGGGCGCGACCAACCACGGCTGGTGCAGCTCCCGACTGCGCCGCACGGCGGCGACGAACTCGTCGGAGTCGGTGGGCCGGGGCCGCCGGATCGCGGCGGGACCACCGGTACGCAGGTATCTCACGGCGGACCACTCTGACCGACCGGCGCCTCCCTTGTCCAACCGGTCGCCGCGCGGGCCGCGGGCCCGCCGGGCCGGGCCCGCGCGGTCCGCGCCGCCGGCCGCGCTGCCCCGCGCCGCGCTGCCCCGCGAGGGCCGGGCCCGCGCGGTCCACGCCGCGCGGCCCCGCGCGGCATGATCGTGCTCGAACCAGGATGTAGTGGCATCCGGCAGCGCGCGTGACCACTACAGCGTTGATCGAGCACGATCTTGCGGGACAGCCGGACGGCTAGCGGGGCGTCAGCAGGGCAAACTCCTGACCATCGGGGTCGGCCAGCACCAGTCGGCCTGCCTCGCCCTGGTCGGTGTCGAGAAGGGTCGCCCCGAGGGAGAGCAGACGGTCGACCTCCGCCTGCCGATCGACGTCGACAGCCGGAGCGAGGTCGAAACGCACCCGGTCCCTGCCTCCGTTGGGCATCAGCGGTGGACCACCCCAGCTGATCTTCGTACCGCCGTTCGGCGACTGGATCGCGGTCTCCTCGTCCTGGTCCCAGACCAGCGGCCACCCCAGCGCCTGGCTCCAGAAGTACCCCACCTTCTGCGATCCGTCGCAGGCCAGCGCACCGATGAATCCGCAGCCGGCAAGGAAGTTGTTACCCGGGCCGATGACGTCGAACTCGTTGCCCTCGGGGTCGGCGAGCACCACATGATCGTCGTCCGGCCCCTGGCCGATGTCGATGTGCCGTGCGCCGAGCTCCAGTGCCCTGGCCACCGTCTGCCGCTGGTCCTCCAGCGAGCTGCTCGTCAGATCGAAGTGCATCCGGTTCTGGACGATTTTCGGCTGCGGGTACGGGGCGAAGCGGATGCGGAACCCGGTGTCGTCAGTGGGCAGGAGCAGAACGCCGTCCTGTGCATCGTCGACCATCTCCCGCCCCAGGATCCCGGACCAGAACTGCGCGAGCCGTAGCGGCTCGCTCGCGTCGAAGCTGATCCCGAACAGGTGTGCGGTCATCGCTACGCTCGTCTCCCATCGGACCGGACGCCGTGCCAGCCGTCGGAGCGGGAGCCTACGGGTGTGCCAGGTCGCCCGCACCCGAGTTTCGGGTCATCCCCCGGTAGGGCGGGGCCACACCCCAGCCCCAGCGTGGCACCGGTGCCTGCCGAATCGGGTCCGCGTTCGGTTGAGAATTGGCTACCGCCAACCGGGTGCCCCACTCGATGTAGCTCGTGAAGGCGGCGCGGAACTCCGGATGATCGGGCAGGCCGACCTCGTCGGCAGCGTCCATCATCAAGTTGACCCACCGCCGACGCTGCGTCTCGCTGATCGCCCTGCCCAGGTGCTGGCCGAGCATGTGGGGGTAGCCGCCGTGCTCCATTGTGTAGGTAGCCGGTCCGCCGAAGACCTCGGCAAGCCATACCGCTACATGCCGGGCGTGGTCGGGGTCCACGTGCGCGAACATCGGCGCGAGCAGGTGGTCGGAGCGGACCAGGCGGTAGAAGGCATCGCAGAGCATCATGAACGCGTCGGTGCCGCCGGCCCACTCATACAGGCTCGGCAGCGTGGCGCCACCAGGGCCGGCAACCGTCGTTTGGGCGTAGTGCCGCATCTCCTGGATGTCCTCGACGTACGGCTTGATCGCGGCGAAGAACTGCCCGAATACCGGGCCGCCCCGAAACCCTTTCAGGTGCTCGTCCACTGATGTCCAGGTAATGCGCAGCAGGTAGCAGGCGGGGTCGTCCAGGCAGCGGCTCAACTCGTAGTCCACACACTGAGGCGCAGCGCGTAACGCGCCAGCGGCCCGTTCGTACGCCGCCTCGAAGCCGTCCAGCCGCTCCTGCGGCACGCGGTACCTGATGTACTCGATCACCATGGCTACAGCTCAACACCCGTAGTGACGAAGATCAAGTACGCACCATCTGGTGCGTGCCGAGGGAGGCCACGATGCCTAAGCGATACCACTGCCCGGTGGAGCTCGCCGTCGACGTTGTCGGCGGAAAATGGCGACCGGTGATCCTGGCCCATCTCAAGGAGGGCGTACACCGCTATGGCGAACTGCGCCGCCGGATGCCAGGAATCAGCGAGAAGATGCTGACCCAGCGTCTGCGCGAGTTGGAGGCCGACGGGCTCGTCCTGCGGCACGACCACGAGACCACACCACCTCATGTCGAGTACCGGCTCACCGAGGAAGGACTCAGCCTGGCCCCGGTGTTGCAGGCCCTGTACGACTGGGGCACCGCGCGGGCCGCACGTACCGGTACCGCCATCGACGCACCCTCTGCTGCCTGACTCGACGCAACACACGCGGCCCCGCACCTGACACCGGTCTGGTTCGTCTACCTCTCCGCGACGTTCTGGGTCGGTTGTGGCTGCTCGCGGGCACGGCGTAGTGAGTCGTCGATGCGAGAATCGACCGGTGGAGAACGAGCTGAGGGCGGCCCTGGCAGGCGTACGGGACGCGTTCGCCCGGTACCCGCGCCGGGCGGTGCTCGACGGATGCCCGCACTGCGAGGGCTCCGTGCTGGTCGACGAGCACGACCTGTTCGGACTGAGCATCAGCCTCGGCAACACGGTCGGCGACCGTGCTGACGTGAAGGCCCTGCTCCCCGTACTCCTTGAGCGCCTGCTCGGGTCCGACGACCTCGACCCGGACATCGTCCTGGGCAAACTCCCCCATCAGCAGTGGCGCACCTGGCCGCGCGTCGAGCAGCAGGCCATCGACGCGTACCTCGACGTGGTGTGGCGGTCGTTGCTGGCGGACCACCCGCCGCGGCTCGGGTCATTCACCGATCCGGCGACCTTCCTCGACGCGGCTCGCGCGGCCGGCGAGCACGTCGCGCGATTCCTCGATGTCTGGGACGCCACGCTCACCCCGTCGGCAGACCGTCACCTGGCCGAGATGGTCGCCGGACTCAACTTCGCCAATCAGAAGCCGAGCGCCCTCGGCGACTGGTTACGCCGAGAGGCGACCCGCGACCGCCTGTACCGCGCGTGGGAACGTGACTGCGACTCACCGTGGGCCGACGGCCTCGCCCAAGCCTACGATCTCCTCCACCACTAAGACGTCCCTAACCGGCCCTAGCTGCGGAGCAACTGCTCCTCGGGCGCCTCGGCGATCTGCCGGGCCACGCGCACGAAGGCCGCCACCGCGGGGGAGCACGACTCGGCCGGCCAGGCCACCTTCAGCGTCACCGGCTCGAGCTCCGGCACGGGGCGGAAGGCGGTACCCGGCCGGGGTACCGCCGAGCCATCCACTCCGGCAGGAACCGTCACAGCGGGCCGGGGAACGTCTGCTCCATCGGCATCGGGACCTGGAGGTAGGTGGTGCCGCGCATGTCCAGCCAGGCCCGGTCGGGCCCACGGACCAGCCGCACCATCACCTCTTCGCAGGACGGGCAGCGTGCGACGAGGCCTGGCGCGTGCGAGTAGACGTGCAGACTGGCCATCGAGCCGGTCGTTCCGCAGTTCTCGCAGCGGCCCATCGCGGTGCTCAGGTCGACGGTGAACAGCTCACGCATCGGGCCGTCGAGCATGTTGCCGTCCAGGTATGACATCTCGGTCATCGAAATCTCCTCGACCTTGCGTGAGCGAGCGGGCGGTCAGCCGGTGGGGCCGAAGCGTTCGGTCTTGACCTGCCGCGACGGGTGGCCCAGCCCCACGAGCAGGTCGGCCACGGTCTCCACGAACGCGGTCGGACCGCAGACGTAGGTGAGCGGTTGCAGGTCCGGCGGCCAGCCGTGCGTGTTGACGTCGGCCAGCCCGATCCGGTGCGGCTCACCGCGCCAATCCTCGGGTGCCTGGCGGGTGTATATGTACGCCACGTCCAGGCCGAAGTCGTCGCGGACCCGGCGGCGCAGCTCGTCGGCGTAGATCACGTCACCCGGGGTGCGCACCGAATAGATCAGCCGGAACGGCACCTTGCTGCCGATGGCCCGCCGAGCCCGGATCATCGCCATCAACGGCACGATGCCGGAGCCACCGGCGACCAGTTGCACCGGCGCGGTCTCCTCGGGCCGCCAGATGAACCAGCCACCGAGCGGTCCGCGTACCTCCACCGGGTCGCCCGCACCAAAGACATCGATGAGGTACGGGGACACCTCGCCCTCGGGCACCCGCTGGACGGTCACCTCGATGCGCGGGCCGCCGGGGCCGTCCACGGCAGGACCGGCAATGGAGTACGACCGTGCCGCCTGGTAGCCGTCCGGGGCGGTCAGCCGCACGTCGACGTGCTGCCCGGGCAGGTGCCCCGGCCAGTCCGGCACCTCCAGCACCAGGGTCTGCGCGGTCGGTGTCTCCACCCGGCGCTCCACCAGCCGGCCGACGTGCCACCGGTTGGGTGCGCGGGGCGGCGTGCTCGTCGCCACGGCGCGCTCAGTCACCCTGGTACCGCTGTTCGCGCCACGGGTCGCCGTAGTCGTGGTACCCGGCGGTTTCCCAGAACCCCGGCTCGTCCATCGTCCTGAGCCGGATGCCGCGCACCCATTTGGCGGACTTCCAGAAGTAGAGGTGCGGCACCAGCAGCCGAGCCGGCCCGCCGTGCTCGGCGGGCAGCGGCGCACCGTCGAAGGTGTGCGCCACCCAGGCCCGGCCGCCGCGTAGGTCGTCCAGCGGCAGATTGGTGGTGTACCCACCATAGGAGTGCGCGAGCGCAAAGTGCGCGCCCGTGTCCACGCCCGCGAGCAGGGTGTCCAGTGAGACGCCCTGCCAGGCGGTGCCGAGCTTGGACCAGCGGGTGACGCAGTGGATGTCCACCATTGGCGTCTCCTGCGGCAGGGCCATCAACTCCTGCCATGACCACCGGTGTTCGCTGCCATTCTCGGCGGCGATGACGAACTCCCAGGTGTCCAGTGACACCCGGGGCGTCGGGCCGGCCGAGAGCACCGGAAAGTCCTCGGTCAGGTACTGACCGGGTGGCAGGGCCGGCTCCTGCGTTCGGGGCCGACCCTGAAAGCCCGGTGACACGATTCCCATTGCACAGTCGTACCACCCGTGTCGGGCAGGGCGGGAGCTTTCCCGCGTACCCCCTTGTCGCCTCGGCGCGGCGCGGTCAGTGCCGCTCCACGACGACCTCGCGATCCTCGGGCTGACCACCCCGAGTGGCGCGGAGGCTGGTCAGGGTGACCACCACCAACACGCCGATGATCACAAAGAGCGAGGCCAGGGTGGGGATCTGCGGAACGCTCTCCCAGATGCCGTGCGCCCAGTGCAGGCCCAGCTTGAGACCGATGAACGCCAGGATGATGGCCAGGCCGTAGCTGAGGTGCACCAGCCGGCTCAGCGCCGCGTGCAGGACGAAGTAGAGGGCACGCAGACCGAGCAGGGCGAACGCGTTGGTGGCGAAGACGAGGTACGGGTCCTCGGTGATGCCGTAGACCGCGGGCACCGAGTCGACGGCGAAGACGACATCGGTGGCCAGCACCGCCACCACCACCAGGGCGAACGGGGTCAGTGCCCGCTTCGCGCCCTGCCGGACGGTCATCTTCGTGCCGTGGTATTCGTCCACCACCGGCATGAACTTGCGGAGCAGCTTCACCGCCCGCATGTTGTTGATGTCGACTTCCTGCTGATGCCCGGAGAGGGCGTCGCGGAGCAGCTTCACCGCGGTGGCGATGAGGATGATCGCGAAGAGCAGGAAGGCGAAGTCGAGGGTCTGCAGCGCGGCGGCGCCGAGGGCGATGAAGACCGCCCGCAGCACCAGCGCGCCGGCGATGCCGTAGAGCAGCACCCGCTGGGCGAGCACGGCCGGCACCGCGAACGCGGCCAGCAGCAGCATGAAGACGAAGAGGTTGTCGACGGAGAGCGACTTCTCGACCAGGTAGCCGGTGAGGTACTCCACACCCTGCTGCGAGCCGTAGCGGGACCAGATCCAGGCGCCGAACGCCAGCGGCAGGGCTATGTAGAACGCCGACCAGCCGATCGCCTCCCGCATCGACACCTCGTGCGGGCGGCGGGTTACCAGGAAGTCCAGCACCAACAGCAGGAGCACGCCGACGATGGTCACCGCCCAGAGGGTGGGCGTGCCGATCGACGACAGGTCACTGGCGGCGGACAGGTACGACAATTCGGTCATTGAGTCTCCTCGAACACCGTCATGTTCGAGGTCTCCTTCACCCACCACATGATGGGCAACCACCCGAGGCGCGCCGGGCGCGCCGTACTGACCGGAATGGTTCGTGGGAAGTACTCCCCTCGTACCCCAAGGTTAGGCCAGGCTGAATCGCCGCGCCAAGCGGGACATCGATGGTTGCCCTGATCAACCGCTGTGCGCGCCCGGGGAGAGCGCTGTCAGCCCCGGCGACGTCCGCGCCGTCAGCCACGGCGCAGCGTCGCGCCCGGGGCCATCGCCTGCTCCACGAGGCCCCGAAAGTCGCGTGGCAGCTGGGTGGCCACGTCATCGAACTCACCGCCGGTGATCGCCTCGCGCAGGGTGGTGAAGACAGCCCGGACGGCGTCACGAGCGGCGGGCTCCTCCACACCGGCCCGCAACGCGACCCGCGCGACGAACTCGGCCGCTCCGAACCGGTCCGCCTGCTCGGTGCTCGGGCTCGGTTTGAGCACCAGTTGCAGCGGCTGGGGCAGCTGAGCGGCCAGGTCCAGGACCTCACCGCCGGTCAACCGCTCGGCGAACGTCTCCAACACGGCCCGGGTCAGCTCGACCGCCCGCTCGGACGACGTCGCGGTGCGCTGGGAAACCTGGTCGATGAAGGTGTCGTAGTTCATCGCGTACCCCCCTTATGGCTCGCGTCGGCGCCTGCGGGTACCCGCGGCGGCGGAGTGGAAACGGCGCCGGGATTCCTCCGCCGGCCAGGCGTGACCGGCCGGCGGGCGGGTAACCGCCGCCGGTCGTGACCACATCGATGCCCGAGGGAGCCCACGCCATGGCGAGCTACGCGGACGTCCTGCAGTACCTGTCGAGCCTGGACTACCCGGCCGAGAAGAACGACGTGGTCCGCGAGGCCGAACGGGAGGGTGCCCCGCCGGACGTGCTGAAGGCGCTGCGCGCCCTGCCGCCGGTGGACTACGCCAACGGCACCGAAGTGGCGCGATCGGCCGGGATCGAGGCGGCGCCCGAGGTGAGCCCCGCACAGCGGGCCGAGCAGGCCCGGGACAAGACGCACAACCGGGTCTCGCAGCACCTGCGCGGCATCTGACCCGGCGGTGGCGGCCACAGCCCGGACGGGTGGACGTCGCGGATGACCGGGACCGGTCCGCCCCGCCCACCGGACGTGCACTTTCCGGCCGCGGTACAGCTCGCCGTGGTGGCCGTGGCCGGCGTCATTGCCGGTTGCGTGTTCGCGGTGCTGCTGCCACTACCGCTCGCCGCGCTGGCCGGCTGGGCCGTGGGCGCGCTGAGCTGGCTCACGCTGGTCTGGCACAAGCTCTGGCCGATGGACGCCGCGCGAACCGCCCGGCTGGCCGTACACGAGGACCCGAACCGGGCGATCCGGGACGTCCTGCTACTCATCGCCTGCCTGGCCAGCCTGCTGGCCGTGGGGTTGGTCGTGGCCAGCGCGCAGAGCGCGCCACCCGGCATACGCCGGGAACTACACAGCGGCCTGGGCGTGCTCAGCGTGGTGCTCTCCTGGTTCGTGGTGCACACCGTGTTCGCCGCACGGTACGCCCGGATCTACTACACCGGCCCGGACGGCGGCGTGAACTTCAACCAGCCCGAGCCCCCGCGCTACTCCGACTTCGCCTACGTCGCGTTCACCATCGGGACGACGTTCCAGGTCTCCGACACCAACCTGACCAGCAACGAGATGCGTCGCACGGTGCTGTGGCACTCGTTGGTGTCGTACCTGTTCGGCGCGTTCATCATCGCCGTGACCGTGAACCTGCTGGCGGGTCTGGCCCGCTGAGCAGCCGCGCCGACCCCCGGGGACGACACGGGGCGGGGCTGACGAGTGAGCGCCGGGACAGGCGGGCGCCCCTGGTCACGAACCGCGACCTAGGGCGCCACGCAAACCTGCCCAGGCGGTGAACCACGTCCGAACCGGTCGCGGTCACCAGGCGGTGGATGCCCGCTCGAACCGAGCGGCCAGCACTGCCGGGTCCAACCATACGACAGAACATCCTCCGTTTGGTCAGATTTTGGCGAAGTGTGGGCCAGGGCACGTCACGGCCGAGCGGTAACCTCCGCGTACCGGTGTTCCAGGTCGACCCGCGCCAGCGCCCCCACCAACCAGGCCAGCCGCTCCGACTCACCGCTGGCCAGGCCCGCCAGATCGTCCGCCGACCTACCCAGCCCGAGCCGACGGGCGGCAGCCAACGCCCGCCGGTCGGCGACCGGGGCCACCTCCCGCCACAGCGCCTGCGCCTCCCGGAGGAACAGGTCGACGACCTGGTCGTCCACACCGGGAAGCTCCGCGAGGAGCGCCCGCTCCCGGACCGGGTCGTGGTGCGCCACCGACCGCAACCGGCGCAGATCACCCCGGTACCGCTCGACGACCGTGCGGGCCAGGTCACCCAACACGTCGGCCAGCGCGCCCACGTCACCACGCTGACCGCTGGCGCGCAGCACCCGCACCCGGTCCTCGTGCAACGAACGGGCCAGCCGGGCCGCGCTGTCCCACCCCTCGTCGCGCAACGCCCGCGCCCCGTCCAAGGCCCGGCGGAAATCGCCACGACGGGCCAGCAACACCGAGAGGTAGAGCACCTGGAACAGGCTCGCCGGGTTGTTGGTGACCCGAAAGCCGTACTGCTCGGCGAAGCCCCGCCCGCTGCCGGCAAGCCGGCGCGCCAGGCGCTTCCGATCCTCCACCGGAGTGATCAAAGTGGTCGGCATGCCGGCGACTACCCGCGCTGCCGTCGGTCACACGCGGGCCGGTCAGCCGTGCAGGCCGCCGGTGCGGTCGCGGGCCTTGAGGCGGGTGGTGGGCAGGGCCGGCGCCGGCAGTGGCGGCGCCGGATCATCGGCGACCACACCAAAGCGCCCGTCCCCCACCATCCAGTCCTCCCGGGCGGCGGCGACCTCCTCGTGCGAGCGGCCGACGAAGTTCCACCACATCACCAGCGGCTCCTCGAACGGCGTACCGCCCAGCAACAGCAACCGGGCCCCTGCCCCACCGCGCACGGTCAGCTCACTGCGGCCCAAGCCCAGGTACAGCAGCGCTCCTGGTTCGAACCCGACACCGGCCGCCTCGGCGGACCCGGACATCGCCAGCAACGCGTACTCGAAATCGGGCCGCAGCGGTAGCGTCGTCGGCGCCTCGCCGCTCAGCTCCAGCTGCACGCCCACCAGCGGGGTGTGCACCACCGCCGGCGACCGCTCCCCGGCGAACTCCCCGACCAGCAGGGTGAAGTCCAGATCACCGTCACGCCAGTGCGGCAGGTCGGCGTGGTGCGCGAAATCCGCCACTCCGGCCCGCGCCGGGTCCGGCAGCGCCACCCAGAGCTGCACACCGTGCATCACCGGCGGATGAATGGCCGGCGACCGTTCGGAGTGGGCTATGCCGCGCCCAGAGGTCATCACGTTCAGCTGACCGGGCCGGATCGGCTGGACGTTGCCGAGGCTGTCCCGGTGCAGGATCTCGCCGTCCAACAGCCACGTCACCGTCTGCAGGCCGGTGTGCGGGTGCGGCGGCACCTCCATGCCGGGCCGCTGCGCCACATCGTCCGGGCCGAAATGGTCCACGAAACACCACGCGCCGACCATCCGGCGGGGACGCTGCGGCAGCAGACGCCGCACCGTGGTGTACCGACCCAACGGCACGTCGTGGCCGGGCAGCAGCACGCTGCCGGGATCAACGTCGGCCACACCAGGTGGCCGGGTCTCCGCCAGCATTGATTCAGTACGCTCCACCGCCCGACTGTACGCTCACGCCCGCCCACGGCCGCCGCGCTTCTCGCAGGGCGGCCGGGGTTCACCGGGTGCTCGATGACACCGTCACGCTGTTCGCGCCCGCCACCAGGTCGAGATAGAGCCGCTCGGCAGCACGGTCCCATCCGGGCGTACCGAGCACCGCACCCGCGGCCACCCCGTCCCAGCGTTCGTCGCGTACCACGACCGAGCCGGCACCGGCCCCCACGCGAACCCGAACCGGCGTCTCCCCCGGCACCTGGATGTCGAGCTGGCTGGTCCCGCCGGTGAGCCGCACGGTCAGGTTGCCTGGGCTGCCTGAACCGGCGCCGCCGGTCGGGCCGGCGCCGCCGGTCGGGCCGGCGCCGCCGGTCGGGCCGGCGCCGCCGGTCGGGGGTAGAAGGATTTCGGTGCGGGACGATCCGCCGGCGAGTTCCACGCCCAGCAGCCGGGCCCGGGTCAGATCCAGCACCTGGCTGCTCACCCCACCGGCCAACCGCAGGCGCCATGCGACCTGCTCGCTGAGCAAGACCCGTACGGCCCTCGCCCCGGACGAACCGGTCTCCACGAGGCCGAGCCGCACGGTCTCCCCCAGCACCGCCGGTCGGGCCGCCACACCCGAGCCGACCGGGCTGCTGATCCGGTAGAGATCATCACCGAGATCGGCCACCCGCAGTTCAAACGAGGACAGCCCGTCCGCGAGCACAAAGGTGCCCTTGTGCCGACCCGCCAACGGCGCGGTCATCACCTGTTCGGCAGCGGCACCCGCACCGCCTGGGCCACGACCCGCGTCCGGGTCGACGCCGCCCTCCGAACGGCCGACGTCACCGGGCCGGGCGCCGTCAGGCCGGGCGCCGTCGGGTGCGCCGTCGGGCCGGGCGCCGTCGGGTGCGCCAGGCCGGGCGGCGTCGGGCGGGGTGCCGTCAGGTGCGCCGGAGTAGGTCATGCCGAGGCGGTGCGGTTGGGCAACGATCACGGCCACCGCGGCCGCGCCGAGAATCAACACGACAGCCGCCGCAGCCACCAGCAGGCGAGCACCGCTGGACCAACGCCGGCCTGATACCGCGTCACCACTAGGTTCCGGCTCTGCCTCCGGTTCGTCCTCCGTGCCGTATCCCACTGCGGCCATCCTTCATCCCTCCGCCGGTCCCCGCCGGGAGGTACGTACCCGCCAGCCGATCGGATCACTCCGCGCCGACCACGCCACTCCGCTACGTCGCCGACGCCAATGTTGGACAGTTCCGTTAGCGGCTAACGGAAACTGTCCAAGATCTCGTGCGGGGCGTGGGGTGTCATGCGCAACCGCCAACCGGTGCCGCGGTGCAGGGCGTGGAGATGCCGTTGGCCGGCACCCCGGGTTGGGGTGCCGGCCAGCGGTCTCTAGGTCATGCGGTGGTGCGTGTGCGGGGTCAGCTGTTCCAGTGCTGGGCGACGAGGTCGGTGGCCTGCTGCTCCCACTGGGCGTACGCATCCGGGTACGCCGAGACCTGCACGGTCTGCGCGGCGACGGTCAGGGGCATGTCCTGCCACCCGTCAACCTGCTTCAGACCCTTCAGGAACGCGGCCGTCGAGTAGGCCGGGTCGGTGATCTGCTCCGGCGTACCCCAACCACTGGTCGGACGCTGCTG
>NZ_JBEXEV010000012.1:0-153419 GCF_040606435.1 Micromonospora sp. NPDC005413
CGCCGACATTGCGGCGTCCGAGTGCCCCGGATACCGCAATGTCGGCGAAACGGAGTCGATCACGCCAAGGACACCGGGTTGCCTCGCGGATCTCGTGGTCGGGTCGGCGACGCACGGGCTCATCGATGTGGTGAAGATCGGCTATAAGTGACGCATGGACTTCCCGCCGCACCTGGGCAGCATGCCGATGCACGCGATCACCGAGATCCACGGCGAACCGGGCCTGCTGGAACGCTTCCGGTTGGAGGTCCAGCAGTTCGACGACGCGGCCCGGGCGCGGCTGACCGCCGCGCTCGACCTCGCGGCCGAGCTGCACCGCGACGACCGACGCGTCCGCGAGCCGTACCTCAACCACCTGCTGCGGGTGGCGATCCGGTTGATGCACCACTACCAGGTGCGGGACGTGGACGTGATCGTCGCCGGCCTGCTGCACGACGCGGTGGAGGACCACCCGGCCGAGTTGGCCGGCGGCGACCCGGGGGCCGACCCGGCCGGGGCCGCGTTGACCGCGCTCGCCGCGCGGTTCGGGCCGCGGGTGGCCACCCTGGTCGCCGCCGTCACCAACCCGGTGTACGACCCCGAGCGGGACCGCAACACGCAGTACCGGGAGCACCTGGCGATAAGCCTGGACCGGGAGCCCTGGGCCCGGGTGATCAAGGTGTCGGACTTCACCGACAACGGCGTGGGGGTGATCCACACGGTGGGGCCGAAGGTCGTCTCGTCGGCGCGGAAGTACCGGCCGCTGGTGCCGCTCTTCCGGGACCTGATCGGCCGACCGGACACACCGTTGTCGCCGGCGGTGAAGCGGCACATCTTCGGCCAGCTCGACCTGGCCGAGGAGCGGTTCAGCGCCATCCTGGACCAGCCCGCCCACCCCCACTGACCAGGCGTCGCATCACCCGACCGGGTTCTGCGACAAGTTCTCAGATCTGTGAAGAAGCCTCCGGCATTACGGTGAGTTTGCGTCAGATGGGAGGCAAAAGTCCTCTTGGTCGGAATCTCTGGCGCACCCCCGATCGAGAGGATTCGGACCCATGCGCGACCTTTCTCGGCGCGATCTGCTCAAGGCGACGGCCGTCGGTGCCGGCGCGGTCGCTCTCCCGGGCATGATGGCCGGCAGCTCGGCGATCGCGGCTGACGGTCACGGGTCCTCCTCCGGCGCGAAGTACCCGCCAGCGGAGCTGACCGGCCGCATCGTTCGTCCCCAGAGCCCCAACTACGCGGAGGCGAGCATCGGCTGGGACGAGCTCTTCGTTCACTATCCGCTGGTCATCGTCTTCGCCCAGGAGACCCGGGACGTGGTCAACGCGCTCACGTGGGCGCGGCAGAACAACGTCGCGCTGCGGGTCCGCAGCGGCCGTCACAGCCTTGAGGGCTGGTCGAACGTCGACAACGGCATCGTGATCGACGTCAGCGAGCTGAAGGAAACCCACATCGACGCCGCCAGTCGCACCGCACGAGTCGGCGCCGGGCTCAACCAGTTGGAGGCGGTGACCGCGCTCGGGGAGTACGACCTGGCGGCGACGACGGGAACGGAGGGAACCGTGGGCCTGTCCGGCGCGACCCTCGGCGGCGGCTTCGGCTTCCTCACCCGCTACCTCGGAATGGCCTGCGACAACCTGGTCGGGGCGGAGATCGTCGTGGCGTCGGGTGCCGACGGCGCGGAGGTGCTCGAGGTGGACCCGTGGAAGCACCCGGACCTGCTCTGGGCGCTGCGGGGCGCGGGAAACGGCAACTTCGGCATCGTCACCTCGCTCACCTACAGGGTGGCCCCGCTCAAGAGCGTCGCCTACCTCCAGGCGACCTGGGAGGGCCTCGACGACCTGCACGGGGTCTTCGACACCTGGCAGCGCACCGCACCGTTCACCGACCCCCGCCTCGGCAGCCAGCTTGAGGTCCACCCGAACGAGATCCTGCTGTTCGGGGTGCTCGCCGAGGGATCGGAGGCGGAGGCCAGGAAGCTGCTCGCGCCGATCCTGTCGGTTGGCAACCCCGAGGTGACGGTGCAGATCGGAGGCTGGGGCGACACCTATGCCGGCTTCCAGATTCCGACCGAGGACGAGCCCGCGAACTGGAAGTTCTTCTCGCAGTTCACCAGCGAGCCGTTCCCGGAAGAGGCGATCAGCGTCATTCGCGCGTTCATGCAGGACGCCCCGTCGGACGACAGCAACTTCTTCACCCAGGCCTTCGGCACCGGGGCGCAGAGACATGAACCGTTCGGTGGCGCGGCGTTCCCGCACCGCGACGCGCTCTTCTACTCCGAGCCCGGCGCAGGCTGGGGCACTCGCGGAGAGCCCGACAGCGGCGACGCCATCACCCCGATCGCCCAGACCTGGATCGCCGAGTTCAGCCAGGCACTGCGGCCCTACGTGAACGGCGCCTACGTCAACGTGCCGAACATCGGCATGGCGGAATGGGAAACCGCCTACTGGGGACACAACTTCGACCGGCTGCGCCGGGTCAAGGCGAAGTACGACCCCCACAACGTCTTCCAGTACGAGCAGAGCATCCCGCCCGCGACACACTGACCCGCGCGACGGGCGCTGCGGATGCCGCTGCGGGCGAGGTCACACCTGGTGCAGGCCGGCGCGAACGAGGTGCTCCAGCCAGGGTGTCGGTGCGACGCCCAACTCCCGGCCCAGGTCGGCGCGGAACAGCTCGAAACGGCGTACCGCCTCGTTGATGTTGCGCTCCGCCAGGTGCACGGCGATCAACGTGCGGGTGGCGCTCTCCCGCAGCGGCTCCAACTGCACAGCGGTCAACGCCACCTGCACCGCCTCGCTGAACCGGCCCTGCGTGGTGAGCCGCTCGGCGAGCGCCTCCAGCGCGTACAGCTGGGTCTGGCGCAGCCGTTCCCGTTCGGTCAGCACCCAGTCGTCGTACCAGCCGGGCAGCAGCTCGCCGGTCGCCAGCGCCGGCAGACCGGGGCGGACACCGACCGGTGACCCGCCGGCCAGCAGCGCGGTGGCCGCCGCGCCCAGGGTGGCCACGTCGCTGGTCACCCCGGCGGCCAGGGCCAGCCGGTCGTCCTCCTCCACCAGCGGCTCGGGGGTGACCCGGTGCAGCCGCCACAGCATGGTGCGCAGGTTGGCCCGCGCCCGCTCCTCGTGCGAGCCGGGCCAGAGCGTGCCGGCGGCCTCAGACCGGGCACACCCCTGGCGTACGCCGAGGTAGGCCAGCAGTCGGCGGGCACCCTGCGGCACCGCCACCGCCCGCCCGTCGCGTTCCAACCCGAACCCGCCGAGCAACCGCAACGCGTACCGGGGAAGCTGCCCCGCGTCGGTCTCGGGTGCCCCGAAGCGGAGGTCGTGCGTTACCTCGTGAACAGCCATGCATGCGCCTTTCGCACCCGATCGCCCCGTGGCAGTTCCACGGTCGGATGTGGAGGGTCGACGCGCCAGCACAGTGTCGTCACACCGACCCGGCGAGCGGCGCGGATCAACCGTTCGCCGGAGTCGGTACCGGCCGTTCAGCGCAGCTTGCTCAGCGTCCGGGCGTACCCGGTCCACTCGGCGGCGTCGCCGACGTCGGCGCGTATCTGGGCCTCCTTCATGATGGCGAGCACCTGCTCGGGCTGCGCGTCGGCCAGCTTGCCGAGCGTGCTGATGCCGGCGCGGGCCAGCGCCGCCCGGGCCTTGGTCGGCACGCCGGCGAGCATCGCGATGTCGGCGTCCGCGACGTTTTCCAGTTCGGCTTCGATGCCGAGCGCGGCGGAGACCGCCGACTGGGCGCCGACCGTGGTCCGGACGATGACGGCCTCCCGCTCGCTCACCTCGGCGAACATGGCGTCGATGCTCGGGTAGGCGGTCTCCGCCGGCAGCACCTTGAGCACGTCGCGGACGAGCCGGCCGTCGGCCACCTCGTCCTCGCCGAAGAGGCGGATGAACTCGACAAGCTTCACCTCGCGCGGGAAGCGCTGCCGGACGTCTCCGTGCTCGGCGGCGTACCGGGCGAGCTGGGCGGCACCGCGGACCTTCGGCCCGGCGATCACGTCCACCCCGAGGGTCTCCACGGCCGGCAGCACGATGGTGCCCGCCTTGGTCTGCCAGATGCTGACCTTCTTGTCCATGAACATCGTGGTGCCCATGTACCTGCCGAAGTCCAGCGCGCCGATGTAGTTCGGGATCTGCTCGATCGTGTACGGGCCGGGGCTGACCTTGGTCTCGTGCACCGTCGAGTGCAGCCGGTTGATCTCCGCGCGGATCTCGTCGAGCAGCCGGCGCAGGCTCACCCGCATCGCCGCCATGCAGGAGAACGCCTTGGCCAGGTCGGTGCCGAGGTGGTCCAGGTCGTGCTCGATGCGGTGGAAGCGCTCGTTGAAGCCCTGCTCGCCGGGGGTCTGCCCGGCCTGCACCACGTCCTCGCCGTCGACCCAGTCGGCGTGGGCGAAGGTGCGGGCGAACGGCGGTGGCGCGCAGCCCGGCTCCACTGCCGGGAACGACTCGGCGTAGCTGAACACCCGCTTCGCGGTGCCCACGTTCTCGTAGATCCAGGAGGAGACCAGCACGCTGGCGTCCGAGGCCGGAATGCCGTGCTTGGTGAACGCCTCGTACAGCTCGGTGACGGTCACCCCGTCATAGTTGATCTCGCTCGCCATGGTGGTATCCCTCTCAGAGCTGGTCGTACACGCCGCGGTGCCGGCGCTGCTGGAAGGTGCGGAAGGTCCGGGCCACCGCCGGGCGCAGCGGCTCGGCGTCGCCGTCGGCGTCGAGGTCGACGTGGTCGCGGCGAATGCCGAATGTGTTGATCTCCACGCCGAGTGGGCAGACCCTCATCAGCGCGTTCATCAGCCGCTCGTACTGCGCCAGGGTCACCGTCACCCCGTCGGGCAGCTCCACCCGGAACTCGTACGGGTCGGTCAGCCCGGTGCGCACATAGGAGAGCGCCACCACGGCGACCAGCCCGGCGTGGGTGGGCCGCAGTGTGGTCCGCGCGCCGACCGCCTTGATCTCCGCCGTGCCGCCGCCGAGCCCCACCGTGTACCAACGGAACCCGGTGGCCCGGCGCTCAGCCAGGTTCAGCCCGGCCTGCGGCAGGCCGATCACGCTGCACACCAGCAGCACCCGGTTGCCCGTCTCGACCAGCGGCAGCGCGGCGGCGAGGTGCTGGTCGCGCAGCAACCCGACCAGCCGGGCCAGCCGGTCGGCGGCGGCCGGCTGCCCGGCGATCAGCGCGGTGGCCAGCGCGGCCGGCAGCTCGATGGTCTCGACCAGCTCGTCGGGGAGCCGGTTCAGCGCGGCCACCACGGGTGCTGGCTCCCGTACCGCCGGAAGGCCGGCTGCGGCCAGCACCTGGTCCACCGGCTGCCCGGCCGGCCGGGTCGGCACCGCCGCCCACCGGGTGCGGGCCACCGCGTCGGTCAGCGGCGCCCACGCCGGCTCGCCACCGCCGGTCCAGGCTGTCGCGGCGGCGGTCAGCCCGGCCAGCAGCAGCGCGTTGCCGCCCGGGTCACCCGGCGCGTGGAACTGCGCCTCGACCGCCGCGTCGGCACCGACGGCGGCGCTCAGCGGTGCGGTCACCGCCAGCCCGCGCGTGGGCAGGTGCGACAGGTACATCCGGGTGGTGCTGATCCGGTGCGTGGTCGGCAATCCGCACATCCGCCACAGCCACGCCAGCTCGCCGTCGGCCGCCACGGTGGGCACACCGCGTGCGCGAGCGGCGACGATCAACGCCTCGGCGGTCCGGTCGCCGGTGACCGCCCGGCCGGTGTCCAACACCCGGTTACGCAGGTCGGTGGCCTGCGCGGGGGTCGGCCAGCTCACGTCCACACCGAGGCCCAACTCGTAACGGCTGCCACCGGCGTCGTCCTGGGCCCGGGTCACCTGCCACACCACCGACGACCCGAGCGCCCGGCACACCCGCCCCGCCCGGTCCAGGGCAGCGGCCAGCGGCGGGGCGATGCCGTGCGCGCTGTCGAAGGCGTACGACTGGCGCAGGCTGGCCCGCAGGGCGGTGACCTCGGTCAGCCGGCTGCCCGGCAACGCCCGGCCGGCGTGCACCGTGTTGTTCGGCGGGGTGTTCGCGGGCAGCACCAGTCGGTCCCGGCGCAGTTGGGCGAGGAAGTTCGTGCGGTGCTGCGGATCGCCGGCGGCGACCAGCCGGATCGCCACCGCGAACCGGTCGTCGTCCTCGCGCAGCGTGAACCGGGCGCCGCCGGGCAAATCCGCGAAGAGCCCGGCATTCGGGTCGGTGTCGGCGCCAGGGCCGTTGAGCAGCCGACGCACCGCACCCGGAGTGGGCAGCAGGAAGCGCCGGTAGAGCCCGAGTCGGTGGGCGTACGCGGGGTCCGGCTCGCGGGCCGGCGGGGCCAGCCGCCGGGCGTACACCTCGCCGCTGGCCGGCTCGTGCACCAACTCGTCGACGAAGCGCGCCACCCCGACGTCCGCGCCGATCCGGTCCAGCGCGTCGCGCCGGGCGTGGGCCAGGGTCCGGTACGCGTGCACCTCCCGGGCCGCGCGGCGCAGCCGGTGCTTCTCGTACGACACCAGGTACAGCAGCCGGCCCAGGTTGCCCTCCAGCACGGCCAGCTCGATTAGTCCGGTGAGCGCCGCACCGGTGACCGCCGTGGCGGCGGCACCGTCGACGGCCCGCTCGGCGGTCACGACGACGGTGAACGACGCGACCAGCGGCTCGTCGGCGGTGTCCGGCACGTACGCCGGCACCGACGCTCCGGCGGCCGACCAGGGCGCGAAGACCACCGGGGGCAGCACCCGCTCACCGGTGCCGCCCGGGTCCACGGTGACCGTCACCCGGACGGTCTCCTCGACCAGATCGCGGCGTAGCACCACGGTGAGCAGGGGATGTCGACTGGTCCAGTCCACCGCGGCGGTGCCGGTGGTGGCGAGCGGCACCACGACCCGCCGGACGGTGCCCGGGTACGGGCCCTCCAGCTGGTCGACGAGGTTACGTTCGACGGACGGGTCGGCGCCGTCCACCGGCACCCGGATGTCGGTCATCGCGCCCCCGCTCAGACGATCCGGAACGGCCGGGGGTCGTCCCGGTCGACGTAGACGGGCACCTGGTTGGTGGCGAGCACCGCGTTGTCGCCGACCGGCAGCCGCTGCACGCCGTCGCCGGTGGGCGCGCTGCCGGTGACCACCACCGCCGAGTCGGCCGGGAAGCGGACCAGCCGCAGTGCGCGGACGTCCGCGACGCCCGGCTCGTTCATCAGCGTCCAGATCACCTCGGCCGCCCGGACCGGTTCACCAAAGGGCAGCTCGTCGACGTAGCGGCGCAACCGGGCGTGCAGTCGGGCCCGCAGCTCGGTGGCGGCGGTGGAGGCGTTCACCGTCTCCTTCGAACCGGTGGGCAGCGGCAGGCCACGGATCACCAGGTCGGCCTCGACGCCGATGCCCACCTCGTCGGCCCGGTCGACCGACGCGAAGATGCCCACCGGGCGCAGGTCCTCGATGACCGACTCGACGGCGGCGTGCAGCCCGTCCGGGCCGTCCCAGATGGCGGCGGCGGTCGGCGCGACCAGCACCGTCACGTAGTACGGATTTCCCAGGTCACGTTCGGTGCTGAAGACCCGCTCGATGAAGTTGAAGTTGCCGAAGATGGACTGGTTGAGGTCCAGCCCGCCCCGGCCGTCGAAGACCTGCACCTGGCGTACGCCCGGCACGGTCGCCACGGCCAGGCCGATCGCCTCGGCCGTCCAGATGGAGCGGGGCGCGGCCAGCAGCAGTTGCCGGTAGCGGGCGTCGGGCACCTGCTGCTCGCCCCCGGTCAGCGCGACGGTGTGGGTGATCTCCACCAGTTCCTTGCCGGCGGCCTGCTCGGCGTCGTCCAGGTCGGCCAGCAGGGTGTCGGCCCGGTTCCACCGGTCGATCTTCTGGCTGGGTTGGGCGGGGTCGAGGTTGTGCGCGGGGCCGGGGTAGAACGCGGCGACGGCCGGCACCCGTTCGCCGACGGCGGCGGAGAGCACGACCGTCTCGTCCAGGGCGACGTGGTGCCCGCCCGGTGTGGACAGCCGTGCGCCCCGGGGCAGCGTGAGCTGGGTTCGGCCGGTGGGCAGCGCGGCCTTCAGCTTCAGCTTCACCGTGCCGCGGGCCGGCAGGTACGGCCGGGGTATGCCGAGTTCCTCGCCGAGGCGGGTCAGCGCGTCGGCGGTCGCCGACACCACGTACGAGTTGTCATAGACCGCGCCGAGCGCCGCCCACAGTCGGGCGTCCTCCAGCGCGGCCAGTTCGAGGACCTTGCGCAGCACGGCACCACTGGTCAGGTCGATGTCGTCGCCGAAGAGCAGCCGGGCGGTGGCCAGCTTCTCGGCGAGCAACCGGGCGAAGGACTTCGGCACGAAGCCGCTCTCGACGATGCCGAAGCCGGTCGAGCCGGTGGCCCGCAACGCGGCGGCGTCGACGGCCAGGACGTCGGCCAGCTCGGCCGGGAGGGTGGGATCAGACATTGGGCAGCTCCCCGAGATGCACCGAGAGCCGGTCGTCGGTGATGGTTTCGAACTGGACCTGCACCTGCAGGGTGCGCGACGAGCGCAGCGCGGCGCGGGCCGCGTCATCGGTGCCGTTCGCACCGAGCCGGCCGTCGTCGAGATTCACGTCGACTATCTTGCGAACGCGGGGGTCGCGGTCGAGCAGCGTGATGATGCCGATCCGCACCTGCTCGCGGACCAGGTTCGGCTCGATCGGTTCGGCGAGGGCGTTGAGCCCGTCGAAGCCGAAGGTGGCGTCGAAGACGTTCGAGCCGCGCAGCGTGGTCAGCGCCACCGCGAGGCTCTGGGCCACGTTCTCGGTGCCGGCGACGAGGGCCAGCACGCGGCCGTTCGGCCCGTCGTCGAAGACGACGTCGCGGGCCAGGTCCACGCCGGGCATGGTGGGCTCGAAGGCGAGGCCCCAGCCGAGGTAGCGGCGCTGGGCGGCCTGCCGTTCCCGCTCGGTCCGGTCCACCTCAGACCGCCTTCAGCTTGCTCTGCCCGGCGCTGGCGGCCAGGCCGGGAGTGCTGCCGTTGGTGGCGCCGCTGAGAGTGTCCAGCGCTACCCCGGCCCCACCGACGTGCAGCTTCTGGGCGGCGCCGGACGCCGAGACGACGTTCTTGCACTGCACGGTGGAGCTGCTGTCGGTGATCGTGCAGCCGGTTACCGACTTGCCGGTGATGCCGTCGGGGCGGACCACCGGGGTGCCGGCCACCGTCAGCTTCGCCTGCCCGGCCGGGGTGACCGCACCCTGACTCGGGCAGTGCACGTCGCTCGACGTGGTGAGCACGAAAGCCATGTCGCTCTCCTCAGTGGACGTTCATCGCGTTGCTGACCTGGACGTCGACGTCGTCGGCGGCGATGTTGACCGTGCCGCCGCTGATGTTCACCGCGCCGTTGCCCGCGTCCAGGTCGATCTGGGTGGCGGTGATGGTGATCGAGCCGTCCTGCTTCATCACGATCGACGACCCGCCGGCGGCGTGCTCGATGGTGATGCTGTCGGCCTCGGCGGCGCGTTCCGGGCGCTGACCCCGACCGTGCAGCTGGGCCCGACCCACCCGCACCGTCAGCTCCCCCAGCTCGATGACCCGGTTGCCGTCGCCGTCGGTGAGGTCGTGCGCCACCTTGCCGTCGTGGTCGGCGGGCACCACCGTGTCGCCGATCGACGAGCGACGGTCGCTGGCCACTCCGACCGGCAGTGACAGCCACCAGTCCCCCGGCTCGGAGACCGGTGCGTGCCCGGTCGGCCAGAGCGCGCCCACCTCCACCGGGTCGTCCGGTGCGCCGTTGCGGTAGGCCATCGCCACCCGCGTGCCCGGGTAGCGGGGCAGGATGAGCCCACACCCGCCCCAGGCGAACGGGGTCAGGTAGGTCACCCCGGGCAGCGGCGCGGGCTGCTCCCGGCGTACCGGCAGACGGCGGGCGCCGTTGGGTCGGCCGTCGGAGCGGGCCAACCCTTCCCACACCGTCTCGGTCTGTGCTGGCGGCTCGACGGCGCCGCTGGCGTTGGTGGCCGCCGCGCGTACCTCGCCGATCTCCAGGCCGCGCGTCTCGCCCCGGGTGGCGCGGGCCACTCGACGCACCGCCTCGGCGGCGGCCACGCCGGGCGAGGACGCCGGACCGGCCGGCTCGGCGGTACCCACGCCGGAGGCGTCACTCCAGCTGTCCCAGGCCTGCGCGCCCGACGTGACCTCGACGCCCTGCACCACCGTGACGAAACCGGCGGTACGCGACAGGGTGTGCCGGGCGGCGCTGAGGTAGAGCAGCTTCGCCCCCGCGCCCAACTCCCCGGTCGACGGGGCGAACGGGGCGGCGAACGAGCCGAGCAGCGCCGCGCCGACGCTGCCCAGCGTGGTGGCCTCGTCCACCGCTGGCGGGTCGAAACGCACCAGGTCACCGGGCTTCAGGTCGGGGCGACCCTTGAGGGTCAGCGTCCACGCCCGACGGCGCGGTGCCGCGGTGCCGGCGGTCTCGGTGGCCGCGTACGGGTCGGTGTCCTGGCTGCCGTTCTCCGTGCACGCCAGCAGACCGGTGGCGAGGGTGAGTGGCTTCGGCTCTCCCTCCGGGTACGGGATGGGCCGCTTGCCGACGTGCACGGTGCCGTCGCGGATCAGCAGCATCCCCCGCCCGTACGCGTTGAGCGACTGCTGCAACGCGCCGCCGATCCGGTCCAGCGCGGCGCGGTAGAGCAGCCCGGCGCCGAAGGCGACCCGCTCGTCACCGGCCGCCTCGCTGGCGCCCCGGGTCATCGTGCCGTCCGGGTTGCCGCCCCAGGTGGCGATGTCCACTCGGCTCCGCTCGGCGATGGCCCGGATCGCGGCGGTGAAGTTCGCCGCCTCGAACCGCTCGGCGACCCGCTGCCCGAGCCGGGCGTACGCCTGCTCGACGAGGGTCAGCTCGGTGTCGTACGTCCGTTCCCCGGTGAGCCGGCGTACCTTGGTCACCCGCAGCACGGCGACCAGTGCCTGGGTCAGCTCGGCCGGTGACGGGCCGGCGTTGACGCCGACCAGGTTGGTGAAGAAGGCGCCGACAGAGGTGTTGGCGTCACGCCAGTACAGGTGCAGCTTCGCCACCAGCGGCGGTTGCCCCTCGGCGGTACGCAGGGCGGCGAAGTGCTCGTCGATCAGCCCCTGCACGGTGATCGTGTACGCGCCGGGGCCCAACCCGTCGGGCAGCGCGGCGTCGATGGCCGCGTAGTAGTCGGCGCTGGACAGGGTCAGGGCCGCGTCCTGGCTGAGCCCGTTCGGGGTCTCCCGGTGGAAGGTCACGGTCCAGCCGGCGTCGTTGCCGACCGCGCCCTGGCGTACCTGGCCGGTCTGGAACGGCGTGAGCGTCATCGCAGCACCCTCCGCAGCTTCTTGTCGAGCAGGTAGCGGTAGCGCAGCTTGCCGGGGCCCAGCTCGGATTCGACGCGCTGTGCGGGCGGGCGGCGACGCCAGACGAACTCGTTGATCGGGGGCGGCCCGAACTGGTCCACCGCGCGGTCGGCTCGGCGCCAGGCCAGCGTCACCGACGAGCCGTAGTCGCCGGAGCCGCGTACCGTCCCGGCGTGCAGCAGCCAGGCGAGCACCACCACCTCGACGGCGACCGGGGCGGGCCCGGCGGTGTCGGCGGGCGTGCCGACGTCGGGGCAGACCCGGCGCAGCCCGGCGGCGAGCGGCACCGAGCCGAGGATCCGGGTGCCCTGGCGGACCACCAGGCGCAGCGGCACCCGGCCGACCAGCGCCGGTGGCCGGGGCGCGGCCGGGGGCGCGGGCCGGGGCGCCTTGTCGTCGGCGGAGCTGCTGACCACGGCCAGGGGGTCGGTGTCGAGCCACTGCCGGGCCAGCCCCGTGGGCAGGATCAGCACCGCGTGTACGCCGGCGCCCAGCTCGATGCGGTGCGGCACGCCGGCGGTGAGGCTCTGCCGCACCTCGGTGAACCCGTCGGGCACCTCGATCGGTGCCTCCGGCAGCAGGTAGCGGTCGATCGGGAACGGTGGCATCAGTTCCCCAATCCGTCGGCGAGCGCGCCGACTCCGATGCTGGCCACGTCGAGCAGCTTGCCGAGCAGACTGGGACGGGGCACGTGGACGAGGGTGATGGTGGTGTCGAGGACATCCCGGCGGGCGGCGGAGGCGTTGAAGGTCAGCGACTGCACCTGCATGTCGGTGCGGATGGTCATCGAGGTGACCAGGATCAGGCCGCCGAACTTCCCACCGGAGTACGCGGCCAGCGCGGTGCCACGCTTGCTCGCCTCCGCCATCGTCTCCAGGGCGAACTTCCACGCGTAGCGTTCCGGGCCGACCAGCACCCCGGTCAGGGTGATGGTGTCGTCGTGGGTGGCCACGATCGCCTTGTGCGCGGTGGAGCCGATCGGCGGCAGGTGGTAGGTCTGCGTGAGGGAGATGGCGGTGACGGCCCAGAGTGGGATCGGCAAAATCCCGTCGCTGATGATCGCGGACGGCACCGTGCCGTACCGCATGAAACTGGTGGTGGCCATGCTCAGCGCCCTCCGGTGGGTGGCAGCGGCACCGGCGTACCGGTGGGTTCGACGGCCAGGCCGAGGTCGCGCAGCGCCTGGGTGATCTCGCGGACCTCGCCGGCGGCGCTGGTCACCCGCAGCCGCAGCCGGCGCTCCTCCAGTGCCCGGCTGATGCGCGCCGGCCGGGTGGACGCGGAGCCGCGCCGGTTGATCCGGTCGATCTCGGCGGCGGCGTCCTCCATCCGGGAGATCGCGTCGAGGATCCGTGGGTCGGGGGTGAAGCCGGGGTCGTCGCGTTGCAGCCGGGTGATGGCCTCACGGAAGTCGGCGGCGTCGCGGCGCAGGTTGGTGACGAGGTTGTCGGTGAGCGCGCTGACCCCGCCGACGCTCGTCGCCCGGTGTGACTTGTCGTCGATCAGCCACACCCAGCCGTCGTGGCCGATGCCGACCAGGTCGGTGCCGGCGACCTTGACGTTGGCGTCCGGGCCCTTGAGGAACAGCTCGATGCTGCTCAGCGAGAACGCCGCGCTGTACTCGCCGAGCACACCCCGGCCGTAGGTGACCATGTCGTGGCGCAGGTAGGCACGGAAGCCGGGGCCGTCGTCGGCGCGTCCGCCCCGGTCGCGGAAGCGTCGCCAGAGGGTGGCCAGCGCCTCCGGGTTGTGCACGGCGAGCTGCTGGGTGAGCCACACGTCGCCACCGGCCACCACCGCCCGCAGATCGGGGTCGCCGATCCGCGCGAGGGCCTCGGTGAGCCGGGCCTCACTCATCTGCAGGCCGCGTGAGCGGGCGCGACCGAGGTCGTCGACGGCGGTGCGCATCCGGGCCAGCTCGTCGGGGGTGAGCCGGCCGCCGAGGCGGGTTTCCAGGTCGGCCACGGCGGCCCGCTTGCCGCTCTCGGTTTCGGCGGCCACCGCCCGCCACAGCGCCTGCGGTTCCAGCTCGGCGGCACGGCGCAGCGCGGCCTGTCGGTCCGCCGGCATGGCCCGGAACGCGTCATTGACGACGGCAGCGGGCTCGGCGTGCCGACCGGAGGTGCCACCGCCCGCGGAGTCGAACTCGCGCAGCAGCGAGTCGGCGTACTGGGCGGCGTCGTCGGCCAGCCGCAGCGGCGCGTCCCCGACGATGCCGTCGCGGGGCCGGCTCAGCTCGCGCATCTCGGTGTTGAGCTGGTCGAAGTACTCGCCGAGGGTGGCCACCCGCACCCCCTCCGGCAGGGTCCCGCCCTCAAGGACGTGGTCGAGGATCGCGGCGATGTTGTCCCGCAGCACGGCGATGCGTTCCAGCCGGTTGACCGCGTTGCCCAGGTGCAGGTCGCCGACGTCGTCGACGATGCGGCGGATGAGGTGCTCCAGCAGCCGCCGGGACCGCACCTCGCCGGCCTCGCTGTGCGCGGCGACGGTCCGCATGAACCGGCGCAGCCGGGGGTTCGCGTCGGCGGCGGCGTGCACGGCGGCGGCGTCGAGGAAGCGGCCGGCACGGAACCGGCGGGGCCCGGTCACGGCCGCACCACCGGAACACGCGGTCCAGCGGCGGCGCCACCGGGTTGCGAGTCGAGCACCATGAGGATGAACCGGGCGCCCTCCGGGCCGCCGACCGCGCCGCTGAGCATCGCCTCGCGCTCCACGTACGCGAGCACCGGCTCCATCAGCTTCTGCACCACCCGTTCCAGCACCTCGTTGAGCAGGATCTCGGTGAGGAACGCCTGGAGCAGGTCGCGGGAGGCCGCTTCGATGATCTGCCGGGTGACCCGGCGCACCACGTACCCCCGGGCGGCGCGCAGCCCGGCGCGGACGCCGAAGCGCAGGGCGACCCGGCCGCCGCGCACGGCCGCGCCACCGATGGTGCCGACCTCCGGGATCAGCGACAACGCCAACCCGAGGTACGCGGCGAACAGCTCGACCTCGACCTCGGTGCGGGTGAGCACCAGCTCCGGGTCGAGCATCGACGCGTAGAGGCGGGCGCGCTGGTGGGCGTGCGCCACGTCGACGGCGGCGACGGCCACCCCGACCACGAAGCCCAGCGGTGGGCAGAGAATGGACAGCGCGATGATCCCGACCATGATCCCGAACGAGGACAACGCCTCCCGGCCCAGCTCGGTGGCGAACAGGTCGTCCACGCCGGTGGCGTAGTAGAGGTTGCCTCCGAAGAACTCGCCGATCTGCTGGTGGGTGACCAGGTGGATGCCCTGCAGGGCGAACCGTCCACGGGGGATGGTGGCCGACGGGATGTGCTCGCTGATCCGGCTGGACCTGAAGGCGAACCGGGCGTCGGTGCGGGCGCGGCCGAGCATCTCGGTGTTGTTGCGCCGCATGTCCTGCAGCACCCGCCACAGCTCGTCGCGGATCGCCGACCGGTTGCCGGCGAAGCGGGCCAGCAGGTCGGGCAGGTCGGTGATCTGCTTGACCAGCGGGTCGATGCCCTCCGCCTCGCCGCGTTGGATGACCAGCGCCTGTTCGATCTCGGCCTGGGTCCAGAGCACCGCGTGCGAGTCGCGGATCCGCGTGGTGCCGTCGGTTTCAACGATCTCGCCGGCCGCGCCGGGGCTGGTCAGGGCCGCCTCGGTGGCGAGGAACGCGCTGGAGATGGCGCGGGCTGCCCCGTACCAGGCGGTGGACGGGTTGGCCACGCTCAGCGTGGCGAGGGTGCCGCCGCCCATCGACGTGTGCTCAGACGTCCAGCGGGCGGCCTCGTGGCGGCGCAGCCGCTCGCGCAGCCCCTGGAGTTCGGCGTAGTCGGTGAGCTGGGAGACCATCAGCCGCTCGAAGATCGGCGCGTACTGGTCGAAGTTGGTGATCCGGGCGTCGATGCCGGTACGCGAGCTGAGCAGCAACTGCACCAGCATGGCCTGGCTGCCGACCATGAAGAGCTGCCCGACCGCGCCCTTGATCGCGCCGCTGAGCGCCTGGATGAAGTGCAGGTTCCAGGAGGCGGACGAGTCGATCCAGCCGCCCTGGATGCGGGCGAAGTGCTCGGGCTGGCTGTAGCGGCCCATGACCAGTTGGGCGAGGTGGTCCAGGCGGGGCACCACACCGGCGAGGTGGCGCAGGAACTGCACGGCGGGCGAGGCCACCGGTCGGAAGTCCAGCGGGCCGAGCCCTCCGGTGCCCTCCGGCACGGGTCGGGTGAACGCCTCGCGCTCGGCGGCGCCGACCAGCAGGCTGATCGTCGCGGCCCGGCCGCGCAGCATGGCGGCGGCCTGGAGGCAGAAGTTCGCCGGATAGCGGCACGGCTCGCCCATCTGGAGCCGGAACGCGATGTCGTCCATCAGCCGGCGTAGTTCGTCGCCGTCCGGGCCGAGCGTGGCCAGTTCCGGTTCACCGTTGTACGGCGCGCAGGCACGCATCTCGGAGTGCGCGCTCGTGACGGCGGGAAACCGCCGTCCCTCGGCGCCGGGCGGGGCGCTCGGGCTGCTCGGGTCGAAGACGAACCCGCCCCGCCGGGCGCCACCGGTGCCGTCCCCACCGGTGCCACCGGCGTCACCACCCGGTCCGGTGCCCGTGCCGAGGCCACCGGTGCCGGTTCCGCCCGGTCCGCTGCCGGCTGTGTTGCCGGATCCGCTGCCGGCGCCGGGTCCCGAGCCGGTACCCGTACCGTCGCCGACGTCGCCGCCGGGCGGGGCGTTCGGGTCCGGCGGAGTAGCCGGGCGCTGCTCGATGCTGATCGGCAGCAGATTGGCCGTGCCGGTCCAGTGCAGGGTGGCGTCGGTCTCCTCCGTGCCCACCAACAGCAGGGAGACCCCGCCGACCCGGATCACCACCAGGCAGCTCGGCATGGCCCCACCCACCGAGGCGAGGATCGCGTCGACCCTCCGGGTCACCTCGACGTCCACGGCCCGCTCGATCTGCGCCCGGTACTCCTCCACGCTTGTCGTCTCGCCGCGCGGCTGGGCGGTCCGTAGGCGCTGCCGGACGTCGTCGCCGATCTCGTCGTCCACCATGGCGACCAGGGCGGCCCGGTCGGTGACGGGCCGGCGCTCGACGGTGCCGGGCTGCGGGCTGGGCACCCGTGCCTCGACCTCGAAGTGCGGCTGCGGGGTGGTCCGTAACACCGTCTCGCCGAAGGTGTCGAAGGTCAGGTAGGACAGCGGGGTGGTGGTCACCATGACCAGCCAGACCTGCCGGCCGGTGGGGTCGATCACCCGGGCGATGACACCTTGCGGGATTCCTCTGGGCAGGCCGCCGTGTTGGCGTACCGCCTCACGAGCCAGCTCGGCGAAATGGCTGATCAGGTAGGTGACCGGTCGCAGCAGCCACTGGTGGGTGACCGGCGGCGGCTCGTCGCCGTCCACCGGCACCTCGGCGGCGTCACCACCGTCGTCGTAGGACGGCACCCGGTAGACGGCCAGCAGCTGGCGCATCCGAGACGCGTCGAACAACTCGACGGCCGGCCGGCTCAACGGCGCGGCCACCCCGGGAGGCAGCCCCGGGTCCAGCCGCGCCGCGGTGACGACCTCGTCGATGCGCCGGCGCAGCCGGGCCTCGAAGGCCCGCCGATCGTCCGGGGACACCCGGTCACCGCCCGCGCCGGTCCACCGGAACTCCGGCGCTTTTGCGCGTACCTCCAGGTAGCCGCCGCGTGGCGCGACCACCTCGCGGCGGGATCGTTCCAGGGCGCGGGCCAGGGCTGCGGCGAGTGCCTCGGTCACCGCCTCCGGCCGCTCGGTCAGCGACCGGGCGTCCAGCCGGATCCGCACCGGCACGTGCACCGAGATGGCCACCGTCAGAACCGCCCGTCCAGGTGCTCGGCGAGGCGGGCCAGCGCGAGGTCGGCGAGCGCGTCGGCGTCGACCGCGCCACCGGCGGCGATGACCTCGATCTCCACCGGGAAGTGGTACGCGATGACCGCGCGGTCGTCCTCGGCCACCTGCTCGGCCTCCGCCTCGCTGCCGGCCGCCGGCAGCACCAACTCACCCGCGTGCACCAGGGCCAGCCCGGTACGGGTGACCCGGGCGGCACGGCCAGCACCGGTCGCCATCTGCTACCTCCGGTTCGTCGGGCTGTCGTGGGCGGGCTGTCGTTGGCGCGTCAGGGCAGCACGGACTGGTCGCCGGTCTTCGGGTCGACCGTGGCGGCCAGGCTGAAGCCGCTGAAGGTGGCCGCCGGTGCGCCGGAGATGGTGGCGGTGGTCGGCGTCGCACTGGTGATCATGCAGTCCTGCAACACGAAGGACGAGAACGCCCAGTCGTCGCCGGTGTGCTCCAGCAGCGCGATGTCGAACAGCTCACCGTCGAGGGCCAGCTTGGTGAGCCGGCCGGCGACGTCCCCGATCGCCTTGACGGTCATCGTGAAGTTCATCGACACCGGCGCGTGAATGGCACCCAGGTGGGTCACCTCGCACGAGTGCAGCGCCTCGACGTTGAGCGAGAAGGATGGGCTGAACGAGTCGATCGGGCTGATCAGCACCGTCTCGGTGCCCTTGGTGTACTGCACCGCGAGGCGGGTCTTCCACTCCATGGTCTGGTTCCTCCGGGTCAGAACTTGGCCACGAGCGTGACCAGCAGGCGGCTCACGGCCGGGCCGTACGTGACGGTGACGACCAGGTCGACGGTGCGGTCGGCCCGGGCGGCGGTGACGATCGAGGTGTCGGTGGCGGTACGCGCGACCTCGGGGATGCTGAGGATCTCCAGCACCGGGATCTCGATGCGGTAGTCGTCGATGACCGACTGCCGCTTGAGGGGGCCGAGGATGCCGTCGACCTGGGTCTTCAGCAGGGTCATGCCCGGCTTGGTGATCCGCGCGTCGCCGACCAGGCCGATCAGGCCGGCGCGCAGCATGAACTCGATCTGGTCGAGGGTGCGCACCAGGTCGACGTGCAGCAGGCTCGCGTCGGTGGTGAAGAGCCGACCGTCGGCGAAGTGCAGGCTCTCCCCGGTGATCAGTGTGGGGTCGATGATCGGCGTGAGGTTGGCCTCGGAGAGGCCCTTGATCTCGGCCGGGCTGTACTGCTTGGCCACCGGGATGGCCACGCCACGGATCTTCTTCAGGACGATGCTGTGGTGCACGGGCAGGCCGGCCACGGCGGCCATCGCGGCAGTGGCCGCGTCGCCGTCCGCACCCCGGGCGGCGATCATCAGCATCCGGCTGGTGCTGCTCTTGAGCGGGTTCGCGGCGGTGGTGATGTCGGCGACGTAGCTGGGGCCCTTCTCGGTGGCCGGGTTGACCATGGCGAAGCCGATCCGCCGTTGACCGGCCGCCGACATCGTCTCCACGTGCGCCTTGAGCGCGTGCAACCCGGTCGGCGCGCCCGCACCGGCGGGGTTGCCGACGCCCGACTCGTTGGCCAGCGACACCATGGTCACGTCGTCGGCGGCCTCCAGGCCGCTGAGCGCGGCGGCGTAGTCGTCGCCGGACACCTTGACCCCGTACACCTTGGCCGGTCGCGGGTCCTGCAGGAACGCCAGTTCGAGCGAGTTGTAGAGGGCGTTGCGGAGCACGTTGCCGGCCTGCCGGCGGGCGAAGTTGGTGACCGCGTCGTCGAGGGTCTCGATCCGGACCGGCGTGTTCGCCGGTGCCGACCCACCGTCGGCCGTGGAGGGCGCCTTGCCGACCACGGCGATGACGCCGGGTGAGCGCTGGGCCAGCGGCGCCGGTGGCGGCACGATCCGGACCTCGATGAACGGGAATGCTGCTGTCGGTGCCACGGGTCCTCCCGGACGAAGTTGCTGCTGCGGTCGGTACGCGGCTTCCAGCCGCTGCGGTCAGTACGCGGTTCCCGGCCGCTGCGGCTGCCAGCGGCCGGGAGTCTCACGTCGTCACGGCGGCGAGCCCGATGCCGCTGCGGGCGAGCCACTGGCCGGCCCGGGCGAACCGGGCGGCCCGTTTCTGCGGCTCGGTGCCGGTGTCGCCGCCGGGCCAGCCGTCGTCGTCGAACGTCTCGACGGGGACCACCCAGACGGCGACCACCCGGTGCCGCCGTCGGACGTCGTCCGGTGCTGGGACGTCCAGCCCCAACTCCTCGGCGCGGGCCCGCACCAGGCGGGTCTCGACGAGCAGGTCGGCCAGCGAGAAGCCCTGGTCGCGGACCAGCACGGCGGCGGCGAACGGCAGCGGACGCGGGGTCGGTGGGGCCGCCGGTGGGGCCGCGTAGCGCAGCTTCACGGTGGCACCGGCGGCCTGCCCGCGCATTCGCGTCACCAGGTCGCCGGCGTTCGCGGCTCCCACGCCCGCGAGCAGCCGGTCCAGGTGCGCGTCGGTGAACGCGGCCGGCTGGTGCAGCCCAGAGCGCAGCCGGGCCACCAGCCGGGCCCTGCGCTCGGTCTCCAGTTGCGACGGGTCAGCCGGCAGCGCGCCCAGGTCGGCGATGATCTGCGGGTCCACGTCGAAGGCGGGCACCGCCACGTCGAGGTCCTCGACCCGGTCCCGGGCCACACTGGTACGCACCACCAGGCTGCCCCGCCACAACGCGTCGATGCGCAACGCCGAGCCGCCGAGGCCGTGCAGGCGTACGCGCAGCTCGGTGCGGGTGGTGCCGCCCGAGCCCAGCCACTCCCCCTCGGCCAGGGTCACCGGGGCGGCGGCGAAGCCGAGGGTCAGCTCGTCGAACACCGCCGCGTACGGGGGCGCGACGGGCATCGCCTCGGTGTCGTACGCGGCCTCGACCAGGTGGGCCAGCGACGCGTCATCGAAGAGCGCGGCGCGGGTGCCCGGATCGGCCAACCGCACCAGCACCCCGTCGACGAAGTCCACCGCACGGCCTCCCCGCTGCCCGCGCCGGTGCACCATGCCCGGCTCGGCACGAGGATCGCGAAGGGCCCGTCACCCGACCGTCACCGCCACCGTCACCGTGCCCGTGTGCGGCCCCGACTGTCGGAAACTGAGCAGCCGCACAGCACTCCGATGCTCGGGGGTCCGGGTAACGGTCAGGACGGAGGGGCTTCGTCGAGGACGACGCGTAGGGGGTGCGGGGCGGTGGTGGCCAGGTCACCGAGCACGGCGAGCAGCAGGGCGTACTGACCGGCCGGCTCGTCGGCGAGCAGCTGGTCGGCGTCGTTGATCAGCACAGTGAGCGGGCCGGCGTCCAGCCGATCCCGAAGCGCGTCGGCGAGCGCGTCCCAGGTGCTCCCCAGGTGGGCCGGCAGGGCCAGCGCATCCGCCAACGCGGCGAAGAGCGCCGGCCGGGTCCGGGTTGCCGCACCGGCCAGCACCGACGCGTCGGGCACCTGCGGGGAGCCGTCCCGGCACACGGTCAGCCAATCGTGATCGACCATCACGTACCTCCTGATCTGGCCGGGGCGACGGCGGGGCCGGCCGGGCGACCGGCCGGCCCCGGGTCGGTCAGAGCCGGTAGAAGTCGGTGTAGTGGTTGGGCGAGAACCAGGTGACCCCGGTGCTGCGGTTCACCACGATCCGGTACGCGTCCCGGGCGGCGCCCTGGGTGCGCGGGTACACGTCGTACTCGTGGTAGGTGGCGTTGGTGGGCAGTTGACCCTCGTAGTTGTAGAACCGGCCGCCGGCGAAGTTGGATGTGCCGCCGCTCCAGGAATACCAGCCGCGGCTGGTCGGGAAACTCTTGGCGGACCAGCCCGAGCGGGCGGCACGGGCGTCCGCGCAGCGGCTGATGGTGCAGGAGCTGTAGACCGCCGCCGAGGCGGAGTCGGTCAGTTGGGGGGCCACCACGGACGGGCCGACCAGCGCGGCGGCGACCATGGCGAGGAGCAGGGCGAGGGTGGTGGTACGCCGGCGGATCGCGCCGAGCGTGGCCAGCGGGGACACGAGGGTGGGCACAGGCTGCCTCCAGACCATCCGATCCATCGATCCCTATGATCGTGGGATCGGGACCAGTCTCACCGTTGGCGGCTGCCCGCAACAACCCTCAACGCGCCAACAGCTCCACAATGCTCGGTGAACCGCTCCCCCCGCCGGGGCAGTGCCGCGGGCTCGTACGGCGTGGCGGCGGACATATCGGTCACCTGTTGTTAGCGTGGAACGCGGATCCGTGACGATGGAGGGGTGCCATGACGGACGCCCCCGATGGGAGGCCAAGGCCTGCGGACCAGTGGAGGCGCCGGGGCATCCGCGGGCTGACCATCACCCGGGACGCGAGTGTCCGCAGTTGGCGGTGGTGGGCACGGACCTGGGACCGACTGGTCGCGTCGCTCCAGGATGAGGCGCCTGTCGGGCTGGCCGCCGAGCCGTCTCCGTCCGGCCCGCTCGTCGAACAGCGCGACGCGCCCCGGCTGATCGTGGTTCCCGCCCGCGGCTACGTGTACTCGTTCCACATCCGCGCCACGTTCGCCTGGTCGTCGCCGGTGAGCCTCCGGGCCGAGGTGTTGAGCTGGTACGTGCAGTACTTCCAACCCAACGCGATCCAGCGGCTGACCCGGCTCGCCGCCGACGCCGCCCGGGACCTACCGCCGCACCGGGCGGCGGAACTGGAGTTGGCGTTGCAGCGGGTGCTCGCCGACGACCCGACATGGACCTACCAGCGGGGCGACATCGTCATCACCTGCCAACCCGACGCCACCGTCCGGCTCGACGAGCGGATCATGCCGACGTTCCAGCCGCACGTCGACCGGCTACTGAAATTGGAGTACCAGTTCGACGAGCAGCTTCGAAAGGCCCGGTACGCCGAGGAGCTGAGCCGGCAGTGGGCCGCGATTCTGGGCGAGCACGCCGACGCCGAGAACCAGGACGTGGCGGACGCTCGCCAGCACATGCTCGCCACTCAGAAGGAAGCCGCCCGCTGGATCAGCGAACTCCTACGCCGCCACGCCGAGCACCCCGCAGACCCACCGGCCCCGTCCCCAATCCCACCCCAACAGAGCCGCCCCAGCCCTGCGGAGCCCTAGCGGCGCCCTCCCCTTCCCCTCCCCCGCAAGATCAATTGATGATAAGTAGGTTCTGACGGCCTCCGCTGCCTACTTTTCATCAACTGATCATGGGGTAACGGGGACGGGCGGCGAGGATCGCGAGGGTTTCCTGCCGGACCTGGGTGGGGTTGGACATGAGGCGGCGGTGGGTGAAGCGGACGACAAGGATGCCGACGGTGGCGAGCAGGGCGTCGCGGCGGAGGTCTATCTCGCGTTCCGCTGGATCGCCGTGGTTGGTGGCGCCGTCCAGCTCGATGTCGACTCGTTCGGCCTCGGCGAACATGTCGAGGTAGATGGTCCGGGCACCGACCTGCACCCGCGCCTGCCGGGTGAAGGTCGGCATACCCGGGCCGGTGAAAACGTGGTCGTGGCCCCAGATTTCCAACGGGCTGCGGCAACCAACGGTGAGCCTGTCCAGCAAACCGCCCAATGCCGCGCGGTCGGTCATCCTCGGCACCTCGGCGAGAGCGGCGACGAGCCGCCTCGGGGTGGTCAGCCGGTCGTTGACCGCGCGGATGAGCGGGCCCGATCGGTCGACCGGCATCAGCAGCGGCCAACAGTCCACCAGGGTCCGGTCGAGCCGGGTCACCGGCAACCCTCCCCTGGTCACCGCCTGCGGCGGCGCAACGGCGAAGCCGGAGCGATGACGCACCACGAGATGTGGCCGACCACGCAACCCTGACCCTTTGGGCAGGTCGAGATGCACCGGCTCGCCCGTTGGCTGGCGGCGCAGACCCCACACGTCGAGCGCGGTCAGGCGACTGAGCGCCGCACGCCGGTCGGTGTACGCCAGCGCCGCCCGGCGAGCCAGCGAGGACTCGACCCGGGCAAGAATCGGCAGGTCGGCGGTGGTGTCACGGATCAGCGCCGCATCAACGTAGATCCCGGGCAGCAGCCGTACCAGCCGACCAGCCCGCCAGGCACTCTGGATCGTCCAGGCCGGCGCCACTCGCATCATGTCCCGACGGGTGACCAGGCCATCGCCGCGTACGAGCAGGGCGTACAGCCTCGGGTCCACGCGCCTACCCTGCCCCGATCTGCCGCCCGAGCAATGCCCGCGCGGGGGCCGCTGTGGACAGCGAAGGCACCTGTGGACGGCAGCCCACGCCCTTCCCGATTGTGGTACGCGTCCGTTAGGACCCGTGGTGCCGCGTCCGGGTCAACTCTCCCTGCGCGTTGAAGGCCCCGCAGTGCCGTTGGCCTCGCCGAAGAGTTCCCAGGCCTCCGAGATTCGAAGCTGCGTGAAGCCGCTGAAGAAGCCGCCCCCAACCACTCTGTTCAGCGGATAGTGCGCCTTGAACAGGAAAGGCTCTCCTGGGGTAAGAGCGCGGAAAGCACCGCCGGACGGCCGCCAGAAGTTGACCTCATTCAGCTCGGGACGCTCTGCGAGGAAGCGGTACCACCTCTCGTCCGTCACCCCTACGAAGGCCTTCACATCGAACAGGGTGCGTGAGAGTCGATCTCAACACCACTGTCCGAACGGTCACCTGCACCCGTACCGCGAAGGCCGCTGCTCTCAGCCAGCGGGTACGTCCGACGTCGCGGCGGACCGGCCGAGCAGCGCCTGGCGCAGCGCCGCGGACTGCTCGACCGATCCACCTCGGACGCCGAGGCTCCGCCGAGCGGCCCGGTAATAGCCGTCGCGAGCCTCGTTGACCTGGGTCAGCATCGCGGAAACGTCCGGTGGAGCCCCGACGATCCCCCGGGCGAGCCGTTCGACCTGCCATACCGCGTCGCGCCAGCTTGCGGCGGCGATGACTGTCGGCTCGTCGCCGAGCAGCAGCAGGTTCTCCCAGACGATGGTGCGCCGAGCATCCGAGGCGGCCAATCGGGCCAAGCCGTCGTCCCTGGCGATCGGATGGCTGTACGACCCCGGCCGGTGGTCGGCTGTCATCCGCAGCGCCACCGCGTGACTCTCCTTGAGGGCGTGGGCATAGTCGACGTACGCATCGAGCCGCCGCTCGTCCCAGCGGACGCTCTGACTACGCCGCCACCGCGCCCGGTCGCCCAGCGAGGTGGCGAGGATCGTGCCCAGAGTGCCGACCAGTACGCCGAGGAGTGCCGGAAGCTGCGTCAGAAACATGCTCACGCCGCCGAGGCTGCCAGCACCGGTCAAGCCCGGCCAAGGGTGTTCCACCAACTCGTCCGCTCGTCCTGCTCGTGAAGCCCACTCACTGAGCCAGCATCCCATCAGCTCAGGCGATCACGCCCGGCCGGCGGGTCGCGAGGATGGCCAGGGTTTCCCGGCGTACCGCGTCGATCTCGTGCACCAGGCGACGGTGGGCGAAGCGGACCACCAGGATCCCGATGGTCGCCAGCAGCGCGTCACGTCGTAGGTCGATCTCCCGCTGGCGTGGGTCACCGTGGGTGGTGGACCCGTCGAGTTCGATGTTGACCCGTTCCCGCTCGGCGAACATGTCGAGGTAGATGGTGCGTAGCCCGAGGCGCATGGGCACCTGCCTGCGGAACGCCGGCATGCCCGGGCCGGTGAAGACGTGCTCGTGCCCCCAGATCTCCAGCGGGCTGCGGCAGCCGTCGGCGAGCCTGGCCACCAGCGTTCGGAGTGCTCCACGGTCGACCAGCTTCGGCGCACTCTCCAGAGCCACCGCCAGCCGCTCGGATGTGGTCAGCCAGTCGTTGACTGCCCGGATCACCGGTGCCCGCCGCTCGGCGGGCGGCAACGTCGGCCACGAGTCGACGAGGGCCTGCTCAAGCCGGGTGACCGTCAGTCCCCGCCGGACAACGACGTGCGGCGGTGCCATGCTGAGGTTCCGGCGCCGATGCACGACCAGGCCGGGTCGGGTACGCAGGCTGGCGCTCGCTGGTGCGCTCAGGTGCACCAGGTCACCGGCCGCCTGCGGGCGCACCCCCCACACGGCTGAGCGCGCTGAGGTGACTGAGTGCACCGCAGCCGTCGGCCCAGGCCAGAGCCCCGCGCTGGCCCAGGGCAGGATCGAGTCGGCTCAAGGCGGGGGCGCCGGGTCGACTGTCGACCAGGTACGCCGCCACGAAAACCTCGGGCAGCACCCGCACCAGCTCACCATTGCGGCAAGCCTGCTGCAACGCCCACTGCGGCACCCGCTGCCAGACCGCCCCGAGTGTCACCAGTCCCCCGCCGAGCGCCACCAGCTCCCGAAGCACCACATTCACACCACGAACCGTGAAGCCCCACCCCGGTCCCCCGCAACCGAGCCAACCTCACCCCTGTGGACAGCACCCAACCTGTGGAGGGTGCCCCACCGCCCCGCACTTTGAGCTAGCCACAGCGATCGTTGGCAGCTGAGCAGGGCGACACGCCGAGCGCAGACCTGCTCAGCTGCCAACGATCATGGGAAGCACGTCACGACGGCACGTCACGACGGCACGTCGCGGCGGCGGAAGGCCGCGAGGCCGACGGCGAGAAGGGCCGCCGCCACCGCCGCCAGCACCACCAGCGGCAGCACCGCCGGGTCGACCGCGGGCACGGACGGCACATGGGTGTACGGCGAGACGTTGAGCGCGGCCTGCGGCAGCTTCAGCACCGCGCCGAGCTGCCCGAGGAGCAGGAAGATGAGCAGCGCCGTCCAGGAGAGCACCACCGACCAGCGGGGCAGCAGCCCGAAGAGCGCGGTCACCACCCCGGCCACCACGAGCAGGGCGGGCAGTCGCAGCAGCGCGGCCCAGGCCAGCTCGATAGCTGAGCCGAGCGGGTCTCCGGTGACCATGCCGTAGCCGAGACCTGTGGTCAGGCCGGCGAGCAGCAGCAGGGCGACCGCGCCGAGCACTGCGGCGAGCACCTGGGTGCCGAGCCAGCGGGTACGGCTCACCGCTCCCGCGAGGGCGGCCTCCAGCACCCCGTCGGTTTCGTCGCCGCGTACCCGCAGGAGGGCCTGCACCACGTACGCCCCGAGGGTCAGCGCGAACAGCCCGAGCATCGCGGCCAGGTACGCGTCGACGAAGCCGGTTCCACCGCCCATCGCGGTGATCGCCTCGGCGGCGGCCGGATTCTGGTCGATCATCGCGTTGAACTCGTCACCGGCGACGCCCATCGAGAGGCCGAGCACGGCCACCCCGACCGCCCAGCCGAGCAGCGTGCCGCGCTGCATCCGCCAGGCCAACCCGGCGGGGCTGAGCAGCCGAGGCGCACCGGTCGCCGGCCCTCGTCGGGGGGCGACCAACCCGGCGCCCTGGTCGCGTCGCTCAGCGAGGGCGTACGCCAGCGCCACCCCGGCGAGCAGCAGCGCGACGGGCAGGGCGAGCACCCACCAGAGTTCACCGGCGAAGGCCCGCACCTGATTGCCCCAACCGAGCGGGGAGATCCACGATGGCCAGGCGCTGTCCACCCGGGTGCCGGCCGCACTGGAGTCGCCGAACACGTCGCCGGCGGCACGTAGCACGAAGGAGAGCCCGACGACGGCGGCGGCGAGCGCGTTGGCGCCCCGGGAGGTGACGGAGAGCTGAGCGGTGACTGCGGCGATTGCCGTGAAGGCGACCCCGACGCCGCCGATCGCGGCGGCGGCCGCGATGGAGCCGACGAGCGGCAGGCCGGCACCGACCAGCGCGAACGCGAGCAGCACAGCGGCCAGCACGTTCGCCGTGACGACGACGAGCAGCGCGGCGGTGAGCGACGCGTACCGGCCGACCACGGAGGCGCCGAGCAGCTCCGCCCGGCCGGTTTCCTCGTTCTGCCGGGTGTGCCGGGTCACCGCGAAGGTGCTCAGCAGGGCGACGATCACGGCCAGCGTCGCGTACGTCTCGGCGACCACCACGGCTCCGAGGTCGGTGCCGGCGATGGGGCCGTTGAAGGCGCGGGCGACCAGGCTGGACGCTGAGGTGGTGGCGTAGCCCAGGCGGGCCGCCTGGTCCGGGTAGATGCCGGCGACGCTGCCGGCGAGGGCGTAGCCGAGCAGGGGCGTGCCGAGGATCCAGATCGCGAGGCGGATCCGGTCGCGGCGCAGCACGAGCCGGGCCAGCCGGGGCGTGCCGGTGAGGGCGCTCACCGGGCACCGGCCTGCGGAGCACCGGCATCCGAGGCGCCGGGGTGGGAAGCACCGGCATCAGGGGCAACGGCCGGCCGGTGGCCGTTGGCGGCGGCGGGATCGTCGGCGTAGTGGCGCAGGAAGAGCTGCTCCAGGGTGGGTGGGGTGCTGGTCAACGCGCGGACGCCGAAGCGGATGAGCTGACCGAGCAGCTCGTCGAAGTGAGCCGGGTCGACTTCCAGATGGGTACGCCCGTCGACCTCGTGCACGTCATGCACGCCGGGCAGCGTGGCCAGGCCGGTGGCCGGGCGGGCGGTCTCGACGGTCACCGCCGTGCGGGTGAGGTGGCGCAGCTCGGCGAGGGTGCCGGACTCGACGGTACGACCTTCGCGGATGATGCTGACCCGGTCACAGAGCGCCTCGACCTCGGCGAGCACGTGGCTGGAGAGCAGCACGGTGGCGCCCGCCTGCTTGATCCGCCGGATTTCGTCCTGGAACACCGCCTCCATGAGGGGGTCGAGGCCGGAGGTCGGCTCGTCGAGCACGTACAGCTCCACGTCGGAGGAGAAGGCGGCGACGATGGCGACCTTCTGCCGGTTGCCCTTGGAGTACGTGCGGCACCGGCGGGTCGGGTCCAGGTCGAAGCGTTGCAGCAGCTCGTCACGGCGACGTCGGTCGAGCCCGCCGCGCAGCTGACCGAGCAGGTCGATGGCTTCCCCGCCAGTGAGGTTGGGCCAGAGGCTGACGTCGCCCGGCACGTACGCCAGCCGGCGGTGCAGGCGGACCGCGTCGCGCCACGGGTCGGCGCCGAGCACCTGGGCCTCGCCCGAGTCGCGGCGGAGCAACCCGAGCAGGATCCGGATGGTGGTGGACTTCCCGGAGCCGTTGGGCCCGAGGAAGCCGTGCACCTCCCCCTGCTCGACCCGCAGATCCAGCCCGTCGAGTGCCCGGATGGCGCCGAACGTCTTGACCAGGTTGCCGATCGAGATGACGGGCATCGCCCCTCCTGCCGTTGGCTGCGTCGACCGTCCCCACTGTACTGACCGATGGTCAGTCGAATCAACGGTGATGGGGGCCACCGGTCAGGACGTCGCTAGGCTGGCCGGTATGACCGCCGATCCCGCGGACGACACCCGCACCCGGATCCTGCGCGCCGCGCTCGACCTCTTCGCGGAGCACGGCTACCAGCGCACCTCGCTGCGCCAGATCGGCGAGCGGCTGCGACTGACCAAGGCCGCGATCCTGTACCACTTCCCGGCCAAGGAGCACCTGCTCGCCGCACTGGTCGAGCCACTGGTGGCCGACCTGGAGGCCCTGCTCGACGCCGCGCAGGGCCAGCCGACCGAAAAGGCCCGATGGACGGTACTGGAGGGCTGGGTCGACGTCATGCTCGCCCATCGCCGACCACTCGGCATGCTCTTCCACGACATCGCGCTGGTCGGCCGGGGCGACACGTACCACCGGCTGATGGTGATCGCGATGCGGGCCAACGACCTCATCGCGGGGCCGGACGCCGGGCGTCGGGAGCGGGTCCGGGCGGTACAGGCGGTGGCCAGCTGCAGCGATCCGATCGTCTTCTTCGTCGACGTACCCGACGAGGTCCTGCGCGCCGACATGCTCGACGGCGTACGCCGCCTGCTGGCCACGCCAACCTCGAACGCCGCAGCCCCGACAGGCACGGCCACGACGGGCACGGCTCCGGCGGGCACGGCTCCGGCGGGCACGGCTCCGGCGGGCACGGCCTCAGGCTCCGGGAGCCCGCCGGACGCAACCTCGGGCGTCGGGACGGTTGCCCGTCGGCGGCGGCCGGGACGGCCTGCGGCGCTGGGCCGCGAGCAGGTCGAGGCGGCTCGGCGGATGCACGCGGCGGGCACCCACTCGGTGGATGCCATCGCCGCCACGTTGGGCGTCTCGCGGGCCACCGTCTACCGCCACCTGGACGACAGTAATGAGACGGTTTAGCGACGGTTTAGCGACGGTTGCGAACTACCGGTCAGGCCGCCAGTGTGGCGTAGCGGCCGTTGCGGTCCAGCAGGCTGTCGTGGGTGCCGGCCTCGACGATTCGGCCGTGGTCGAGCACCGCGATCTGGTCGGCGTCGCGGACCGTGGAGAGCCGGTGCGCGATGGTGATCGTGGTCCGCCCCTCGGCGAGCACGTCGAACGCCCGCTGCACGGCCCGTTCGGTCTCGGTGTCCAGCGCGCTGGTGGCCTCGTCGAGGACCAGGATGCGCGGGTCGCGCAGCAGCGTACGGGCGATCGCCAGCCGCTGCTTCTCGCCGCCGGAGAACCGGTGGCCGCGTGAGCCGACCGTGGTGTCGTACCCGTCGGGCAGCCCGGCGATCAAATCGTGGATCTGAGCCGCGCGGGCGGCGTCCTCGATCTCCGCGTCGGTGGCGTCCGGCCGGGCGTAGCGCAGGTTTTCCCGGACGGTGGTGTGCAGCAGGTACGTCTCCTGACTGACCACGCCGACGATCGCGGCCAGGTCGGCCAGGCGCAGGTCACGCAGGTCGACACCGTCGACGGTTACTCGGCCGCCGGTCGGGTCGTGCAGCCGGCTGACCAGCCCGGCGAGGGTGCTCTTGCCGGAGCCGGTCTCCCCCACCAGGGCGAGGCTGGTGCCGGCGGGCACGTCGAGGGTGATCCCGGCGAGCGCTGCGGTGTCGCTGCCCGGGTAGCCGAAGGTGACGTCCTCCAGGCGCAGGTGGCCGCGTACCCGGGCGGGGTCGATGCGGACCGGCTCGGTGGGGTCGGCCACGTCGATCGGCAGGTCCAGGTATTCGAAGATCCGGGCGAACAGCGCCAGCGACGCGGTGAGCGAGACGCCGACGTTGAGCAGCCCCATCAGCGGCCGGAACAGCCCGCCCTGCAGGGCGGTGAACGCGACCAGGGTGCCGATGCTCAGCGTGCCGGCGGTGCCGGGCAGGCCAGCGGCGAGGTAGATGACCGCCGGTACGGCGGCGAAGATGATGCTCATCGAGGCCATGCGCCAGCGGCCGGCCAACTCGCTGCGCAACTCCAGGTCGACCAGGCGGGCCGAGGAGGCGGTGAACCGGTCGATCAGCGCCGGGCCGGTGCCGAGGGTCTTGGCCAGTTGCACGCCGCTGATCGAGAGCCCCTCCTCGACGGTGACGTTGAGGTCGGCGAGTTCGCGTTGCCGTTGGGCGGTGATCTCGCGGCGCATCCGGGCGACCCTGCGGGTCAGCCAGATCGCCGGCGGCAGCACCACGAGCGAGACCAGGGAGAGCTGCCAGGAGAGCGCGACCATGGCGACCGCGGTAGCGACCACGGTGGTGAGGTTGGAGGCGACGGCGGTGGCGGTGGAGGTGACCACCGACTGCATGCCGCCGATGTCGTTGGTGATCCGGGACTGCACCTCGCCGGTGCGGGTCCGGGTGAAGAAGCCCAGCGACTGCCGCTGGAGGTGACTGAAGACGTCGGTGCGCAGCCGGTGCATGACCTGCTGGCCGACCTGGGTGGAGATCCAGGTCTGGACGACGCCGAGGACGGCGGTCACGGCGGCCACGGCGACCATGCCGAGGACCAGCCAGACCAGCAGGGTCACGTCGCCCTGCGGCAGGGCCCGGTCGATCACGGCGCGCAGCAGGAACGGGGTGGCCATCGCGATGATCGAGGAGATCACGATGATCGCGGTGACGGCGGCCAACGCGGGCCGGTGGGGGGTGAACAGGCGGCCGATGCGGCGCAGCGACACCTGGCTGGCCTGCGCCTTCTCTTCGGCGCTGAGGGTACGGTGACCGCGGTCGCGGCCCATGGGGGTGGGTTCCAAGGAGCACTACCCTTCGGTTGACATATGCTGAGGTTACCTCATCATGAGGGAGCAACAGCATCGACTGCTACGGTATTCCGGTGACCGCGGACACCACCGGCAGCGCCGACGACGAGAGCCTGGCCGAGACTTTTTGGGGCGTCGCGTCCCGTTTGCGCCAGCAGACCCGGGAGTCGTTGGCACCGTGGGATATCACGCCCAGCCAGTCCCGGGCGCTCGGTGTGCTGGGCCGGCACGGTGAGGTACGCCCCAGCACGCTCGCCGAGCACCTGCGCATCGCGCCCCGCTCGGCCACCGAGGTCGTCGACGACCTCCAGGCCCGTGGGCTCGTCGAACGCCGACCCGACCCGGCCGACCGGCGGGCGACCCTGGTCGCGCTCACTGAGGAGGGCAACCGCGTCAGTGCTGCCATCCGGACCGCCCGCCGGGCCGAGGCCGACCGCTTCTTCGGCCACCTGGACGACGCCGACCGTGCCGAACTGGCCCGCATCCTGCGCACCCTGCGCGCCTGAGCTGCACGGAAGGGCACTTTGTTGGCGCCTCGTGTAGAGGACGGGGCCTGGCAGCGGGTTTGCCCACCTCGCGCGCGGGTAGCCAGCCGCCACCGTCCGGAGACGAGGTGACAGGAGGATGCTCGTGCCGCTGGTGTCCCACCTGAGCCGCCACCACGCCCACCTGAGCCGCCACCACGCCCACCTGACCCACCGCCCCGCCTGATGTGCGGGATCAGCGGGGAGGCGCGATTCGACGGCCAGTCGCCCGACGCGGCGGCGGTCATCCGGATGACCGAGGCGATGCGCTCGCGCGGCCCGGACGACGAGGGGCTGTTCACCGATGACTGGGTGACCCTCGGACACCGCCGTCTGACCATCATCGACCTGTCCGACGCGGGCGGCCAGCCGATGGTGCGCGACGACCTGGGCCTGGCGCTGGTCTTCAACGGCTGCATCTACAACTACCCCGAGCTGCGCGAGGAGCTGCGGAACGCCGGGTACGCCTTCGGATCCACCAGCGACACCGAGGTGATCCTGGTGGCGTACGCGCACTGGGGTGAACGCTTCGTCGACCACCTGGTCGGCATGTTCGCGATCGGCCTCGTCGACCGGGCCCGACGGCGGCTGATCCTGGCGCGCGACCGGCTCGGCATCAAACCGCTCTACCTCGCCGAGACACCCGGGCGGCTCCGGTTCGCCTCCACCCTGCCCGCGCTGTTGCAGGCCGGTGACGTCGACACCGGCATCGACCCGGTGGCGCTGCACCACTATTTGTCCTGGCACTCCATCGTGCCCGCGCCACGGACCGTGCTGCGCGGCGTACGCAAGCTGCCGCCGGCCACCCTGCGGGTGATCGAGGCGGACGGGCGCAGCCGCGAGGAGGTGTACTGGCGACCCGACTACGTGCGGGAGCCGGCCGACGCGGGCATGGACGCCGCCGACTGGCGGGCCGCCATCGGGGACGCGCTGCGCGCGGCGGTACGCCGACGGCTGGTCGCCGACGTACCGGTCGGGGTGCTGCTCTCCGGTGGACTCGACTCCAGCCTCATCGTGGCGCTGCTCGCCGAGGCCGGCCAACAGCACCTGCGGACGTTCAGCATCGGCTTCGACAGCCGCGACGGCGAGTCCGGCGACGAGTTCCACTACTCCGACCTGGTGGCCCGCGCGTACGACACCGACCACCACCGGATCCGGCTGTCGAACGACGACCTGGTGCCCGCCGTACGGCGTGCCGTGCTCGCGATGACCGAGCCGATGGGCAGCCACGACGTGGTCGCTTTCCATCTGCTCTCCGAGCAGGTGGCCCGGCACGTGAAGGTGGCACAGTCCGGGCAGGGCGCCGACGAGGTGTTCGCCGGGTACGGCTACCACCAGCCACTGACCGAGGCGCCCCAGCATGGCGCCGGCGAGACGTTCGCCGCCGCGTTCTTCGACCGCGACCACGCCGAGCTGCGCAGCATCGTCGGCCCGGCGTACGCCCTGGACCACGACGCCAGTCGGGAACTGCTCGCCGGGCACCTCGCCGCGCCCGGGGCGCAGACCGCGCTGGACGCCGTGCTGCGCCTGGACACCCACCTGATGCTTCCCGACGACCCGGTCAAGCGGGTGGACAGCATGAGCATGGCGTGGGGCCTGGAGGTGCGCACTCCCTTCCTCGACCAGGACCTGGTCACCCTGGCCGCGCACTGCCCGCCGGAGCACAAGGTCGCCCAGAACGGCAAGGGTGTCCTGAAGGAGGTCGCCCGGGAGGTGCTGCCCGCCGAGGTGATCGACCGGCCCAAGGGCTACTTCCCGGTACCGGCGCTGCGCAACGTGGACGGCCCGGTGCGCGAGCTGGTCGCCGAGGCGTTGCAGGCGCCGGCCGCGCGCGAGCGGGGGCTGTTCCGCCCGGAGTACGTGGCACGCCTGCTCGCCGAGCCGGACCGGGCTGGGGCGGCGGCCGGCAGCAACAAGTTGTGGCAGCTCGGGCTCCTGGAGCTGTGGCTGCAGACGCACGACATCCGCTGAGAGCCGCCGGTCAGTCGGTGGTGGTGCGCGCGGCCAGGTCGTCGATGACCGCGCGCAGGTCACCGGTACGCTCCAGCACCCGACGCTGCCGGGTCGCGCCGGTGCCGTCGCGGCGCAGCCGGGCCAGTTGTGCCAACACGTACCCCAGGTCGCCGTGGCGCAGCAGAGCCGGGGCGATCACCGCCATCATCTCGTCGACGAGCGCCCAGGCCGGTCGGGTGCCACCGGCGCGCAGGTCGATCAGCTCACCGTCGAGGCCGTCGTGCGCGGCACGCCAGTGCGCCGCGGCGACCAGGCAGTCACGGGTGGGCGGGGCGGTCACCCCGTCGCGTACGTCGTCGGCCAGGGTGGCGACCAGTGACCGGACCAGCGCGGCGACCAGCACCGCGTCGTCCACGTCGGGGCAGACGTCGCCCACCCGCACCTCCACGGTCGGGTAGGCCGACGACGGCCGGGCGTACCAGTAGACCATCGCCGCGTCGAGCATGATGCCGGCGGCGATCAGCTCGTCGACCGTCCGGTCGTAGTCGGCCGCGGAGTCGAAGTACGGCGTCGGGCCGATGCTGGGCCAGCGCTCCAACTGCATCGAGCGCCAGCTCGCGTGGCCCGTGTCCTGCCCGTCGTGCAGCGGTGAGTTGGTGGTGATCGCCTGCACCACCGGCAGCCACACGCGCAGGTGGTTGCAGACCTGCACGGCCAGTTCCCGGTCGGGCAGCCCGACGTGCACGTGACAGCCGCACACCGCCGGGTCGTGCGCCACCGGCCCGTACCGGCGTGACATCGCGTGGTAGCGCGGCCTGTCGGGCACCGTCCGGTGCGGCTCGGCCACGGGGGTGGCCCCGACCGCCACCAGCCGGGCCCCGGCCGCGGTGGCGGCCTCGGCGGCGGAGCGGCGCAGCGCCACCAGGTGCGCGCGCAGCTCGGCGAGGTCGGTGCAGACCGGGGTGACCATCTCGACCATGCTGTGCCGGAACTCCTGGCGGCTCTGGTGCCGGGCCGGACCACGCAGCGCGGTCAGCACCTGGTCGGCAACCGGCAGGTTGCGCCCGCTGTCCGGGTCGAGCAGCAGAAACTCCTCCTCCACGCCGAGCGTGAGGATGTCGAGGTCGGGCACGGTGTCGACGGTCGTCGGACGGTATGCCATGGCCGCCTCCATCGGCTCCTGCGGCCACGGGTGGACCCGTGGCCGGGGCGCCTCGGTTTCCCGGGCAAAGCATGCGGCAAACGCGGGCGCGGTTCTGAGACGATGCAGGAATGTTGATGCGCTGGCGCGGTTCCCGGTGGTTCCACATCGCCCTGGGTCTGGTGGTCGGTGGCGCCGTCGGGTTGGCGGTGTACCTGGCCAGTCGACTGACCGGGCCTGCCCTCTTCGCGCTCTGCGGCACGACGGCGGGCGGCGTCGCGGCGGTGGTGGCGTCCGCCTATTCACGGTTCTTCCAGTTGGCGGAGGTGACCGTCTCGGTCCCGCAGTTCAGCGAGCTGAGGTTCGCCGTCACCCGGGACAACAAGCAGACCGCCTGGCGGCTGTTCGTCGAGGCGGTCACCCGGGTGTCCGGCCAGCCGCTGGCGACCGGCACGGGTCTCGTGCGGGAGGCGATGACGTCGCTCTACCAGCTGTTCGCGATCACCAGGGAGGTGCTGGGCGAGGCGGCGCCGTCCATGCGTACGACCGGTCGCCCGACCGTGGAGCACCTCGCGATCGCCATGTTGAACAACGAGCTTCGACCATTCCTCGGACGGTGGCATCCGCGGCTGCGGGCGTGGGAGCAGGCCAATCCCGACGGGTCCGAGTCCGCCTGGCCCGACGACGCGGAATGCCGCGCCGAGCTGGCGGCGATGCAGCGCCGGTTGCTGCGCTACGTCGAAGGGCTCGGCGAGCTTGCCCAGGTGCCGAACGTCGACGACGTGATGCGCGGCATCCTCGCCGACCCACCGGCCCTTCCCGGCCAGCCCACGCGTCACTCGGCGGTGGCGGACCAGTAACCGGCCATGGCGGGTCAGTGCGGCGCGAGGGCCGCCGCGCGCGCGGTGAGGAAGGCCCGTTCGGCCGCGTTGTCCGTCAGCGCGACGGCTGTCCGGTACGCGTCGACGGCCTCCCCGCCACGGCCGAGCCGGGCCAGCAGGTCAGCCCGGACCGCATGGTGCACGTGGTAGCCGTCCAGGTCGAGCCGATCCACCTCGACCAGCGCCACCGCCGGCCCGGCCACCTCGGCGAGCGCGACCGCCCGGTTCAGCGCCACCACCGGGCCGGGTGCCACCACCAGCAGTTGGTCGTACAGCGCAAGGATCTGGCCCCAGTCGGTGTCGGCGCCGCGCGCTGCGGCGCTGTGCACGGCGGCGATCGCGGCCTGGATCTGGTACGGCCCGGGCCGCCCGCGGCGCAGGCAGCGGCGGACCAGCGCCTGGCCTTCGGCGATCAGTTCGGCGTCCCACCGGCCCCGGTCCTGCTGGGGCAGCGGCACCAGCTCACCGGTGGCGGTGGTCCGCGCGTCGCGGCGGGACTCGGTGAGCAGCATCAGCGCGAGCAGGCCGAGCGCCTCCGGCTCGTCCGGCATCAGCTCCACCAGCAATCGGGTCAGCCGGATCGCCTCGGCGCACAACTCCGCACGGCCCAGATGTCGCCCGGCGCTGGCCGTGTACCCCTCGTTGAAGACCAGGTAGAGCACCGTGAGCACGGCGTGCAGCCGGTCGGGCAGGTCGGCATCACGCGGCACGCGGTACGGGATCCGAGCGTTACGGATCTTCGACTTGGCACGGACCAGCCGCTGCGCCATGGTGGGCTCGGGCACCAGGAAGGCCCGGGCGATCTCGGCGGTGCTCAGGCCACCGAGCAGGCGCAGGGTGAGCGCGACCCGGGCGGCCGGAGCGAGCGCCGGATGACAGCAGGTGAAGATCAGACGCAGCCGGTCGTCGCGCACAGGTCCCTCCTCGACGGGTCCGTCGGCGGCGAACAGCAGGGCCGCCTGGGCGTGCCGGTCGAGGAGGGATGCGCCCGACGCAGCCGGTCGATCGCCCGGTTCCGGGCGGTGGTGATGATCCAACCGGCGGGACTGGGCGGCGGGCCGGTCGTCGGCCACCGCGCTACCGCGACGGCGAATGCCTCCTGGACGGCCTCCTCGGCGAGCTCGATGTCGCCGAGGAGGCGAACCAGGACGGCGACCGCGCGCCCGTACTCCGCGCGGAACACCGCCTCCACATCCAGCACGATCAGTCGCCGGCCCCACCCTGGAAGGGGCGCACCTCGATCGGCAGCGTGGTGGCCAACGCGTAGCGGCGGCCCCAGTCCAGGGCGACGTCCAGGTCCGGCACGTCGATGATGGTGATGCCGCCCAGGTGCTCCTTCCCCTCGACGAACGGGCCGTCGGTGACCAGGACCTCGCCATCGCGGGCACGCAGCACGGTGGCGGTCTCCGGGCCGTGCAGCCCCTGCCCGAAGACCCACGACCCGGTGGACGCCAGCTCGTCGCGCAGCTCACCGAGCTGGCGCATCACCCCGGCCAGAAACTCCGGGTCCGGGGGCAGCTCGCCCTGGGGCTGGTGAAGGCTGAGCAGGTACATGGTCATGGTTCCTCCTCGCGGGGGGCCGGCGCGTCGCCGACCTCTCATCCTTCACACGTTCGGCCCCCGCCCGGATCGACAGGCCGCCGCAAGAAATCTCGAAGGCCCCCGACCTCGGTGTTGGCGCCTCCTTTGCTCTGCTTCACCGGACGCAACGATGAGGGGGGTCGAGTGTCGCGTGGGTTGAAGCAGAGCAAAGGACGCGGGACAGGGGTGCGACCCCGCGCTGCCGTGGCGTGATCAGCCGTTCGATCAGCGCCGGGGAGTCATGCGCCGGGCGGTTGCGGGTAAGCGGCGCCGTGGCCGACGGCATGCGGGTGGTCGTGGTCGGCGCCGGTTTCTCCGGACTCGCCGCCGCGCTGGCGCTCACCCGCGCCGGTGCCCACGTGCGGGTGCTGGAGGCCCGCGACCGGGTGGGCGGGCGAGTGCTGACCCGCTGGCTGCCCGACGGCACCCAACTCGACCTGGGCGCGCAGTGGATCGGCCCGACCCAGGACCGGATGTACGCGCTGGTCGCCGAGCACGGGCTGGCCACCTTCCCGTCGGCGGCGGTCGGCGCGCCCACCCTGCTCTGGGCGGGCCAGCGCCGGGCCGAGCCGCCGACGCAGGCCGGTCGGGTGTTCGGCCTGCTCGACGAGTACGCCGCACGGCTGGACCCGGCCGCGCCCTGGCAGGCGCCGGAGGCCGCGCAGTGGGACCGGACGATCCTCGGCGGCTGGCTGCGCGCCACGGCCGGGGACGGCGACACCGCCGACTACCTCGGGCGACTGCTCGCCGGAGGGCTGCTGGCCACCAGCGCGGACGAGCTGTCCCTGCTGCACCTGCTGTTCTACCTGCGCAGCGCCGGCGGCACCGGGCCGTTGCTGGGGATGGCCGGCGGCGCGCAGCAGGACCGGATCGTGGGTGGGCCGCCGGCACTCGCCGAACGGATGGCCGCGGCCCTGCCACCGGGGACGCTGACGCTGGCCACACCGGTGCGGGAGATCGCACAGACCATCGACGGGGTGACGGCGTGGACCGACACCGGGCGCGTCGACGGCGACGCGATGGTGGTCGCGCTGGCGCCGGCGCTGGCCAGCCGGATCCGGTACGACCCGCCGCTGCCCGCGCTGCGCGACGGGCTGACCCAGCGGATGCCGATGGGTTCGGCGCTGAAGGTGCACGCCGTCTACCCGGAGCCGTTCTGGCGTGCCGACGGGCTCTCCGGGGTGGCCACCAGCAGCGCCGGTCCGCTCACCGAGACGGTCGACAACTCCACCCCGACGTCGCCGCTCGGGGTGCTGACCGGGTTCAGCTACTCCTCGGACGCCGCCGCGCTGCGCGAGATGTCCTCCGAGCAGCGTCGACGGTGTCTGCTGGACGCGTTCGCCGCCCTGGTCGGGCCGGGGGCCGGCAATCCGATGGCGCTGGTCGAGTACGACTGGTCGGCCGAGGAGTGGACGCGGGGCTGTTTCTGCGGCGCCCTCACCCCGGGGACGTGGAGCACGTACGGCCCGCGGTTGCGGGCACCGGTGGGGCGGGTGCACTGGGCGGGCACCGAGACGGCGACCCGCTGGACCGGCTACCTGGAGGGCGCGGTGCGGGCCGGTGAGCGGGCGGCGGCCGAGGTGCTGGCCGTGTGAGCGGGGACGACCGAGGCCGGCCCGGTCTCGGCGGGACCGGGCCGGCTCGGCCCACGGTGGCGACCCGGCCAACCCGGTCGGTGGGACGACCGGGCCGGCGCGGGCGCCCCGGTCAGGGGTAGGTGGTCAGGTACACCTGCTGGTTCGCCGCGTTCGCGGTGCCACCGGCGTTGTTGATCACCCGGTTGATGGTGCCGACGCCACCCAGCGAGACGGTGACCATGTTGGTGAACCGCACGTTCGGGTTGGTGGGCACCTCGAAGGCCCGCTCCTCGACCACCGCGGGGTTGACGTTGAAGTAGCTGTAGCTGCCCAACCCGAACGCCTGGTGGCTGGTCACCGAATCCGCGACCTTGTACGCGGCATAACCCCGGGTCGACCCGTTCATCCAGGCCGCCTGGTTGGGCGGGTCGTACGGCAGTTCGTTCTGGTAGAAGTACGTCCGGCCGCCGTTGCCGTTCCAGACGGTCTGGTACTTCTGGTAGTGCTCGACGAAGAGGCCGTACATGGTGACGTTGTCGCCGTTGACCGTGAGCCCGGTGTCCGCGGTGTTCAGCGTCCACCCGGTGGGTACGCCGGAAGCGGCGTGATCGGCCCGCCACAGCCACATGTGGTCGCCGATCACGTTGTCACTGTTGACGGTCAACGTGTTGGTGGCCTTGCCGACGTGTGGCCCGCCGATGCGGAAGAACACGTCGTGCAGCGAGGTCGGGTTCGCGGCGTGGCTCGCGGACGAGCCGGCCGGCCCGACCTCCATCAGCACCGGCGAGTTGGTCGTGCCGGCCTCGAACATGAGGCCGGCCACCTTGACGCCGTCCACGTCGGCCACCCGCATCGCCACGGTGCCGTTGTCGGCCTGGATGGTCGCCAGGCCGAGGCCGAGGATCACCGTGTCGGCCCGGTTGACCTGGATCGGCTCGGTGACGTGGTGCACGCCCGGGGTGAAGAGCAGGTGCTTGCCCTGGGCGAGGGCCGTATTGATGGTGGCCGCGCTGGTGCCCGGCTGGACGACGAAGAACTGCGACAGCGAGATGGACGAGCCGGCCGGGGTCTTGTTGTACCAGCTGGTGCCGGCGGAGTTGGTGCGCAGCGCCGGCACGAAGACCCGGTACTCACCGGTGCCGTCGACGTAGAGGAACGGCTTCTCCCGGACCTGTGGGGTCTGGCCGATGACGGTGTGCGACGGGTTGGGGAAGCTGGGCGCCGGCGCGCCGGTGACGCCCTGGAAGACCATGTTCCACACCGAGCCGGTCCAGCCGTTGCCGAACTCGCTGTTGCGGGAGTACCACTGCTGCTGCGAGCCGGAGACGACCAGCCCGTCGACGCGGGTGTCGGCCATCAGGCCGCCACTGGACCAGCCGTCGCCGCCGTTCCAGAGCTGGATCTGGTTCTGCGCGCCGCGCAGGTGCATCCGCCGGTACGGCGCGGCCTGGGACACCGCCCAGCGCTCGACGCTGACCCCGGCGGGCAGGGTCACCGAGAGGTTCTCGGCGGCCCGCCAGAAGTTCTGGGTGGCGTTGCCGCCGAACCAGGTCGCCTCGACCCGGACGTGGCCGTTGAGGTTGACGTCGTCGGGGCTCATGCCGAGGCCGGCGACCTGGGTGAAGAAGCCCAGGTTGACGTCCGCGGTGTAGGTGCCGGGCTTGAACAGCACCGCGTAGCGCTGCGGACCGAACTGGTTGGTCTCCTGCTGGGTGAAGAGGGTGTTCAGTCGGCTCTGAATGGTGGCGGTGGGGGTGCTCGGGTCGAAGACGAACGTGTTCGGCCCGAGATTGGGGTTGCGCGGGTCGGTGGGCGTCACCGGGGGTTCGCTGGTGCCGCCGGTCGTGTGCACCGCCAGCTCCCACAGCGAGTAGCCGTAGGTGGTGCCCCGGGCGGTGCCGTACATCCGCAGGTAGCGGCCACTGCCGGTGACGTCGAGGGACTGCGTGCCACCGGCGCCGGTCGTGGTCGAGTAGATCGTGGTCCAGGTGGCCCCGTCGGCCGAGGTCTGTAGCTGGAAGGCGCGGGCGTACGCGGCCTCCCAGGTGAGCACCACCCGGCAGATCGTCCGGGTGCTGCCGAGGTCGACGCGCAGCCACTGCGGGTCGCTGGCGGCGCTGGCCCAGCGGGTGCCCGGGTTGCCGTCGACCGCGGCGGACGCCGCGAGGCCGGCATCCTGAGTGGACGAGGCGGTGGCCGGGCTGCCCTGCGCGACGTTGGTGCTGCCGCAGGTCGGCGTGCTGCCGCCGGTCTCGCCGTAGACCTGGAACTCCCAGAGCGAGTAGCCGTAGCCGGTGCCCCGGGCCGTGCCGTTCATACGTACGTAGCGGCCGGCGCCGGTGACGGTGAGGTTCTGCGTGCCGCCGGCGCCGGTGGTGGTCGAGTAGATCGTGGTCCAGGTGGCAGCGTCGTCGGAGGTCTGGAGCTGGAAGGCCCGGCCGTACGCGCCCTCCCAGAGCAGGTTGACCTGACTGATGGTGGCCCGGGTCCCCAGGTCGACCTGGAGCCACTGCGGGTCGCTGAAGGCGCTGGCCCAGCGGGTGCCGGTGTTGCCGTCGACCGCGGCGGCGGCCGGGGTGCCGGCGTTCTCGGTGGACGAGGCGGTGGCGGGGCGCCCCTGGGAGAGCAGCGTGGGCGCGGCCTGCGCCGGTGTGCTGGCGCCGGTCGGGGTGAGGGCGGCGACCAGCGCCACGGTGAGCCCGAGGAGCAGGTGGCGGACGGCACGCCGGGGACGCGGGCGTACGGATGTAGCACGAGATGTCATGACATCGCCTGTCGATAGGGGGTTCCGGACGACGCGCAGGTGGGATCGGGCTCGCCCGTGATGCCGTGGGTGGTGCCGCCGATGCGGCGTCGCGGGGTGGAGAGCGCTCTCGTAGGAGTGTTGCGGCGCGATTGCGACGGCGTCAAGACATCGATCTATAACACTGTTATTTATCCCGAAGGTTAGCTATGGGCGGTTCGCCCTCAGTGCGGAGGCCACCGTCGGGTCAGCGGCGGACGCCACCCTCGGTGAGAAACCGGGCGATCGGCAGCGTGGCGGCGCCCAACGCCACCGCGTCCACCCCGAGCCGGCACAGCTCGATCGACGCCTGCTCGTACGGCTGGCGCAGTGCCTGCCGGCCGGCGGCCTCCCGGACGGCCGGCAGCAGGTCGCCCAACGCCATCGCCGCCCACCCGCCGAGCACCACCCGCTCCGGGTTGAACAGGTTGATCAGGTTGGCCACGCCTGCGCCGAGGTAGCCGGCGGTGTCGTCCAGCACCCGCCGGGCGGTGGCCGAGGTCGCGGCGGCGGCCACCAGCGCGGCGATCTGGGACTCCTCGTCCTCCCCCGGCACCGCTCGACCCCGGCGTGCCTCCCGGTAGCGGTCGATGATCGCCTCCGCACCCACGTACGCCTCCAGGCAGCCGCGCGCGCCACACCGGCAGGCGCGTCCGCCGTACACCAGGGTGGTGTGCCCCCACTCCCCCGCGCTGCTGGACGCGCCCCGGTAGGTGGCGCCGTTGGTCACCACCGACGCGCCCACGCCGGAGCCGACCAGCGCGAAGACCGCGTGCCGGGCGCCCCGGCCGGCACCGAACCACATCTCGGCCTGCCCGAGGGTCTTCGCGCCGTTGTCGATGTGCAACGGCAGGTCGGTGCCCGCGCCGATCAGGCGCTCCAGCGGCACCCGGTCCCAGCCGAGGGCCTGGGCGTCCACCACGGCCTGGGTGCCCTGCTCGACCACGCCGGAGACGCCGATCCCGACACCGAGCACGTCGCCGGTGGCGACCCCGGCCTGCCCGGTCACCGCGTCGATACCGGCCAGCACGTGCCCGGCCACCAGGTCGGGTTCGGTGCGCGCCGGATCGAGCGGGTACTCGACGCTGGCCAGCAGGGTCATCGCGAAATCGAACAGCTCGACCCGGACCCGGGTCTCGCCGACGTCCACGCCGATCACGAACGCGAAGCGGGGCGCGATTCGCAGCAGCATGCTGGGCCGCCCGCCGTCGGACTCGGCGGCGCCGGCCTCGGCGACCAGCCCCTCGTCGATCAGGTCGGCCACCACGTTGCTCACCGCCGGCTGGCTCAGCCCGGTGCTGCGCACCAGGTCCTGCCGGGTGAGCGGGGCATCGAGGAAGAGCTTCGTCAGCAGGGCAGACCTGTTGCGCAGCCGGACACTCCGGTTGGTGGCTCGCGCCAGCTCCACTCGGCACCTCGATCCCGTCGGTCGTTCGAGCGACTGTAACCGCCCCGTGCTTGACGACCCACTGGACAGGAACTTTAATGACGACATTCATTAAGCCGTGATGTAACTCCCGGGAAACGCCGTCGGCCCCCGACGGCGCACCCCCGAAACCCGTCCGCAGCCGGCCGCCCGTCGCCCACCCCTATCGACGACGGAGGTCGGCGGACTCCCACCACGCACCGGAAGGGCTGACCGTGTCGAGACGACACCTCGGGATATTCACCGCCGCCGTACTGGCGGCCGCCTCGCTGACGGCCTGCGGCGGCTCCGGCGACGACTCTGCCGCAGCACCGAAGACGCTCACCTACTGGGCCAGCAACCAGGGCGCCAGCCTGGAGGCCGACAAGACGATCCTCCAGCCGGAGCTGGACAAGTTCGAGAAGCAGACCGGCATCAAGGTCACCGTCGAGGTGGTCCCGTGGTCTGACCTGCTCAACCGCCTGCTCGCGGCCGCCGCCTCCGGCAAGGGCCCGGACGTGGTCAACATCGGCAACACCTGGTCGGCGTCGTTGCAGGCCACCGGCGCGCTGGTCGAGTTCGACGACGCCACACTGCAGGCCGTCGGCGGCAAGGACCGGATCGTGCCCGCCGCGCTCGCCGCAGCCGGCGCCCCCGGCAAGCCGCCGGCCGCCGTGCCGCTCTACAGCATGGCGTACAGCCTGTACTACAACAAGAAGGCGTTCGCCGACGCCGGCATCACCGCACCGCCGACCACGTGGGAGCAGCTCGCCGAGTACGGCAAGAAGCTGAGCACCGGCGGCAAGTGGGGCCTGGCGATCGAGGGGGCCAACCCGTCGGAGAACGCCCACCACGCCTTCACCTTCAGCCAGCAGTACGGCGGTGAGTGGTTCGACTCGGCCGGCAAGCCGACCTTCGACACCCCGCAGAACGTCTCGGCGATCAAGCGCTACATCGACTTCATGGCCGCCGACAAGATCACCAACCCGAGCAACGCCGAGTACGCGCAGAACCAGTCGGTCTCCGACTTCGCCAACGGCAAGGCCGCCATGCTGCTGTGGCAGTCCGCCGGCTCCAACCTGAAGACGCAGAACATGCCCGCCGACGCGTACGGGGTGGCCCCGGTGCCGTTCCTGGCCAGCCCACCGGCCGGCGGCAAGAAGGTCAACAGCATGGTCGCCGGCATCAACATGGCGGTCTTCAAGCACACCAAGAACCGTGACGGCGCGCTGAACTTCGTGAAGTTCATGACCAGCGACGAGGAGCAGACGATCCTCAACCGCACGTACGGCTCGCTGCCGGCGGTGAAGACCGCGGGCTCCGACCCGGCGTTCACCGCCGTCGAGCAGAAGACCATCCAGGAGACCCTGGTCACCACCGCGGCCCCGCTGCCGCAGGTGCCCGAGGAGAGCACCTTCGAGACCCTGGTCGGCACCGCGATGAAGGAGCTGTTCGCCGACGCGGCCAGCGGCAAGCCGGTCACCGAGGAGTCGGTGAAGGCGAAGCTGACCGACGCGCAGCAGAAGATGCGCTGACCCAGGCGTCACCGGTGGCCGTGGTCGGGTGCTGAGCCCGGCCACGGCCACCGCCTCCGAGAGGACCCCGATGGCAACCAGCACCACCGCGCCGGACGCCGACCGGCGCGAACCCCGGGCCGGGTCACCGGCTCGGGGGCCGGCCCGCCGGCCCCGCGGCCCCCGCCGCTCGCTCCTGCCGTACCTGCTGCTCGTACCGGCCATCGTGCTGGAACTCGCCATCCACGTGATCCCGATGGTGGTCGGGGTCTGGATGAGCCTGCTGGAGCTGACCCAGTTCCACATCCGCGACTGGTCCACCGCCCCCTTCGTCGGGTGGGAGAACTACCGGGCGACGCTCGACCTGAACAGCGCCGCCGGTAGGGAACTGCTGCACTCGTTCTGGGTCACCCTGGCCTACAGCCTGCTCTCGGTCGGGTTCGCCTGGCTGCTCGGCATCTCGGCGGCGGTCGTGTTGCAGAAGCCGTTCCGTGGGCGGGCGATCCTGCGGGCGCTCTTCCTCACCCCGTACGCCCTGCCCGTCTACGCCGCGGTGATCACCTGGAGCTTCCTGCTGCAACGCGACACCGGCCTGGTCAACCACGTCCTCGTCGACCAGCTCGGGCTGCTGAACGAGCGGCCGTTCTGGCTGATCGGCGACAACAGCTTCTGGTCGCTGCTGGTGGTGTCGGTGTGGCGCAACTGGCCGTTCGCGTTCCTCTGCCTGATGGCCGGCCTGCAGAACGTGCCCGGCGAGCTGTACGAGGCCGCCGCGATCGATGGCGCCGGGTTCTGGCGCCGACTGCGCTCGGTCACCCTGCCGATGCTGCGGCCGGTGAACCTGGTGCTGCTGCTGGTGCTGTTCCTCTGGACCTTCAACGACTTCAACACCCCGTACGTGCTCTTCGGCGGCTCCGCGCCGGAGCAGGCCAACCTGATCTCCATCCACATCTACCGCAGTTCCTTCAAGACCTGGGACTTCGGCTCCGGCTCGGCGATGTCCGTGGCGCTGCTGCTGTTCCTGATGATCGTCTCGGCCGCTTACCTGCTGATCACCAACCGTCGGAGGGACGACCATGCGTGAGACCGCCGGTGAGCGCTGGGGCCGGCGCATCGTGCTGACCCTGCTCACCCTCTTCGTCGTCATCCCGCTCTACGTGATGGTCACCTCCGCGGCGAAGCCGTTGCAGGACGTGCAGAACGGCTTCACCTGGTTGCCCAGCCGACCCACCCTGCAACCGTTCGTCGACATGTGGAGCACGGTGCCGCTGGCCCGGTACCTGGTGAACAGCCTGGTGGTGTCGAGCATCGCGGCCGTCTGCTCGGTGGCGGTGGCCATCTTCGCCGCGTTCGCGGTCAGCCGGTACCGGTTCCGCGGCCGGGGCGTCTTCTCGGTGACGGTGCTGTCCACCCAGATGTTCCCCGGCATCCTGTTCCTGCTGCCGCTGTTCCTCATCTACGTCAACCTGGGCAACGCCACCGGCATCGAGCTGTACGCCAGCCGCACCGGCCTGGTGATCACGTACCTGACCTTCTCGCTGCCGTTCTCCATCTGGATGCTGGTCGGCTACTTCGACTCGATCCCTCGGGGGTTGGACGAGGCGGCGCAGGTCGACGGGGCCGGGCCGCTGCGCATCCTGTTCCAGGTCATCCTGCCGGCCGCCGTGCCCGGCGTCGTCGCGGTCACCGTGTACGCGTTCATGACCGCCTGGGGTGAGGTGCTCTTCGCGTCGGTGATGACCGACGAGGGCAGCCGCACCCTGGCCGTCGGTCTCCAGGGCTACTCCACCCAGTTCAACGTCTACTGGAACCAGATCATGGCCGCCTCGCTGGTGGTCAGCATCCCGGTCGTCGTCGGGTTCCTGGCCCTCCAGCGCTACTTCGTCGCCGGCCTCACCGCCGGCGCGGTCAAGTGAGTCATCCAACCTCAGAGGAGAACCGACCCGTGCCCGACCTGTCCAAGCTGCCACCCGACTTCCTCTGGGGCGTCGCCACCGCGGCGTACCAGATCGAGGGGGCCGTCGACGTCGACGGCCGGGCGCCGTCCATCTGGGACACCTTCTCGGCGACCCCGGGCAACGTCGACAACGGCGACACCGGCGCGGTGGCCTGCGACCACTACCACCGGTGGCCGGAGGACCTGGCGTTGCTGCGTCGGCTCGGCGTGGACGCGTACCGTTTCTCGGTGGCCTGGCCCCGGGTGATGCCCGACGGCGTCGGGCGGGTCAACCCCGCTGGGCTGGACTTCTACGACCGGCTCGTCGACACGCTGCTCGCCGACGGGATCCGACCGTTCGTCACGCTCTACCACTGGGATCTGCCGCAGGCTCTGCAGGACAGGGGTGGCTGGCCGCAGCGCACAACCGCCGACGCGTTCGCCGACTACGCGGCGGTGGTCGCCACCCGCCTCGGTGACCGGGTGGCCGACTGGAACACGGTCAACGAGCCGCTCTGCGTGTCCTGGATCGGGCACCTGGAGGGGAAGATGGCCCCCGGCGAGCGGGACCTCACCCGCGCGGTGCACACCTCGCACCACGTGCTGCTCGGGCACGGGCTGGCCACCCAGGCGATCCGCGCCAACGCCGCCCGACCGGCCTCGGTGGGGCTGGTGCTCAACCTCAGCCCGATCGAGGCGGCGACCGACCGACCCGAGGACGTCGCGGCGGCCCGACGCGCGGACGGGCACGTCAACCGGTGGTGGCTGGACCCGATCCACGGGCGCGGCTACCCCGCCGACATGGTCGCCACCTACGGGGTCGAGCCACCGGTACGCGGCGACGACCTGGCGGTCATCGCCACGCCGACCGACTTCCTCGGTGTGAACTACTACTTCCGTCAGTTGGTGGTCGACGACCCGGCCGGACCGCCCCCGTACGCCCGGCAGGTGCCGGTGCCCGGCTCGGTGGAGACGGGGATGGGTTGGGAGGTGTACCCGGCGGGGCTGGAGCGGCTGCTGGTCGAGGTGCACGAGGAGTACCGGCCGGGCCGGATCATCGTCACCGAGAGCGGCTCGGCGTGGCCCGACGAGGTCACCGCGGACGGCACGGTGGAGGACAAGGAGCGCACCGACCACCTGGAGCAGCACCTGGCCGCGTGCGCGTCGGCGGTGGCCCGGGGTGTGCCCCTGGACGGCTACTTCGTCTGGTCGCTGCTGGACAACTTCGAGTGGGCGTACGGCTATGACAAGCGTTTCGGGCTGGTGCATGTCGACTACGCCACCCAGCGTCGGACGGTGAAGGCGAGCGGCCTGCGCTACGCCGAGCTGATCCGCGCCCACCAGCGTCTCGCCGGTGCCACCGGGACCGCCACACCGGTGGCCTGAACGGGGGCCGGCGAGGCCGGCACCCTGGGCGCCGCGTCGAGCGGCGCCCAGGGCGTTCCGTCCGCCGACCGGCGCTCGGTCGAGGACACGCGACCGGCGCTCAGTCCAGGACGCGGGACCAGGCGCTCAGTCCAGGACGCGGCGGGACAGCGACGGCGGCAGTCGGCCGGCGAGCAGCCAGCCGGCGCCGGCGGCGAGCAACGGCAGCCCGGCGGCGATCGCGACGAGGTGAGCGACGGGCACGGCGCCGAGCGGATCGAGGTCGCGGTGCAGGGCGCCGGCCAGCGCCAGGTAGGCGCCGGTCACGCCCAGCACGGCACCGAGCAGGGCCAGCGCTCCGGCGGTGGTGGCGGTGAGCGTCCGCCGTACCCGCCTCGGTGCCCCGGTCGCGGCCAGCGTGCGCAGGTCCCCCGCCGCCTCACCCCGGATGAGCCCGACGGTCGTCGCCAGCACGCCGAGCGCGAGCAGCACGCCGGCGCCGGTCGCGCCGGTCCGCAGCGGGGTCAGCGAACTCTGCTCCCGACGGGACTCGATGGTGAGCCCGGCGGCAGCGGCCAGGTCCTGGGCCGTCGCCAGCTGCGCGTCGGTGAGGGGATGATCGGCCGCGAGGAACCAGCCGACCCGGGCCGGCTGCCAGCCGTGCCGGCCGAGCGCGGCGGGAGTGATCAGCGAGTCGGGCAGCCCGGTGTAGCCGGACCGGGGCAGGGGGCGCACGGTCGGCCGTACCCCGCGGGCGGGGATGTTCAGCAGCGCCAGCTCACCGGTGCGGGTGGTGAGCACATCGGTGTCGGCGTCGACGGCCATCCCGGCCGCGCCGTTCAGCCGGAGCAGCCCGGGACTGACCACGTAGAGCGGATGGGACGGCGTCGACTCGCCGTCTGCGACCGGGGCGCCAATCTCGACCGCCGGGTGGCCGGTCGGTCCACCCTCCCGGCCGGGGTCGGTGTGCGCGGCCACCACCGCCATGTCGAGCGGAATGACGGTGGCCGCTCCCACGGTGGCCGCGATGGTGTCGGTCCGGGCTTGGAGAGCGGCGAGCTCGGCCGCCGTGCGCTCTGGAATCACCGGATCCGGTTGGCCGATCCGGATCAGCAGTTGACTGGCCGCGAGGTTGCCCAGCCCGGCCGCCTCCCGGCTGCGGTACTCCGCTGCGGCGGAACCCACCACGATCGCCGCCGACAGGCCCACCGCGAGACTGATCGCGGCGAGCGCGGCCCCGGCCCGAACGCGGTACCGGGCCAGATCCGCCAGGGCCAGCCGGACCGCCACCGGGAGGTTTCCCCGGGCCGCCGCCAGCGCCGGGATGGCCAGCGGACCGACGAACAGCACGCCGAGCGTGATGCCGACGGCGCCCACCCCGATGAGCAGCGGGTTCGACCCGTCGGAGAGCACCAATGCCGTGAGGCCGGCGGCGAGCAGCGCGACCGCGACCACGGCGGTCCGCCGCGCCGCCGGCGGGGTCGGCGGCCGAGCCGACAGTGCGCTCATGATCGGGGTACGGGCAACCGCGCGGGCCGGCCACCAGGCCGCGGCGGTAGCCGTCACCACGGCCAGCAGCATGCCCGCGCCGATGGTGAGCCAGGGCAGGTCGAACCGGGCGATGCGGTGCCCGGCAGAGGTCTCGACGAAGCCGGCGGTGATCAGCCAGGCGGCGACCCCGACGCCGGTGCCGCAGACTGCGGCGACTGACCCGACCGCCGCGCCGTTGACCAGCAGCACCAACCGCAGGTGCCGACGGGTGGCGCCCATCGCCGCCAGCATGCCGAGCTGACGCAGCCGGCGCTGTGCCAGCACCACGAACCCGGCGGCGGCCACGAGAGACACCAGCAGCAGACCGACGGTGGCCAGCGCCAGCGCGGCGATGGTGAGCGTGGTGCGCTCGGCCGCCGGCCGGGCCTCGCGTACCAGCGGGCCGTCGATGGTCCGGCGAAACTCCTCCATGGTGTCGCGGTCGCCGGCCACCAGCACGGTCACCGACTGCGGTCGATCGGCGTGCGCCGGGTCGGTGAGGGCGAACTCGTCGTGCAGGTCCGCCGGGTTTTCCACGACCCCGACGATCAGGCGGTCGGAGTCACCGAGCTGGACCCGGGTGCCGAGCCCGGCCCGCAGCGCTCGCTCCACCCCGTCGGTGACCGCCACCTCGGCGGGCCCGGTCGGGTAGCGGCCCTGCCGCAGGGCGAGCATCGGGCCGCCGTACGCGCCAGCGGGGTCCTGGGCCCGGACGTCGACCGGGTCGAACAGCCCCGGCACCGGCACGTGCCGGTGACCGATCACGTCGATCGTGCCGAACCATGCCCGAGCGGCGGTGACCCGGGCGTCCAGCGCGGCCGGGTCGTCACCGGGGATCCGGAGGAGCTGGTCGGCGCGGCCGAACGTGGCGTCGGTCGACGCGGCCAGGTTCCAGGTCGCCGCCAGACCGAAGGTGGTGCCAGTGACCGCGACCGTGATCAGCGCGATGGCCAGCAGTTGCTGCCGCCACTCGCGGCGGAACAGTCGTACCGCCCAGCGGATCACCGCGCGGCGGGCCGGGAGCCCGCCGCCAGCGGGCCGGGCGGTCGTCCGGCTGCGGCCAGGGTCGGCGGTCACGGCGTCGGGCCCGGGGCGAGCAGGGCGTCCGGACCGGCCGACGGGGCGGTCTGGTCGACCACCCGACCGTCCCGAATGAAGATCACACGATCGGCCCAGGACGCGAGTTGGGCATCGTGGGTGACCATCACTCCGGCGATGCCACGCTTGCAGGCCGAGCGGAGCATCCGCAGAACCGCCTCGCCATTGGCGGCGTCGAGGGCGCCGGTGGGCTCGTCGGCCAACAGCAGCCGCCGCTCCCCCACCACGGCCCGGGCGATGGCGACCCGTTGGCGCTCGCCCCCGGAGAGGTCGTCGGGGAAGTGACCGGCGCGGTCGGTCAGCCCCAGCTCGTCGAGCACGCGCAGGGCGGCGGCGCGCGCCGGGCGTACGGCCATGCCGTCCAACTCCAGGGGCAGGGCCACATTCTCGACGGCGGAGAGACCGGCGAGCAGGTTCAGGTCCTGGAAGACAAAGCCGAGTGAGCGGCGACGCAACCGGGCGGTGGCGTCGGCGGAGAAACCGGCCAGGTCGGACCCGCAGACCGTCACCTGGCCGGCGGTCGGCTCCTCCAGGGTGCCGGCGATGGTCAGCAGGGTGCTCTTGCCCGAACCGCTGGGGCCCATGACCGCGACCAGTTCACCGGCGACCACGTCGAGGTCGACCGCGCGCAGGGCGTGCACGGCGGCGGCGCCCGAGCCGTACACCTTGGACACCTGACGCAGGCTCAGCACGACGCTCATCGCCGGGCTCCTGCGGCGTCGCCCCGGGCCGGCCGCGTGGGGCGACTGTCCTGGCCGTCCGCGGTCGGCGACGTGTCCGTGGGCGGTGCGCTGGCGACGGGCGGTGCGCCCGCGGCGGGCGCGGTCCGGTGGCTGCGCAGGCGGGCGTCCGCAGCGTCCAGCCAGCGGACGACCGCTTCCAGGCGGAACAGCTCGGCGTCGACGACGAGGCCGAGGCCGATGTCCTCCGGTGCCGCGTCGGCCTTGAGGTGGGTGTAGCGCTGCATCTCCTCGACGATCCGCCGGCGGTGGGCCTGGAGGATCTCGGTCACGTCCACCTGGGCCAGCCGCATCGCCACCTGGACCTTCATCACGAGCTCGTCGCGGGGCGGCGGCCCGGCCTGCGGCGGCGTCCGCAGCCAGGTGTGCAGCTCCCGCTCGCCGTCGGCGGTGAGCCGGTAGCGCTTCTGGGCGCCGTCGCGGCCGGCGTCGTCGGTCTCGACGTGTCCCTCGCGCTCGAGGCGTTGCAGCGTGGTGTAGACCTGCCCGACGTTGAGCGGCCAGACCTCGCCGGTGCGCGCCTCGAACTCCTGCCGGAGCTGGAGACCGTACTTCGGTGCCTCGGTGAGCAGCGCCAGCATGGCATGACGAATACTCACGATCCATCACCTACAGTCAGCATACTCGGTATAATACACAGTATTATCGCGCTGACACTCCCCCGTTCGACCTCCGTCCACAGTCGTGGTCCTGTACGGCCCCCGGTGGCTCACACGTCGCTGACCCGTCGCAGCCCGAGCAGGTTGGCCGGGGTGTCCACGTCGACCGGTGAGCCGACGTCGTCGCAGGGCACCTCGACCACCAGGTCCGGTCGGTCGCGCAGCAGGTCGCGGGCACCCCGGTCGCCGACGGCGTACCCGTCCAGCAGCGGCCAGGTCTCCCGACACAGCAGGACCGGGTGCCCCCGCCGACCGGCGTAGGTGGCGACCGCGACGACCGCGCCCCTCGCGTACGCCCCTCGCACCCGGCGGACCGCCACCGGGCTGAGCAGCGGCTGGTCGACGAGGACCACGACAGCAGCGGGTACGTCGGCCGGCAGTGAGGCCAGGCCCCGGCGCAGGGACGAGCCGAGCCCTTCGGGCCAGCGGTCGTGACGCACCGGCACCGCGCCGGACAGGTCGGGCACCTCGTCGGCGCCCGCGCCGAGCACCACGTGCACGGGTGCGCAGCCACCGTCGCCGAGCAGCCGGATCCCGCGTCGCACCAGCGGCTCGCCAGCCAGCTCGACCAGCGCCTTCGGTCGGCCGTACCGCCGCCCGGCGCCGGCGGCCAGCAGCAACCCGGCGGTCACCGGTAGGTCCGGCACCCGCCCCACCTCCCGCGTTATTCGCCCTCAAATGTACCGATAAAGCTAGTCTGGGCCGGTGCAGGGCGGACCGGAGAACGAGACAACCACCGACGAGCGGCACTCGTCCCGGGTGGCGTTCGAGGTCAACGGCGCGTCACGCGAGGTGCGGCTGGACAACCGCACCACACTGCTGGACACGCTGCGCGAGCACCTCGGCCTGATCGGGGCGAAGAAGGGCTGCGACCACGGCCAGTGCGGCTCCTGCACAGTGCTGCTGGACGGCCGCCGGGTGAAGAGTTGCCTGGTGTTCGCGGTCACGCTGGCCGACCGGTCGGTGGTGACCGTCGAAGGGCTGGCCGGGCCGGACGAGCTGTCCCCGTTGCAGGCCGCGTTCATCGCGCACGACGCGTTCCAGTGCGGCTACTGCACCCCCGGGCAGCTCTGCTCCGCCCGCGGCATGCTCGACGAGGTCGCCCGGGGCTGGCCGAGCGCGGTCACCGACGACCTGAGCGCACCGGCCGAGCTGACCGACGCGGAGATCCGCGAACGGATGGCCGGCAACCTGTGCCGCTGTGCCGCGTACCCGCACATCGTGGCGGCCGTGCGCGAGACGGCGGCGACCCGATGAGGGCGTTCCGCTACCACCGCCCGACCGACGTGGCCGACGCGGTCGCCGTGCTCACCGCGGAACCGCAGGCGGCGTACCTGGGCGGCGGCACCAACCTGGTGGACCTGATGAAACTCGGGGTGCAGCGCCCCGACGTGCTGGTGGACGTGACCCGGCTCCCGCTGGACACCATCGAGGAGTCGCCCGACGGCGGGCTGCGGATCGGCGCGACGGTACGCAACAGCGACCTCGCGGCCCACCCGGTGGTCCGCCGGGACTACCCGGTGCTGGCCCGCGCCCTGCTCGCCGCCGCCTCCGGACAGCTGCGCAACATGGCGACCACCGGCGGCAACCTGTTGCAGCGCACCCGCTGCGTCTACTTCCAGGACACCGGCAAGCCGTGCAACAAGCGGGACCCGGGCAGCGGTTGCGCGGCGCTGCACGGCCAGAACCGCGACCTGGCGGTGCTGGACTGGTCCGAGCAGTGCGTGGCCACCCACCCGTCCGACCTGGCCGTCGCGCTGGCCGCACTCGACACGGTGGTGGAGGTGCACGAGACCGACGGCGCCCGCGACATCCCGATCACCGCCCTGCACCGCTCCCCCGGCACGCACCCCGAGCGGGAGACCACCCTGGCCCGGGGCGCGCTGATCACCGCCGTCCGGTTGCCGCCGCTGCCGGCAGCGCGCCGCTCGACGTACCTCAAGGTGCGCGACCGGGCCTCGTTCGCCTTCGCCGCCGGCTCGGTGGCCGCGGTGCTGGACCTCGACGGCGACGTGGTCCGCGACGTGCGACTGGCGTACGGGGCGGTGGCGCACCGGCCCTGGCGGGCGCACCGGGCCGAGGAGGAGCTGCGGGGTCGACCGTTCAGCCCGGAGCTGGCGGCACGGGCCGCCGACGCGGAACTGGCCCAGGCGCGCCCGTTGCGGCACAACGGCTTCAAGCTGCCGCTGATCCGGGCCATCACCGTGCGCGCGCTCAGCGAGCTGGCCGAGGGGGCGTCGTCGTGACCGCCGACGCGGTCGGCCGGGCGTACCCCCGGTTGGAGGGCCGCGAGAAGGTCACCGGCACGGCGCGGTACGCGGTGGAGTACCCGGTGGACGGGGTCACGTACGGCTGGGCGGTGCCGTCGGCAGTGGTCCGGGGCCGGATAACCCGGGTCGACACGGCCGAGGCGCTCGCGTCTCCCGGCGTGCTGGCCGTCCTGCACCACGGCAACGCGCCCCGCCTCGCGCCCGGCCCGGAGCCGGAGCTGTGGCTGTTGCAGGAGCCGAGGGTGCACTACCGGGGGCAGCTGATCGCGGTGGTGGTGGCCACCAGCCTGGAGGCGGCCCGGGAGGGTGCCCGGCTGGTGCGGATCGACTACGACGCCGAGCCGCACAGCACCGTGCTCACCTCCGACCATCCCGGCCTGTACCGGCCGGACCATGTCAACCCCAGCTACCCGACGGACACCGCCGAGGGCGACTTCGACGCCGGGTACGCGGCTGCCCCGGTGCGCATGGATGCCACGTATCGCACGCCGGCCTACCACAACAACCCGATGGAGCCGCACGCCACGACGGCGCAGTGGCGCGACGGGCGGCTGCTGGTGCACGACTCCAACCAGGGCGCGTCGGCGGTACGGGGCACGCTGGCCGAGCTGTTCGAGCTGCCGCCGGAGTCGATCCGGGTCGTCACCGAGCACGTCGGTGGCGGCTTCGGCAGCAAGGGGTACGCCAAGGCAGCCGTGGTGCTGGCCGCCCTCACGGCCCGGCACGTCGACCGACCGGTCAAGCTGGCGCTGACCCGCCAGCAGCTGTTCGGCCCGGTCGGCTACCGCACCCCCACCATCCAGCGGGTCCGCCTCGCCGCCGACGCCGACGGGCGACTCACCGCGATCTGCCACGACGCGATCAGCCAGACCTCGACCATCCGGGAGTTCACCGAGCAGACCGCCGTTTACACCCGCAGCATGTACGCCGCACCCCACCGACGCACCACGCACCGGCTGGTCCGCCTCGACGTGCCCACGCCGTTCTGGATGCGCGCCCCGGGCGAGTGCCCCGGCGCGTACGCCCTGGAGTCGGCGATGGACGAGCTGGCGATTGCCGTGGGCATCGACCCGGTGGAGTTGCGGATCCGCAACGACGCGGAGGTTGACCCCGACCAGGGGCGACCGTTCACCAGCCGCAACCTGGTGGCCTGTCTGCGCGAGGGTGCCCAGCGGTTCGGCTGGGCGGACCGGGACCCGACGCCCCGCGCCCGGCGCGACGGGCGTTGGCTGATCGGCACGGGTGTGGCTGGGTCGAGTTACCCGGCCCGGGCCAGGCCGTCCTCGGCCATGGCCACCGCCCGGCCCGACGGCGGCTTCCTGGTCCAGATCAACGCCACCGACATCGGCACCGGCGCCCGGACGGCGATGTGGCAGGTGGCCGCCGACGCGCTCGGGGTGCCGCCGGAGCGGGTCGAGATCCGCATCGGTGACAGCGACCTGCCGACCGCCCCGGTGGCCGGCGGCTCGATGGGCACCGCCAGTTGGAGCTGGGCGGTGATCCGAGCCTGTCAGGCGCTGCGCGACAAGCTGCGGGACCTCCCCGGTGGGGTGCCGGCGGACGGTGCCGTGACCGCCGAGGCGGACACCGCCGACGAGGTGGGCGGGCAGGCCGCGCTGCCCCGGTACGCGTACGGGGCGCAGTTCGCCGAGGTGCGCGTGGACGCGGACACCGGTGAGGTACGGCTGAACCGGATGCTCGGGGTGTTCGCGGCGGGCCGGGTGGTGAACCCGACGACGGCGCGCAGCCAGCTCATCGGCGGCATGACGATGGGGTTGTCGATGGCGCTGCACGAGGAGGGTCTGCTCGACGAGCGGTACGGCGACTGGGTCAACCACGACCTGGCCACCTATCACATCACCGGCTGCGCGGACGTGGAGTCCATCGAGGCGTACTGGCTGGACGAGCAGGACGGCGAGCTGAACCCGGCCGGGGTGAAGGGCATCGGCGAGATCGGCATCGTCGGCGCTGCGGCGGCGATCGCCAACGCCGTGCATCACGCCACCGGCGTGCGGATCCGGGATCTGCCGATCCGGTTGGACAAGCTGGTCGGGGTATCAGCCCTCGCTTAAATAAGCGTGTGGTGATATAAAGGTTGTCGTGCACGCCTTCGATGTGCTGGGCGATCCGGTCCGGCGCCGCATCCTGGAACTGCTCGCCAGCGGCGAGCAGACCGCTGGCGCCGTCAGCGCGGTCATCCGCGACGAGTTCGGCATCTCCCAGCCCGCCGTGTCCCAGCACCTCAAGGTGTTGCGGGACAACGGCTTCGCCACCGTGCGACCGGAGGGCACCCGGCGGCTGTACGCGGTCGACCCGCGCCCACTGCGCGAGGTCGACGGCTGGCTGGAACACTTCCGCCGGTTCTGGACCCCGCCCCTGGCGGCACTCGCCACCGAGCTGGCCCGGGGCCGACGTGAACGTCGGCTACACGGGCCCGCCGACCCACCCGACGAGAGGAACACCTGATGTTCGACGCGACCGAGCAGATCAACGCCGTCCAACGGCAGGTCGGCAGCCGCACCCTGGCAGCCGGCGAGGCTCGGGTGACCACGATCAGCCAGACCTACCAGGCGACGGTCGAGGATCTCTGGGACGCCTGCACCAGCGCCGAGCGCATCCCGCGCTGGTTCCTACCGGTCTCCGGCGACCTGCGGCTGCACGGCACGTACGAGCTCCAGGGCAACGCCCACGGCACCATCGAGAGCTGCGAGCCGCCGCACCGCTTCACCGCCACCTGGGAGTACGGCGACGAGGTGAGCTGGATCGAGGTACGACTCACCCCCGTCGACGACGAGCGGACCCGCCTCGACCTGGACCACATCGCCCACGTCGACCAGGACCGGTGGGCCCAGTTCGGGCCGGGCGCCGTCGGCGTCGGCTGGGACCTGGGGCTGCTCGGCCTCGCCTCGCACCTGGCCGGCGACGGCAGCGGGATCACGCCGGAGAAGAGCGCCGAATGGAGCGCCTCCGCCGAGGGACGACGGGCCATGGAACTGAGCAGCCACCTGTGGGGTGAGGCGAGCATCGCCGCCGGCACCGACGCCGACGAGGCGAAGGCCGCCGCCGAGCGCACCACCGCCTTCTACACCGGCGCCCCGGAGGCCTGAGCGCGGGCGGCGGCGCCGCAGCCTGAGCGGCGATCGGGGGTAACGTGCTGCGGCATGACCGGCACGCCGTACTCGCACTGCTCCTACTGCGGCGCCGCCTACCCGCCGGCCGCCGGATGGCCGCGCGTCTGCGCGACCTGCGGCGAGACCGTCTGGCGCAACCCGCTGCCCGTCGCGGTGGCGGTGCTGCCGGTGCGTACCCCGCAGGGCCTCGGTGTGGTGGCGGTCCGCCGGGACATCGAGCCGGCCCGCGGGCTGCTCGCGCTGCCCGGCGGCTTCATCGAGTACGGCGAGGAGTGGTCCGAAGCGCTGGTCCGTGAGCTGCGGGAGGAGACCGGGCTGGTCGCGGCGGCCGAGGACGCGCGTCTCTTCGCGGTGCACGGCGCCCCGGCAGGCGGCACGCTGATGATCTTCGGGGTGCTGCCCGAGCGGCCGGTCGAGGAGCTGCCGTCGTCCACGCCGACCGAAGAGGCCACCGAGTGGCTGGTGCTCACCGACCCGGTCGAGTTGGCGTTCTCCACCCACACCCGGGCGCTCGCCGACTTCCTCACCCCCGACCGCCGCGCCTGACCGCGTTGACCCGGCCCCGCCGCCCGCCGCCCGCCGCCCGCCGCCCGCCGCCCGCCGCCCGCCGCAAGATCGTGCTCGATCCTGGTTGTAGTGGCATCAGCAGGGCTGCGAGGCCACTACTTCCAGGATCGAGCACGATCTTGGCGGGGCAACGCGGGGTGCGGCGGGGTGCGGCGCGGCGGGGCGGGGTGCGACGCGAGGCAGCGGGTAGGCGGGGTGGGCAGCGGGCGGGGCCGAGCAGCGCGGCAGAGCGCGGTGGGGTTAGCGAGGTAGGGCGTCGTCGACGCCCGTCAGGTAGCCACTGGCCTGGAGCTCGAACAGCTCCCGGTAGAGGCCGCCGGCCGCCATCAGCTCGTCGTGGCTGCCCTGCTGGACGAGCCGACCCCGTTCCATCACGAAGATCCGGTCGGCGTGCCGGACGTTGGCCAGCCGGTGGGTGATCAGGACGACCGCCCGGTCGGGGCGACGGCGCAGGTGCTGGAACAGGGCGTGTTCGGCGCGGGCGTCCAGGGCTGCCGAGGGTTCGTCACAGATCAGCAGGGCGGCGTCCCGGTAGAGGCCGCGGGCGGCGACCAACCGCTGCCACTGCCCGCCGGACAGCTCGTGGCCGTCCTTGAACTCCCGGTCGAGCAGGGTGTCGTAGCCGTGCGGCAGGCCGACGATCATGTCGTGTGCGGCGGCCGCGCCGGCGGCCTCCTGCACGCTGGGGCCGGATCGCTCCGGCGGGCGGTCGTGCCGCCCGACGCGGATGTTCTGCCCGGCGGTGAACGGGAACTTCCACCACTCCTGGGTCATCACGGCCACCTGGGCGCCGAGGGCGTGTGGGTCCAGCTCGGCCGCGTCGACGCCGTCCCAACGGATCACCCCACCGGTCGGCTGGTAGAGCCCAGCGATCAGCTTGGCAAGGGTGGTCTTGCCCGAGCCGTTCTCACCGACCAGCGCGATCACCTCACCTCGCCGGACGGTCAGACTGACCTGGTCCACTGCCGGGGCGTCGGTGTCCGGATAACTCAGGCTCACCTCGTCCACCTCGATCGCGTCGACACCGTCGATCACCCGGTCGCCGCCGATCGGCACCCGGGCGTGGGCGCGGGCCAGGAAGTCCCGGTAGTCCTGGTAGTAGAGGGCGTCCTCGTACAGCGAGTTGGTGGCGATGACCGAAACACCCAGGCTGGTCCGCGCGGACTGCAGGGCGAGCAGTGCGGTGGCCGCGGCGGCGAGGGCGACCATCCCGTTCAGCAGGAGGCCGCCGAGGACCGCGTACACCCCGAAGGTGGCCAGCCCCGCCACCGTGGCGCCGACCACCCGGGTGCCGGTCTGGGAGCGGACCAGACGCAGCTGGGCCCGGGTCTCGACGGCCATCACCCCGCGGTACTCGGTCAGCAGGAAGTCGCGCATCTGGTAGGCGCGCACCTCGGCCGCGGTGTGCCGGTTGGCCATCAGGTGGGCCAGCATCCACATCCGACGGCGCCGGGTGATCCGGGCCAGCATCGCCAGGTACTCCCGGCGGGCCATCCGCACCGCCGTGATGGCCTGGGGCACCGCGGCGAGCAGCAGGCAGGGCAGCAGCAGCGGTTGGATGACGGTCACCGCCACCGCGGTGGCGAGTATCCCGACCACGCCGGTGACCAGGTTGACGGTGTGGTCGACGATGTACGCGGCCTCCGTCATCCCCCGGTCCCGCGCGCGGTCCATCTCCTCGGCGAAGCCGGCGTCGTCGAACGCGGCCAGGTCCACCGCCGTGGTGGCCTCGAACAGCCGCAGCTCCACCTGATAGTTGATCTGTGGGGTCAGCCGGGCCTGGGCCCAGCCGGCCGCGATCGTGAGACCACCACGTGCCGACACCGCCGCCGCGGCCACGATCAGCGCCGGCAGGGCCGAGCGGACCCGGTCCGGGGTGGGACCGGCGGCGAACAACTCGCGCAGCACGCTGGTCGTGGCGAGCAGACCGAAGGTGGTCATCACCCCGGCGGCGACGTTGAGCCCGATGGAGGCGACGGTGTCCCTGCGGTTGGTGGCCCAGGCCAGCCCGACCGCCTCCCGGACCAGCCGGGGCAGCCTGCGGGCCACCGCCCAGAAGCTGGTGTGCGCGAACTCCTGCGCGTGGTGCAACCAGTCACGGTCCTCCAACTCCGGCAACATCGTGGCGGCGGGCGGATCGCCCGGCTGGTCGTCGTCCTCGGCAGCGGTGCGCTGGCGGGCCATCGACTCCACAGACCCTCCTCGGGGGCGGGGATCACGGATGCCGCCCGAGACTACTGCCTGCAACCGTTCGATGTCTTCAGGTAATCGGCGCGTCGCACGGGTGTGCCAATGGCGTGTCGTCACCATCCCGAGTCGGCCAGGTCAACCGGCCGGCGTCTCCGAGCGGAAGCTGTGACCGAGTTCGGCGCCCAGCCCGAAGTAGTGGCGGAAGTTGTAGATCAACGGATGCCAGGCGGCCGGGTCGACGTGGTTGGTGCCCGGCACGACGATGCCCTCGTCGGCGTGCACCGCCAGGACGTGGGCCTCGACGATGAGGAAGGTGTCAGTGACGTCGGCGTGTATCCGGGAGGCGCGGGCCTCCAGGTGCAGCGGGCACTCGGCCACCCGGGGCGGTCGGACGCAGCGCGACGGCTGCGGCCGCAGGCCGGCGGCCTCGAACTTCGCCGGCTCGTGTTGGAACCGGTCCCGCTTGGTCGCCGGCACCGGGTGCCGTCCGGTCAACGGCGCCAGCCGCTCGACAGCCTCCCACTGATCCGCAGCGGGAAGATTGATCACCAGGTCGGGGCGAGCGGCGAGGTTGTGCGCGGTCTGCCCGTCGCCGCCGAGACCGAGCACGACGACCTGCCCGAGGGCCCACGCCGAGGAGATCGGTGCCAGGTTGGCGCTGCCGTCGTCGTTCTCGGTGCTCAGCAGCACCACCGGGGTGCCGAAGTACAGGATGCTCGGGTTGATCGTCAGGTACTCGGTGGCGGTTGGTGTGTGGCTGATCGTCATGGTCGCCGACCGTACGGCGGTCATGGTTCGGCCCCTGCCGAAGCGACCACCGCGGGGTCAACCCCGCCGGGTGGAGGCGACGAACGGTCGGCAGGTCAGGACGGCGGCGTCCCCTCGGTGATCGGCAGGAGCACCCGGAACGTGGTCCGCCCGGGCTCGGTCTCCACCCGGATGTCGCCGTGGTGCTTGCGCACGACGATCCGGTACGAGATGTCCAGCCCCAACCCGGTGCCCGAGCCGACCGGCTTGGTGGTGAAGAACGGCTCGAAGATGCGTGGACGCACCTCGGGCGGGATACCGGGGCCGGTGTCGGTGATCTCCACCGCCAGCAGGTCACCGACGCGTCCGGTGCGGACGGTCAGCACACCCTTCTCCCCCATCGCGCCCAACGCGTTGTCGATCAGGTTGGTCCACACCTGGTTCAGCTCGGCCGCGTACGCCGGGACCGGTGGGAGGCCGCGGTCGTACTCGCGGACGAGCTTGACCTCGGCGGGAATCTTCCCCTTGAACATCACCAGCGTGGCGTCGAGCAGGTCGTGCACGTCCACCACCCGGTGCGGCGCGCGGTCCAACTGCGAGTACTGCTTGGCGGCGCCCACCAGGCCGGAGATCCGGGTGACCGCGTCGCCGATCTCACGCATCAGCAGCTCGGTGTCGACGGTGTAGGTGAGCCAGCGCACCGCGGCCTCCAGGTCGGCGGGACCGACCGCCGCCTTCACCTGCGCCAGCCAGGCCGTGTCGAGCCCGCCACCCACCAGGATCGGCGCCAGATCCCAGGCGCCATCGACCCCGTGCTCCTCCAGCCAGTCCGTGAGGGTGTCCTCGGCGTCGGCGGTCGCCATCGGGGTCAACTTCGGCGCGGTGGCGACCCGGGCAACCGCCTCCTCCTGCAACGCGACGAGCCCGTGCAGGGCGGTGCCGTCGAGCCGACCGTCGGCGATCATGGCGAGCTTGTGCCGCATCCCGGCGACCCGGTCGCGCAGCACCGAGGTGGCCCGCACCGCCGCAGCGGCCGGGTTGTTCAGCTCGTGGGTCAGACCCGCCGAGAGGGAGCCGAGGGCCAACAGCCGCTCCCGTTCGCCGACGATGGTCTGGGAATCCCGCATACCAAAGAACAGCCCCTCCAGCAGGTGCATGGGCATCGGGAACCAGGACCGCAGGGCGTGCGCGAAGTCCTCCGCTGGCAACACGAAGAAGTCCGCGTCGGTCACCGCCCGCAGGCTGTTGCGGTAGACCTGCTCGACCTGGTCACCCAGGTACGCCTGGACGGCCCCGCCGTACACCCCGCGCTGGTCGGTCCGGCTGACCTCGACGTCGTCGCCGCGCACCTGCCGGCTCAGCGCCACCGCCCCGCGCACCAGCACGAAGAAGCAGGTCGCGGCCTCGCCCTCGGCGTAGACGAGGGTGCCCCCGGCGCGCTGCTCGACCCGGCCACGCTCGGCCAGCCAGTCGAGCTGCCCGTCGTCGAGGGCCTCGAACAGGAACAGGGTGCGCAGCTGCGCGGGTGTCAGCCGGTCAGACGCGGTACTCACTGGGCCTCCTTTGTTCGTGACTGCGGGGCTCGCAAACCCGGCTCACTCCTCGCACTCACTGGGCCTCCAGGTAACGGTGCACTAGCGAAACGGCCATCGCGCCTTCGCCGACGGCCGAGGCGACCCGCTTGACCGACTCGGCCCGCACGTCCCCTGCGGCGAACACCCCCGGCACGCTGGTCTCCAGGTGGTACGGGTCGCGCGACAGCGACCAGCCGGCCGGCCGCCGCCCCCCGGCGACCAGATCCGGGCCGGTGACGATGAAGCCGCGCCCGTCGCGGATGAGCACCCCGTCCAGCCAGTCGGTGCGGGGCTCCGCGCCGATGAAGATGAACAGCCAGGAGGTGTCGACCGAGCGAGCCTCGCCGGTGCGGGTGTCGCAGAGATGCAGCCGTTGCAGGTGATCCTGGCCGGCGCCGCCGACCACCGCGGTGTGCGGGTGCACCGTGATCTTGTCGATCCGTTCCAACTGGTCGATCAGGTACCGCGACATCGAGGCGGTCAGGTCCGCGCCCCGGATCAGCAGGTGCACCCTCGACGCGTACCGGGAGAAGTGCACGGCCGCCTGGCCGGCGGAGTTGGCCCCGCCGACGATGTAGACGTCCTGCTCGACGCAGCTCGGCGCCTCGGTGGCGGCGGCGCCGTAGAACACTCCCCGGCCGGTGAAGTCGGCCAGCCCCGGGGCGTCGAGCACCCGGTAGGAGACCCCGGTGGCCAGCACCACGGTGTGCGCGGCGATCTCGGTGCCGTCGCCGAAGCGCAGCAGTCGTGCGCCGCCAGCCTCGCTCAGACCGACCACCTCCCGGGCGCTGAGCAGCTCGGCGCCGAACTTCACCGCCTGCCGGCGTGCCCGGTCGGTCAACTGGGCGCCGGAGACGCCGTCCGGGAAACCCAGGTAGTTCTCGATCCGGCTGCTCTGCCCGGCCTGCCCGCCGGTCGCCCGTCGCTCGACGAGCACGGTGCGCAGCCCTTCCGACGCGCCGTACACCGCCGAGCCGAGGCCGGCCGGTCCACCGCCGATCACGACCAGGTCGTAGAAGTCAGCCGCCGGCACCACGGTCAACCCGGCCAGCGCGGCCAACTCGGCCTCGCTCGGGGCGACCAACGCCTTACCCTCGGCCGTCACCACCAGCGGCACGTCCGCCTCGGTGGCCCCGGCCGCGTCGAGCAGCCGGGCGCCTTCCGGGTCGTCGGACAGCAGCCAGCGGTACGGCACCAGGTTGCGGGCCAGAAAGTCGCGGACCTTGAACGACGGCGCCGACCAGCGGTGCCCGACGACCCGGATCTCGGCACTCGCCGCGTCCGGGGTGACCGCCCACGCCTCCAACAGTCCGTCGACCACCGGGTACAGCTTCTCCTCCGGCGGATGCCAGGGCTTGAGCAGGTAGTGGTCCAGGTCGACCACGTTGATGGCCTCGATCGCGGCGTCGGTGTCCGCGTACGCGGTGAGCAGCACCCGGCGGGCGGCCGGGAAGATGTCCATCGCCGCCTCGAGGAACTCGACTCCGGTCATCTCCGGCATCCGGTGGTCGGCCAGCAGCAGCGCCACCTGTTCGCCGCGCAGCTTGACCTCTCGCAACGCTTCCAGCGCCTCCGGCCCAGAGGAGGCCCTCAGCACCCGGTAGCGGTCGCCGTAGCGGCGCCGGATGTCCCGGGCCACCGCCCGGGACACCACCGGGTCGTCGTCGACGGTCAGGATCACCGGGTTCGCCATGGCGCCATGAAATCACCTCCGGGTCGTCGACCGCACATGGCCGAGTGTCGACGCACGGTTGACCGGGTTCGGGATGGGTAAGCCGGGGAGCCGCGCGGGTCGCCGTACATCGACGACCCGCCTGGCTGGCGCGCACACCTCGGGGGGCCCATGGCGGACGTGTCGCCGACCGGACCGACGATGTCGGGCGGGATCGTGGAGTTGCGGGTACACGGTGTCTCCGGTGCGGGGGCGGACCAGGTGTTGGACCGGCCGCACGTGCACCAGGTCGCTGGCGACCGCAGCGGAGGGTTCTACCGACCGCGTCCCGGCTATCCGGACTCGACCGGGACCGACGGGGTGACGCTGGAGGCGTACCGCTGGAGTGACCTGCCGTCCGGGACGGCCGTGCGGACGTTGTCGTTGGTGTTCCTTCTGCCGTTCATGCTCTGCAATGTGGCGGTCTGGATGCGCCCGGCGAGCCACGCCTCGAAGTACGGCATCATGGCGCTGTGCCGGGTGCTCGCCCTCACCCTCACCATGCTCTACGTGCTCTCCATCGTCGGGGTGGCGTTGGACCTGATCGCCTGGCGTTGCATGGGCACGCCGTCGTGCCTGGCCGGCCGGAGCTGGCTGTCCTGGCTCGGAGGACGCCCGATCGGGCTGCGCCTGGGTGTGCTGGCGCTGGTGCCGGTCGCCGCCATCGGGCTCGTCTGGTGGCTGGGTGCCCGCCCGAGCCATTCGTTCGACGCGTTCCGGACCCCGTCGACGCCGGTCTCCAAGCACCGGTTGAGTGCCGTCGGCCAGTGGGACGGCGAGCCGCTGGTGGGTCGGCTGCGCTCGGTGCACGTCGCGGCGGCGTTCGCCACGCTCGACGGCAGCCTGCTGGCGGCCAGGGCCAGCCAGCACGCCTCGTTGGTGATGGTGGCGCTGCTGGCGGCCACCGGGGCGGTGCTGCTGACCTGCCTGGTCCTGCTCACCGTCGTACGGAGCATCGACCGGACTGATCGGGCGCCCCGAGTGGACGCCCTCTTCCGCGGGCTGCGCACGTTCGCCTGCGGCCTGACCATCCTGGTGATCGTGCACATCGTCATCAGCCCGACTCCGTGGCCGCAGGATGGTGCGCTGCCCGGCTACAGCGCAACCGTGGCCTGGTTGTTCGTCAGCCAGACCGTGCTGGTGGCCGCCCTCGTCGCGGTGGTGATCTGGCGGCGGGGCGGCGGGCAGCGGAGGGCTCGGCTCCGTGCGTTGGGAGCGCCGGTCTTCGTCACCGCCGCGGCCGGGCTCGCCGTGGCGTTCTCCGCCGAGTTGGTCTACCGGGTGGCGGACCTGCTCGATCGCGACGGGACGACCGCGGACAGCCTGGAGACCAGCCCTCCGTTGTCGTACAAGTGGGCGATCTTCGGGTTTTTCCTGGCGGTGGTGACCGCGGTGCTGGTGGCTGGCCTCGTCACCGTGCTGACCCGGCGTGGGCGGCGGCGGGCCGCGCGGGCGATCGTGGCCGCCGATTTTCCGCACGCGCCACCGGGGGCGGCGGACCGGCTGCGCCGGGTCGAGCAGGCGGTGGCGCGGGCCCGGTTCACCGAGCGGCTGGAACCGCTCTCCGTGGTGTACGCCGGGCTGGCCGCGCTCGGCCTGTCCACCAGCGTGCTCGGCATGCTCCAGCTCCGTCCCGGTGATGTTGCGCAGCGCTACGTCGGGGTGCCCGAGAGCATGGTCAACTTTTTGATCGGATCCGGCAGCTACCTGATCGCCGCGATCATCCTCGGGCTGGTGGTCGGCGGCATCTTCGCCTACCGGACCGCGCAGTTCCGCCGGTACGTGGGTGTGTTGTGGGATCTGGGCACGTTCTGGCCCCGGGCCGCACACCCCTTCGCGCCGCCCTGCTATGCCGAACGGGCCGTGCCGGAGCTGGCCAAGCGCATCTCCTACCTGGTGGAGCAGGGTCAGGGGGTGCTGCTCGCCGGGCACAGCCACGGTTCGGTGCTGCTCGCCGCGACGGTGTTGCAACTGCCGACCCGGATCACCGATCGGGTCGCTCTGCTGACCTACGGGTCGCCCCTGGGCCGGTTGTACTCGCGGCTGTTCCCGGCGTACGCCGACGAGCCGGCGCTGCGGGAGATCGGTGAGCGGGTCGGCTGGCGCTGGATCAACCTGTGGCGAGACACCGACCCGATCGGCGGCTGGATCTTCGCCTCGCACCGGCCCGGGGAGACCGAGACGCTGACCGGTCCGGCGGCGATGGTGGATCGCCGGTTGAAGGACCCGCAGGACGTGGTCGCGCCGCCCAGCGACAGCGTTCCCCCGCCGATCCTGGGGCACTGGCCGTGCGAGTCGCAGGAGGCGTTCGCGGATGCGGTGCGCGATCTGGCCGCGCGACTGCGCTCTGAGCGCCCGGCGGCCGACTGAGGCAACGGCCGGCTATCGTCGCCGGGTGACCCCGTCCAAGCAGCCCGAGCGTCGGCTGATCGCCTCCAACAAGAAGGCCCGGCACGAGTACACCGTGCTGCGCACCTACGAGGCGGGCATCGTGCTCGTCGGCACCGAGGTGAAGTCGCTGCGTGAGGGGCGAGCCTCGCTGGTGGACGCGTTCGCGCACGAGCGCGACGGCGAGATCGTGCTGTACGGGCTGCACATCGCCGAGTACGCCTACGGCACGTGGACCAACCACGCTCCCCGCCGCAACCGCAAGCTGCTGCTGCACCGGGCCGAGATCGACCGGATCCTGGACAAGGTGCGCGAGGGCGGGGTGACGCTGGTCCCGCTGTCGATGTACTTCGAGAACGGCTTCGCCAAGGTCGAGCTGGCCCTGGCGAAGGGCAAGCGCTCCTACGACAAGCGGCAGACGTTGGCGGAGCGGGACGCCAACCGGGAGATCGCCCGCGAACTGGGCCGGCACCTGAAGGGCCACCCCCGCCGACCCTGACCTCCGTCGTGCGGGTCGCGCGGTCGCCGTCTTCCGTCCGCCGGCCGCCGACGGCGAGCCGCACCTGCGGCCTACAACGCCCAATGAGGTACGCGGAAGCTGCCCTCATCGGGCTTTCGCAGTCGCAGATGCGGGCGCTAGGGTGAGCCGGTGACGACGTTCCAGATCGGTGCGGCGGCCGACCTGCTCGGCGTCAGCGCCGACACGATTCGCCGCTGGGTGGACGCCGGGCGGCTGACGGCCGAGCGCGACGAGCACGGCCACCGGGTCATCGACGGTGTCGACCTGGCCGCGTTCGCCCGCGCCCAGGCCGCCGATCCGGACGCGGGCGCCGAGTTCTCCTCGGCCCGCAACCGGCTGCGCGGCATCGTCGTCGACGTTCGTAAGGACACGGTGATGGCCCAGGTCGACATCCAGGCCGGCCCGTTCCGGGTCGTGTCGCTGATGAGCCGGGAGGCGGTCGACGAGCTCGACCTTCGGGTCGGGTCGGTGGCCGTCGCGGTGATCAAGTCGACCACGGTGGTGGTGGAGCGGGCCGCGCCCACCGCGACGACCAGGGGGAGGTCCGGCGGATGAGCGCGCGGAGAACGCGTACGGCCCTGGCGGCTGTGGTGGCGGCGACCGCGCTGGCGGTGGCCGGCTGCGGCGGAGGCGACGACCGGGCATCCGGCGGTGCCGCGGACGGTCGGGTCACCGGCACGGTGACGGTGTTTGCGGCCGCCTCGCTGACCGAGTCGTTCACCCGAATCGGGAAGGCCTTCGAGGCCGCCAATCCGGGCAGCACCGTGACCCTCAACTTCGCCGGCAGCTCCGCCCTCGCCAACCAGATCAACCAGGGCGCACCGGCGGACGTGTTCGCCTCGGCCGCCCCGGCGAACATGACCACGGTCATCGAGGCCGGCAATGCCGACGGCACACCGAGCACCTTCGCCCGCAATCAGTTGGTGATCGCGCTGCCCCGGGGCAACCCGAAGGGGGTGACCGGGCTGGCCGACCTGACCCGGCCGGGTGTGAAGGTGGCACTCTGCGCCAACCAGGTGCCCTGCGGCGCGGCGGCCCACACCGCGCTGGACGCGGCCGGCGTGGCGCTGACGCCGGTCACGCTCGAGCAGGACGTGAAGGGCGCGCTCGCCAAGGTGAAGCTCGGCGAGGTCGACGCGGCCCTGGTCTACCGCACGGACGCGCGGGCAGCGAGTGCCGACGTGACCGGCGTGGAGTTTCCCGAGTCGGCGCGGGCGGTCAACGACTACCCGATCATCGCGCTGAAGGACGCGCCGAACTCGGCGGGCGCGTGGGCCTTCGTGGCGTACGTCCGCTCGGCGCCGGCGCAGGCGGTCCTCGCCGAGGCCGGCTTCCAGGCTCCATGAGCCAGGTCCTCGATCACGCCCCTCCCCGACGGCGAGGGCGGGTGCCCGCGGCGCTGTTGATCCCCGCCGGGTTGGGCCTGCTCTTCCTCGTTCTGCCGCTGGCCGGCCTGGTGATCCGGGCACCATGGGCGACCCTGCCGGAGCGGCTCACCGAGCCGGGCGCGCTGACCGCTCTGCGGCTGTCGGTGCAGACCGCCACCCTGGCCACCCTGCTCTGCCTACTGCTCGGGGTGCCACTCGCCTGGGTGCTGGCCCGGGTCGAGTTCCCCGGCCGCCGGCTGGTACGCGCCCTGGTCACCGTGCCGCTGGTGCTGCCGCCGGTGGTCGGCGGGGTGGCGCTGTTGCTGGTCTTCGGCCGGCGTGGGCTGCTCGGCGGCTGGCTCGACGCCACGTTCGGCATCACCCTGCCCTTCACCACCGCGGGTGTCGTGTTGGCCGAGTCGTTCGTCGCCATGCCGTTCCTGGTCATCGCCGTGGAGGGTGCGCTACGCGCCGCCGACCACCGCTACGAGGAGGCCGCCGCGACGCTGGGCGCCAGTCGGTGGACCACCTTCACCCATGTCACGCTGCCGCTGGTGGCGCCCGGGCTGGCCGCCGGGGCGGTGCTCTGCTGGGCGCGGGCGCTCGGCGAGTTCGGTGCCACCATCACCTTCGCCGGCAACTATCCCGGCCGGACGCAGACCATGCCGCTCGCCGTCTACCTGGCGTTGGAGACCGATCTGGAGTCCGCGATCGTGCTCAGCCTGGTGCTGCTCGTCGTGTCGGTGGGCATCCTGGTCGCGTTGCGGGACCGCTGGATGACCAGCGCATGAGCGGTCCACTGCTCGACGCCCGGCTCGTCGTCGACCGGGGCACCTTCCGGCTCGACGTGCCGCTGCGGGTCGCGCCCGGCGAGGTGGTCGCGCTGCTCGGCCCGAACGGCGCCGGCAAGACCACCGCGCTGCGCGCGCTGGCCGGGCTGCATCCGCTCAGCGACGGGCACGTCACCCTCGACGGCCTCGTCCTGGACCGCCCGGCGACACGGGGCTGGGTGTCCACCGAGCGCCGGTCGATCGGCGTGGTCTTCCAGGACTACCTGCTCTTTCCGCACCTCAGCGCACTGGACAACGTGGCTTTCGGGCCGCGCCGGCACGGTGTCGACCGGCGGGCCGCGCGTGCCACGGCCCGGGACTGGCTCGGCCGGGTGGGGCTCGACGCGCAGGCGCACCGCCGCCCCCGGCAGCTCTCCGGCGGTCAGGCGCAGCGGGTGGCGCTGGCCCGCGCGCTGGCCGTCGCGCCGGCGCTGCTGCTGCTGGACGAGCCGCTCGCCGCGCTGGACGCCCGCACCCGGCTGGACACCCGCGCGGAGCTGCACCGCCACCTGTCCGCCCATCCGGGCGCGACGGTGCTGGTCACCCACGACCCGCTCGACGCGCTGGCGCTGGCCGACCGGCTGGTCATCGTCGAGGGCGGTCAGGTGGTGCAGGAGGGCGACGGGCCGAGCGTCACCGCCCGCCCGCGCACCGACTACGTCGCCCGGCTGGTCGGGCTGAACCTCTACCGGGGCCGGGCCGAAGGGCACGGGGTACGGGTCGCGCCCGAGCTGACCCTCACCGTCGCCGACCGGCTGGACGGCGAGGCCTTCGTGGCGTTCCGCCCGGCTGCGGTGGCCCTGCACCCGACCCGACCGGAGGGCAGCCCACGCAACACCTGGGCGGGCACCGTGGCCGGTGTCCAGCGGCACGGCGACAACGTGCGGGTGCAGGTGGACGGGCCGATCGGGGTGGCCGCCGACGTCACGCCGGCCGCCGCCGCCCAGCTACGGCTGATCCCCGGACAGCGGGTCTGGGTGGCGGTCAAGGCGGCCGAGACGCACGCCTACCCGGCCACCGGCTGAACCCCGGACCGGCGTCCGGCGCGGGGTCAGTCGGCGAGCAGGTCGTTGTGCGCGGCACGCAGCCGAGCCAGCGCCGGGTCGCTGCCGGGAATGACCCGGCGATCCAGCTCGGCCCACGCCTCGGCCAGCGCCGCGCGGATCGCACCCAGCTCGGCGGCGTGCCGCTGACTGCTGCGCCGGTGCTGCTCCTCAAGGCGCCGGGCCCAGCCGGCGGTGACCGTGGAGAGCCGGTCGGCGTCGGCGCGGGCCTGCGCGCCGCTGCGGGCGGCTGCGGCGGGAACGATCGCGGCGACCGGGCGGGGATCGCCGTCGCGGGTGACGACGGTGACCGCGTCGGTCAGCTCGGCCAGCGCGACGAGCTGGCTGAACCGGGTGCGCGCCTCACGCAGCGGCACGGAACGCGGCGGGTCGGAATGAGGGGTGAGCGCGGGGACGGCCATGGATGCATGGTGCCGCCCGGGTACGACAGAACGCGCGGTCGTCAGTGGACGGTGGGCTGCGGTTCGCTGGGCGCGGCGAGCCACTCGTCGGCCAGCACCGACCAGACCTCAAGGTCGATCCGACCGTGCGGGCCTGGGCTGACCTGGCGGAGTGTGCCGTCGAGGCGCAGGCCGAGCCTGCGGGCGAGGGCCTTGCTGCGGGTGTTGTCGGCGTCGGTACGCCACTCCACCCGCTGGATGCCGCGCTCGCGGACCGCCCAGTCGATGATCCGGCGGACCGCCGGCGCGACCATGCCCCTTCCCTGCGCCTCCGGCTCCACCCAGCATCCGACCTCGCAGACGCCCCGGGTCACGTCGAACGACACGAACATGACCCCGCCGACGAGGGTGCCCCGCCACCACAGCCCCCAGATGCCACCGGTGTCGCTGGCCCACCGGTCGGCGTACCGCTGCAGCACCGCCCGGGACGACGCCAGGTCGGTCGCGACGAAGGACGGCGACACCCAGGGCTGGATGTGCTTCCGCGCCCGGTCCAGGTTGGCGAGGAACTCCTCAGCCCGCCACGGGTCCAGCGGGCGCAGCTCGACCTCCTCGGTCAGCGGCAGGGCGAACACGGGGCCTCCTACGCGGGTGCGCTTCGAACGTCGGTAGCAGGCTCGCACAGGCACGTCGGTCGGCGCCGGCCCGGGGCTCGGTCCTTGCCTCATCCTGCCCGGGCCTACCGACGGCCCGATCAGATGATCATGTGGGTCCAGTAGCTGAGCCAGAGCACGAACAGCGCGCCCTGCACCACGGCGAGTGCCGCGGTCAGCCACACGTCGACGCTGGCCTGACGGGCCCAGCGGGCCAGCACCAGGGCCACCGGGAAGGCGGCGAGCAGGTAGCGCAGCAGGCTCTTGTACACCGCCGGGCCCATCGACAGGGGCACCAACACCATGAGTACGCCGTAGACCAGGTAGGCCAGCTCCCGGCGGCGGAACCCGGCGACCAGCACTGCCAACACGGCCACGGCGAACCAGATCCGGGCGGCGTCGCGCGGCTCCCCGGCCAGCCCGTTCAACAGCACCGGCACCGGGTTCTGCACCCTGATCCCCCACCCGGTCTGCTGGGCGTGCTGGTAGGCGAACCAGTCCCCGCCACGCCACCGGCAGAACGCCATGAAGGTGAACCACCCGGCGGGCAGCAGCAGCAACGGCCAACCAATCCGCAGGTAACCGAGCAGGGCGCGCGGGCCGAGCCGCCAGTCGTGCTGGCGGAGCAGCACCAGGGCCAGCGGCAGCGCGACGATCAGGCCAACGGAACGGCTCATCGCCAGGAAGTAGCCGAGCACACCGACCAGCAGCCACTGGCGCCGCTCGGCGTGGTAGAACGCGGCCAACGCGAGGCAGACGAAGAGCGACTCGGTCAGCGCGGCCTGGAAGAGGAACGCGGTCGGCAGCAGCACCAGGTACCGGGTGAACCGGCGGGCCGCGTCCGCGTCGCCGAGCAGCAGCTCGGCCAACCGGTAGCCGTACCAGAGGGCCAGCAGGAACGCGACGTTGCTGATCAACAGCAGGGCCAGCGCGTTGTCGCCGCCGAGCAGCACGCCGACCGGCCGGGCCAGGAACGGGTAGAGCAGGGGGAAAGCGAAGTCCCTCCACGGCCCGGTCAGGGGCAGCTCGCTCAGCCGTAGGTAGAGCAGCGCGTCCCAGGCGAACCAGAAGGAGATCCACCGGTGCCCGGAAATCTCCCGCTGCTGTGCCCACATCAACGCCTCGTCCGACGGGGGCGCCCCGGGGACGCCGTCCCAGGCGTGCAGGGCCAGCAGCCCGAGCAGGGTCAGCAGCAGCTTCGCGCCGAGGAACAGGCCGATCACGTACGGCCAGGGCGCCGGCACCCGACGGGCCGTGCGCGCCCCGACGCGGCCGGCAGCGACCAACCGGGCGGCCAGCGCCGCCGCGACGCTCCGCCACCGGTGCATCCGCCCCGCTCCCCCGGTCCGCCGGCCCACCCGCCGTGCGCGGGGTGTCGCCCTTCCCGTTGTACGCCGCCGCGCGACCCGCCGAAGCGGAAACCACCACCATCAAGGGTGACATTCGGCGCAGAACGGGTACGCGCCGCGCCTCAACCATGACGGTGAGCAGGGAGCGCGGCAGCATGAGTGAGCAGCACGGCACGGTGGTCATCGGCGCGGGGCCGGCGGGGCTCACAGCGGCGTACGAGCTGCTCCGGCACGGCCGGTCGGTCCGGGTCTTCGAGGCCGACGAGGTGGTCGGCGGGATCAGCCGGACGGTGGAGCGCGACGGGTGGCGTTTCGACATCGGCGGGCACCGGTTCTTCACGAAGGTGCCCCGGGTGGAGGCGTTCTGGCACGAGATCCTGCCGGACGAGGACTTCCTGACCCGGCCCCGAATGAGCCGGATCTTCTACCGGGGTGCGCTGTTCAACTACCCGCTGAGCGCGGTGAACGCGCTGCGCAACCTCGGGCTGCCGGAGGCGGCCCGTTGCCTCGGGTCGTACGCCCGGGCCCGACTGCGCCCGCCACGAGACCAGTCGCACTTCGAGGGCTGGGTGTCGGCCCGCTTCGGCTGGCGGCTGTACTCGATCTTCTTCAAGACGTACACCGAGAAGGTCTGGGGGATGCCGGCGGACCGGCTGCAGGCGGACTGGGCCGCGCAGCGGATCAAGAACCTGTCGCTGGCCAAGGCGATCCGCAACGCGGTGCTGCCCCGGCGGTACCGCACGGACGTGACCAGCCTGATCGAGCAGTTCCAGTACCCGAAGTACGGGCCGGGGATGATGTGGGAGCGCTGCGCCGAGCAGGTGCGCGACCGGGGCGGGCAGGTGTCGACCGGCACCTGGGTCACCGCCGTGCACCGCGACCCGGCGCAACGGCGGGCGATCAGCGTGACGGTCAACGGCGCGGGCGGGCAGCGTACCGAATCAGCAGACCACGTGATCTCGTCCATGCCGATCTCGGAGCTGGTGGCCGCGCTGCGCCCGCCGGCGCCGCCGGAGGTGCTGGCCTGCGCCGCGGACCTGCGCTACCGCGACTTCCTGACGGTCGCCCTGGTGGTGCCGGCGGAGTTCTCGTTCCCGGACAACTGGATCTACGTGCACGACCAGGGGGTACGGGTGGGCCGGATCCAGAACTTCGGCTCCTGGTCGCCGTACCTCGTCAAGGACGGGCGCACCTGCCTGGGCCTGGAGTACTTCGTCTTCGAGGACGACGAGATGTGGCGTACCCCCGACGCCGACCTGGTGGCGCTGGCCACCGCGGAGCTGGAGCGGTTGGGTCTGGCCCGGCCCGGCGTGGTGGAGGCCGGCTACGTCGTGCGGATGCCGAAGGCCTACCCGGTGTACGACGAGCGCTACCAACACAACGTGGACACGATCCGGGCCTGGCTGGCCGAGGCGGTGCCGAACGTGCACCCGGTGGGGCGCAACGGGATGCACCGCTACAACAACCAGGACCACTCGATGCTGACCGCGATGCTCACCGCCGAGAACATCGCCACCGGCAGCGCGCACGATGTCTGGTCGGTCAACGTGGAGCAGGACTACCACGAGCAGTCGTCCGGCGGCGACGGCCGGCGGGGCACGGGCCGGGATGCCCCGGTGCTGCCGAGCCGGATCACCACCGCACCAATCACCGCGCCTGAGGGCGTCGGTGCCGCTGGCAACGGTGATCACCCGGCGCAGGTGCCGCTGGGCTGACGGCCGTAAGGAAAACTGGCGGGCATGACTGACCTGGGCGATGCGAAGGCCGCGCTGCACCACTACCTGCAGGAGACTCGCGAAGACCTGATCTGGAAGCTCGACGGGCTGAGTGAACGCGAAGCCAGACTGCCCCGCACCGCGACCGGCAACAATCTGCTGGGAGTCCTCAAGCACTGCCTCAATGTCGAAGTCGGCTACTTCGGGCCTACCTTCGGGCGCGAATTCCCGACGCCCGAGGAACTGGTCCCCATGTCGGCGTACGACGAGGACCCGCAGGCAGACTGGTACGCGCGGGAGGACGAGACGAAGGATGGACTGATCGACCTGTACCGCCGTGTCGGGGTGTTCGCGGATCAGACGATCCACCAGCTACCACTGGACGCGCCGGGACGGGTGCCGTGGTGGCGACCAGGTGCACAGGCCGTGACGCTGCACAGGATCATCATCCACGTGACCTGCGACCTCGCTCGTCACGCCGGTCACGCAGACATCATGCGCGAGCAGCACGACACGACGATCGGGCTGCGGCGGGACAACACCAACATCCCCGACGACCATGACTGGCCGGCGTACGTCGCCAGGCTGACGAAGCTCGCTGACCGGTTCGGATAGCAGTCCGGGTCCGTCTTGACGATGACCATCTTGTCGGTCCAGGCCGCCAGGATGTAGGCCATGAGTTCACGTCTGGGCACGGTCGTGGTCACGGGTGCCGCAGGTCGAATCGGTGCCGAAGTCTGCCGACACCTGCGCGATGAGGTTCGCCACCTCGTGCTGGTCGATCGGGTTCCATTGGATCCGCGGTCTTCGACAGATCGGGTGGTTCAACTGGATCTGGCAGACCTGGACGCCGTAGTGGCCGCGCTGGAGGGAGCGGACGCTGTGGTTCACCTGGCCGGCCACCCGGATGAGGCGCCCTTGGCCGACCTGTTGGAGAGCAACGTGCTGGGCACGTACCACGTGCTGGAGGCTGCTCGCCGACAGAGGGTAGGACGAGTCGTCCTGGCCAGCAGCAACCGTGTCACCGGTTTCTACCCGGTCGGGCAGGTCGTCGCACCGGACGCACCGGCCCGACCGGACGGGTTCTACGGGGTGAGCAAGGTCGCCGTCGAAGCACTCGGGCGCCTCTACGCCGACAAGTTCGGCCTGTCGGTGGTGTGTCTGCGAATCGGCAGCTTCGAGGACGAGCCGACCGAGGCCCGTTATCTGGCAACATGGTTGAGCCCGCGCGACGGCATCGGCTTCATCCGTGCGGCTATCACCGCACCCGAGGTGCACTTCGTGACCGCCTATGCCGTTTCCGCCAACACCCGCGCGTTCTGGGATACCGCCGCCGGGGCGCAGCTCGGCTATCTGCCGGTAGACGACGCGGAAAGTCATGCCGACCGGGTGCCCGGTTCGGAAGCCCCGATCGACGCCGCCGCCTTTCAAGGCGGCGCCTACACCACCGCTGAGTACTCGCTGCGACACGTCGTGGCGTCCCCGCCACCCTCCTGAGAGGCCTCTCATTGCGCTGACCTGCGACGATCCGCTGATGTCCCACGCTGGAAGAACGTGTGGCAGACCTACTGGGAACCGAGGCCGCCGTTTTCTTCCCCACCGGCACGATGGCCCAGCAGGTTGCGCTGCGCTACGGCGCCGACCACACCGGGCACCCGACGGTCGCACTTCATCCACTCGCCCACCTGGAGGCGGACGAACGACATGCCTACGCCCACCTGAGCGGCCTGCACAGCACCTGGCCGACCACCGCGCCCCGCAACCCCACCGCCGAGGAGGTCACCGCGCTCGCCGAACCCGTGAGCACCGTCGTCATCGAACTCCCGCTGCGAAACGCCGGCTTCGTCCTTCCCTCCTGGGGCGAACTCGCCGCCGTGTCCGCCGCAGCGCACGCCATCGGTGCACGTGTCCACTTCGACGGCGCCCGGATGTGGGACTCCACCCCACACCTGGCACACACTCTCAGCGATATCGCCGACCTCGCCGACAGCACTTACGTCTCGTTCTACAAGACGATCGGCGGTATCAGCGGTGCGGCGCTCGCGGGCACCGCACAGCTCGCCTCCTACGCCCGCATCTGGCGGCACCGCTACGGCGGCGAGGTGTTCCAACAGTGGCCAGCCGCTCTGAGCGCCGCCACAGCGGTCGAGGGCGACGGCGGGGTTGCTGGGGCCCGCGATGGCGCAAGCGACGGTGCGGTCAGGGCTTGCGGGCTACCGCCCCGTAGATGGACGCATCGGCCAGGGACGGTCGCCGCTCCGGTGGCACCTGCGGGCGCCACTCTGTGACCGGGACGATGCCCGGCTCGGTCAGCTCCAGGCCGGTGAAGAAACGGGCGAACTCGGCGCGGTCACGGGGTACGGCGTCCTGCTTCATCCGGCCGGCGGCGAACTCAGCGTACATCCGCTCGACGATCTCGGTGGGGATGTGGTCGGTGGTGAAATGGGTCAGGGCCAGCCAACTGCCCGACGGCAGCGCGTCGACCAGCCGGGCGACCTGCTCGTGTGGGCGGTCGTCGTCGGTGAGGAAGTGCGTCACGGCGACCAGCACGAGGGCCACCGGCCGGGACAGGTCCAACGTGGCGTGCAACTGCGGGTCGGTGAGGATCTTTTCCGGATCGCGCAGGTCGGCGTCGAGGTAGGCGGTGGCGCCGGCCGGGTCGCTGGTCAGCAGCGCCCGGGCGTGGACCAGCACCATCGGGTCGTTGTCGACGTAGACCACCCGGGTCTCGGGGGCGACCGACTGGGCCACCTCGTGGGTGTTGTCCGCGCTCGGGATGCCGGTGCCGATGTCGAGGAACTGCCGGACGCCGGCCTCCTGGGCGAGGAACCGCACCGCCCGGCCGAGGAAGGCCCGGTTTTCCCGAGCGAGGGTGCGCACGCCGGGATAGACGGCGGCGATCTGGTCCCCGGACTCCCGGTCGACGGCGAAGTTGTCCTTGCCACCCAGCCAGTAGTTGTAGCGGCGGGCGGGGTGCACCACTGTGGTGTCGATCCGGTCGGCGCCCCGCCCCTCGTACGCCTCCGAAGCCGCTGGTGTCGTCACGTGACCTCCCCAGGTCGACCGCCCACGCCGCCGCATGGCGCGACGTGTGCCCGACCATGGTAGGTGCTGCGTGTGGAGCGCGGGGTCCGTGGACATCGCTGTCGGTCGACAGCATCCCGGGCAGGAAACCGCTTACCTAACATCTATTGACGGTCGTCACTGCCTGTCAGTACCGTGATGCGGGCAGCGAGAAAGCGCTTTCCGACCCTCTCCGTCCGACAGGGAGCGCCCCCATGCCCCGACACCTCCGCGCGTTCTGCCTCATCCTGCTCGCCATCGCCACCGTGGTGAGCACCACCACCGCCCTGCCCGCCGAGGCCGCCCCGCGTTTCCGGGTGCTCGTCTTCTCCAAGATCACCAACTTCTACCACGACTCGATCCCGGCCGGCGTCGCCGCGATCCAGCAGCTCGGCACCACCCACAACTTCGAGGTCGTCGCCACCACCGACGCGGCCGCCTTCACCGACGCCAACCTCGCCACCTTCGACGCCCTGGTCTTCAACAACACCAACTCCACGCCCGCCTCCGGCGACCTGCTCAACGCCAGCCAGCGGGCGGCGTTGCAGACGTTCATCCGCAACGGCGGCGGCTGGGCCGGCCTGCACGCCGCCTCGGCCAGTGAACGAGACTGGCCGTGGTACGAGGGCCTGGTCGGCACCATCTTCGACTACCACCCCGACTTCTCGGCCACCGGCGGCACCTACCCCGGCCGGGTCAAGGTCCTCGACCGGGCGCACCCCTCGACGCGCAACCTGCCGGAGCTCTGGGAGCAGAGCGAGGAGTGGTACAACTGGCGGACCAACCCGACCGGCAACGTGCACACGCTCGCGCAGATCAAGGTGCGCGACGGGATCCCCGGGATGGACGAGGGCGTCGACCACGCGTACTCCTGGTGTCAGCGCTACGACGGCGGCCGGTCCTGGTTCACCGCCGGTGGGCACGCCAGCTCCCAGTTCACCACGCCGGCCTTCCTGGAGCACCTGCGCTTCGGCATCGAGTGGGCGGCCGGCGCGGTCGCCGGCGACTGCTCGGCCACCGAGACCACCAACTTCGAACGGGTGGGGCTGGTCACCGAGAATCTGGCCGACCCGTTCGAGCTGGCCGTCGCCCCCGACCGGAAGGTCTACTACATCCAGCGCACCGGCGCGTTGAAGGTGGTCAACTCCGACACCCTCCAGGTCACCACGTTGCTGGACTTCGCGTACACCTCGGCGATGACCGACCAGTCCGACGGACTGCTCGGGATGACCCTGGACCGCAATTTCGCCAGCAACGGCTGGGTCTATCTGCTCTGGTCGGACAAGACCCTCAAACAGCTCAACCTGTCCCGGTTCACGGTCGCCAACAACAGCGCCGCGCTCTCCTCGGAGAAGCGTCTGCTGACCATCCCCACCTACCGCGGTGAGGGCCGGGCCAACTCGCACATGGGCGGCTCACTGGCCATGGACGCGGCCGGGCGGCTCTACGCCGCGATCGGCGACAACACCGACCCGTTCGGCTCCAGCGGATTCACCCCGATCGACGAGCGCGCCGGCCGGGCCGCCTGGGACGCCCAGGGCACCGCCGGCAACACCAACGACCTGCGCGGCAAGATCCTACGGATCACCCCACAGGCCGACGGTACGTACAGCGTCCCGAGCGGCAACCTCTTCGCGACCGGCACCGCGAAGACCCGGCCGGAGATCTACGCGATGGGCATGCGCAACCCGTTCCGGATCACCATCGAGCCGCAGACCAACGCGGTGCTGGTGGCCGACTACGGCCCGGACGCCCGCGCCGCCGACCCCAACCGCGGTCCGGAGGGGACGGTCGAGTTCAACCGCATCACCACCGCCGGCAACTACGGCTGGCCGTACTGCGTGGGCAACAACATCCCGTTCAACGACTACAACTTCGCCACCAGCACCTCCGGGTCGACGTTCACCTGCGCCGCTCCGACCAACAACTCCCCCAACAACACCGGCCTGACCACGCTGCCGGCGGCGAGGTCGGCACTGGTCTGGTACGCGTACTCCGCCTCCAGCCAGTTCCCCGAGCTGGGCACCGGCGGCGGCGGGCCGATGAGCGGGCCGGTCTACGACTACGACCCGGCCAACCCCCGCACCACGAAGTTCCCCGAGTACTTCGAGGGCAAGTGGATCACCTACGAGTTCACCCGCAAGTGGTTCAAGACGCTCTCCATCCACAAGACGGCGCAGACCTTCAGCAACACCCGCTTCGGCCCCACCGCCGTCGGTGACCTCCAGTCGATCAACGGGATCTTCGACAACATGAGCTGGATCCAGCCCTTCGAGGCGGAGTTCGGCCCGGACGGGTCGCTCTACGTCATCGACTTCGGCGAGGGCACCGGCAGCGGTCGCGGCGGCAGCAACGCCGGCGCGGGCATCTACCGCATCGACTACGTCGCCAACGGGCGACCACCGACCGCGAAGATCGCCACCAACCCGGACAGCGGACGCGCGCCGCTCACGGTGACCTTCTCCTCGGCCGGGTCGACCGCCGGTGACGGGTCGGCGCTGAGCTACGCCTGGGACTTCACCAACGACGGCAGCACCGACTCCACCACGGCCAACCCGAGCCACACCTACTCGACAGCAGGGAAGCACACCGCCCGGTTGACCGTACGCAACAGCGGCAACGGGTTGACCGCCAGCGCGGTCACCGACGTGGTGGTCGGCAACACCCGACCCACGGTGACCATCAACGTGCCCGACGGCGGGTTCTTCGACTTCGGCGACAAGATCCCGTACACGGTGACGGTCACCGACCCGGAGGACACCACCATCGACTGTGCCAGGGTGACCGTGCAGACGCAGCTCGGCCACGACTCACACGCCCATCCACTGGACGTGTACACCGGTTGCTCGGGGCTGCTCGCCACCGAGGCGGACGCCGGTGACGGGCACGGGCCGGGGCAGAACCTCTACACCGTGGTCACCGCGCAGTACACCGACGGTGGCGCGGCCGGCGGCGTACCCGCGCTGACCGGCTCGACCAGGGCGCAGTTGCAACCGAAGAGCAAGGAGGCCGAGCACTTCAGCGCCCAGTCCGGCCTCACCGTGAACGACCGGGCCACCGCCCGCGCCGGCAAGCGGCTCGGCGACGTCGACCACAACGACTGGGCGGCGTACGGGCCGGTGGACCTGCGCAACGTCGGCTCGGCGACGCTCGGGGTGACCAACGGCGGGCTCGGCGGCGACATCGAACTGCGGACCGGCTCACCCACCGGCACGCTGATCGGCAAGGCCACCATCGGATCGACCGGCGGGTGGGACAACCTGGTCTCACCCACCGTCACGCTGACCAACAAGCCCACCGGGACCACCATCCTGTACGTGAAGTTCGTCAACGCCGCCCAGGTCGGCGGGACCCCGGACCTGCTCTCGCTCGACTGGCTGCGGTTCAACGGGGCCGGCGTCAAACAGGAGCCCGGCGGGACGCTCTCCCTCGCCACCAGCCCGGGCATGGGCACCGCGCCGCTGACCACCACCCTGACGGCCACCGCGACGGCGCCCACCGGGCAGAGCATCACCGACTACGCGTGGGACTTCGGCGACAACAGCGCCATCACGCATGGGGCGACCCTGCGGTCGACCGCCCACAGCTACCCCCGCAAGGGGACCTTCACCGCCCGGGTGACGGTCACCTACACCAGTGGGGAGACCCGCTCGGCCAACCTGACCATCACGGTCACCTGACCGCGGACCGGTGGCGGGCGGGACAGCCCCGCCCGCCACCGGCGAGCACCACGACGTCGGGCATCGCCGGTAGGGTCGTCCGCGTGAATCTGGACGACACCGCCGCCCGGCTCGGGGTCCCCGTCGAGGACGTCGACCGCGTACACCGGCTCGCCGGCGACCGGCCGTCGGCTCCGCTGCCCGCCAAGGCCGACGCGCCCGCGATCCTCGACCGGCTCGCGGTGCGGCCGGACGACGCCGCCGAGATCATGGCGGGCTGGCCCGACGCCGACTCTCCGCTGTGGACGCCCGAGCTGCGCTGGCTGCTCGACCGCTCGATCGCCCTGGTCCGCGCCGATCTCGGCGGCCACGGCTGGCTGGTGCCCGGGCCGGAGCTGCCACGCGATCGGGGCCCTGCCTGGCGGCATCTCTACGTGTACGCGTACCTGGCCATGGTCGACGTCGTCACGGGTTACCACCGCGACCACGGCATCGCCGAGGCCGTGTCGTGGGCGACCCTCGCGGACCTGGGCCGCAACCTCGCGGTGGACCGGCGGATGCACCGCGAGGGCTGGCCGGTCATGCAGAGCTGGCTGACCCTGCACGCGCGCGGCGGCATCTACGAGCTGGGCCGTCTGCAGCACCAGCGCGGCGGCACCGCCATCGACCTGCACATTGCGGAGTCGGGGCCGATGACCCCGGAGGCGGTCACGGCGTCGCTCGACGAGGCCCGCGCGTTCTTCCCGCGCCACTTTCCCGACGAGCACTACACGGCGTTCGCCTGCGGCTCGTGGCTGCTCGACCCGCAGCTGCTGGAGTACCTTCCCGAGGGCTCCAACATCGTCCGGTTCCAGCGGAGGTTCGAGCTGGAGCCCTACCAGGAGCCGGAAGGGCTGGACGCCGACGTCGAGGTGCTGCGATTCGTGTTCCGCACCCTGAGCACGCCGCTCGACCAGCTGCCGCGCCGCACCGTGCTCCAGCGTGCGATCGTCGACCACCTGAAGGCCGGCCGCCACTGGCACATCCGCCGCGGCCGCTTCCCGATCTAGCGTCGCCGATGTCGGCCCCGGCCCGACCTTGACCGGTCAAACGGGTTCGAGTTCGTGCTGTTGTTCCGGGTCGCCACCCTCACGGATCGCGGCGGCCTCGTGCTGGCCCCTGCTCGTCTTGTTGCGGATGGTGGGCAGGATGGCCTGGTCGCCACAGCAGGGTGAACGCCCCGGCGAGGGCCAGCCCGAGCAGCGGGCCGACGCCGACCCCGGCGAGCGTGCAGGCGACCGCGAGCAGCGCCGGTGGCAGCCAGCACCAGGCGGGCACGGTACGCGGGGCACGGCCGCGCCGACGGGCCGCCGCCTCCACCGCCATCGGCACCACCAGCACCGGCAGCGCGGCGGCCAGCAGGGTCAGAGCCGGTCGAAACGCGCCACCGCCAGCAGCCCACCGAGCACCGCGATGACGAGCATCGCCGCCCACGCGGGAACCCGCGGCGCGAGGCCGCGCAGCGCCAACGCCCCGGAGTACGTGGTGGTCAGCGCGGCGGCGAAGACCGCCACCGCGACGAACAGATTCGCGTACGCGGCCAGCCCCGACCCGGTGGCGAGCAGCGCGACCACGTCCGCCGAGCCGGTCCGCAGCCACAGGCCGGCCCCGGCGAGCACACCGAGCAACGCCGGCCCGAGCAGCAGCCCCACACACCAGGCGAGGTCCCGTCGCCGGGCCAGACCGACGCTGAAGTCCGGCGCGCGCAACGCGAACACCGCCGCGTAGCCGATCAGCGCGGCGGCGTCGGCGAGCCCTCCGGCGGCGACGCGAACCGGCGCGCCCGGTGGTGGCAGCACGGTCAGACACCAGACGACCAGCACCACCGCGCTGAGCGTGGTGAACACCGCGACCCGGTTGCCGAGCCGAGCCGGCGCCCACGACACGGCGAGGACCGCCACCTCCAGCAGGACCGGCCCGGCCCAGCCCGGCAGGTGCGTCAACGCGGCCAGCGAGGCACCGCCGAGGCCGACGTTGAACCCGTTCCACCCGACCATCGACACGGTCAGCACCGCAGCCAGCAGCAGCCGCGAGGTGTCCCCCAGGTACGCGGGCAGCACCGCGGTCAGCGTCCCGCCGTCGCCCAGTGGCCGGCGCAGACCGATCCGACCCTGCCCCCAGAGCAGCGCCGCCATCAACACCCCGCCGACCAGCAGCCCGGCCAGCGGCACCGCGCCGCCATGCCGGGCGGCCATCGCCGCGCCGAGCACGAGGGTTGCCGGCGCGGTGCCGATGCCCAGCCAGGCACCAACCGCCGCCGGCCACCGCCGTTCGAGAGCCTCAGACAACGTGGCGCAGGTAGCCGGCTATCGCCGCGTCCAGCACCTCCGCGCCCGGACGCGCCCACACCTCGGCAGAGAAGACCTCCACCTCGATCGGGCCGACATAACCAGCCGCGTCCACCGCCTCGCGCAGCCGACGCAGCTCGATGCAGCCGTCGCCGGGCAGCGCCCGACCGAGCAGCACCCCCTCAGGCAGCGGGGTCACCCAGTCGCAGACCTGGAACGCGGCGATCCGGGAACCCGCCCGCTCGATCTGCGCGTACACCGTGTCGTCCCACCACACGTGGTACGCGTCCACGACCACGCCAACCACCGCCGGGTCGAAGCGCTCGGCGATGTCCAGCGCCTGGCCGAGGGTGGCGATCACGCAGCGGTCGGCAGCGAACATCGGGTGCAGCGGCTCGATGGCCAGTCGGACGCCGGCCGCCGCCGCGTGCGGAGCCAGCTCGCCGATGGCGTCGCCGACCCGACGCCGGGCGCCGTCGATGTCCCGGCTGCCCGCCGGCAGCCCACCGGAGACCAGCACCAACTCCGGGGCACCGAGCGTGGCCGCCTCCTCGATGGCCCGCAGGTTCTCCGCCCGCCAGTCGTCGGCGGAAAAAAAACCGCCCCGACACAGCGAGGTGACGGCGAGGCCAGCGTCGCGGACCAGCTTCGCCGACCGCGCCAGCCCGTGCTCCGCGACCGGCTCCCGCCACAACCCGATGCCCGGTACGCCGGCAGCCACGCACCCGGCCACCACCTCGGGCAGCGGCCAGCGCTGAGCCGTCGCCTGATTGAACGAAAACCGGGTGAGGCTCACTGAGCGACCCCCGCAACGGTGAACAGCGCCCGTGCGCGGGCGGCGGCCAGGTCGGCGTCGGGGAGCAGCCCGGCGGCGTCGGCCAGGGTGAGCAGGGTGGCCAGGTGCGCCGGGGACCGGCCCGACTGCGCACCGCCGACCATCGTGAAGTGGTCCTGGTGCCCGGCCAGCCAGGCCAGGAACACGATCCCCGTCTTGTAGTGCCAGGTCGGGGCCGCGAACAGGTGCCGGGCCAGCGGCACGGTCGGCGCGAAGACCTCGTCGTACGCCGACAGATCCCCCCGGTCCAGGGCGGCCAACGCGGCGGCGGCGGCCGGTGCGATCGCCGCGAACACCCCGAGCAGCGCGTCGGAGTGGCCCACCTCGTCACCCCGGATCAGCTCCGGATAGTGGAAGTCGTCGCCGGTGTAGAGGCGTACACCGGCGGGCAGCCGACGGCGCAGCGACACCTCCCGCCCCGCGTCGAGCAGCGACACCTTGATGCCGTCCACCTTGGACTGGTGTGCCTTGATCAGCTCGACGACCGTGTCGGCGGCCAGGTCCAGGTCGGCCGCACCCCAGTAGCCGGTCAGCGCCGGGTCGAACATGGGCCCCAGCCAGTGCAGCACCACCGGCTCGTCGGAGGCGGTCAGCAGCTCGTCGTACACCCGGAGGTAGTCCTCGGGGCCACGGGCGGCGGCGGCCAAATGCCGGCTGCACATCAACACCGGCCGGGCGCCGGCCGCGCGAACGTCGTCGAGCTGCTCCCGGTACGCGCCGATGACCGCCGCCAGGGTGGCCGGACTGGCCGGCAGCTGATCCGTGCCGACCCCGGCGACGATCCGTCCGCCCACCGCACGGGCCTCGGCGGCGCTACGACGGATCAGCTCCCGGGTGGCCGGGTAGTCCAACCCCATCCCCCGCTGGGCGGTGTCCATCGCCTCGGCGACCCCCAGCCCGTACGACCAGAGGTGCCGCCGAAAGGCGAGCGTGGTGTCCCAGTCCACCACCGCTGCGGCGCCCGGCACGTTCTCCGCGCTCGGGTCGGCGACCACGTGCGCGGCGGCGTACGCGATCCGGCTGGTCGCCGGCGCGGCCGGCCGGGCGAACCCGCTCCCCCCGACCAGCCGGTGCCGCCGCCCGCCCGGCAGCACGACCTCCGCGGTCATCGGTGCAGCTCCGGCACCTCGACACGGACGCCCTCGCGGGCCGAGCGCAACCCCAGCTCGGCGAGCTGCACGCCACGCGCACCAGCCAGAAAGTCCCACCGGAAGGGCTCACCGGCCACGATGTGCCGCAGGAACGCCTCCCACTGCACCTTGAAGCCGTTGTCGAACTCCTCGTTGTCGGGCACGTCCGTCCACTGTGCCCGGAAGTCCTCGGTGACCGGCAGGTCCGGGTTCCACACCGGCTTCGGGGTGACCGCCCGGTGCTGCACCCGACAGTTGCGCAGCCCGGCCACCGCGCTGCCCTCGGTGCCGTCGACCTGGAACTCCACCAGCTCGTCGCGGTACACCCGCACACTCCAGGACGAGTTGACCTGCGCGATCACCCCACCGTCGAGCTCGAAGATGCCGTACGCGGCGTCGTCGGCGGTCGCCGGATACGGGCGGCCGGCCTCGTCGACCCGCTCGGGCACGTGGGTGGCGGTGACGCAGGTGACGGCGTTGACGCGGCCGAACAGTTCCTCCAGCACGTAGTGCCAGTGCGGGAACATGTCGACCGTGATGCCGCCGCCGTCCTCGGCCCGGTAGTTCCAGGACGGACGCTGAGCGGGCTGCCAGTCGCCCTCGAAGACCCAGTAGCCGAACTCGCCGCGTACCGAGAGGATCCGGCCGAAGAAGCCGCCGTCGATGAGGCGCTTGAGCTTGCGCAGACCGGGCAGGAAGAGCTTGTCCTGCACGACGCCGGTGCGTACGCCGGCCGCGTCGGCGGCCCGGGCCAGGTCGAGCGCGGCGGCGGTGTCCTCGGCGAGGGGCTTCTCCGTGTAGATGTGCTTGCCGGCCTCGATGGCCTGCCGGATCGCCTTCTCCCGCTGCTGGGTGACCTGGGCGTCGAAGTAGATCTCGACGTCGTCGCGGGCCAGCGCCGAGGTCAGGTCGGTGGTCCAGTCGCTGAGCCCGTGCCGCTCGGCGAGCTCCCGGAGTTTCGTCTCGTTGCGCCCGACCAGGACCGGTTCCGGCCAGATGGTCGTGCCGTCGGCCAACGCCACGCCGCCGGACTCGCGGATGGCCAGCAGCGAGCGGACGAGGTGCTGCCGGTAGCCCATCCTTCCGGTCACGCCGTTGACGATGATGCCGATCGACCTGCGGGTCATGATGTTCCTTCCGTCGTGCTGGTGGTACCGATCCGCGCTCAGTGGTTGGCGGCCGCGCTGCCGAGCAACCCGCGCAGTTCGGTGGCGAGCCGGTCGAAGCGGGGATCCGACATCACCTGCGCGTAGTCGCGGTGCGCCGGCAGCTCGACCGAAGAGGTGCGGATGATCCGGCCGGGCCGAGGGCTCATCACCACGACCCGGGTGCCGAGGAAGACCGCCTCGGCGATGGAGTGGGTGACCAGCAGCACCGTGGTGCCGGTCTCCCGCCAGATCCGGTGCAGCTCGGCGTTCATCTGCTCCCGGGTCAGCGCATCCAGGGCGCCGAACGGCTCGTCCATGAGCAGCACCGGCGGGGAGTGCAGCAGGGCGCGGCAGAGCGCCACCCGCTGCTGCATGCCGCCGGACAGCTCGTGCGGCAGCGCCTTCTCGAAGCCGGTCAGGCCCGTCATGTCGATCAACTCGTCCGCCCGGCGGGCCGCCTGCGCCCGGTCCATGCCACGCATCTCGGCCTGGAGCAGGATGTTGGCCCGGGCGCCGCGCCACTCCAGCAACGCGGCCTTCTGGAAGACGAAGCCGATCTCCTTCTGCGGGCCGCGCACCGGGCGCTCCAGCAGTGACACCGCACCGCTGGTCGGCCGGACCAACCCCGCGACGATCTTCAGCAGGGTGGACTTGCCGCAGCCGGACGGGCCGACGATCGTGACGAACTCCCCCGGCTGGATGTCCAGCGACACGTCGTCCAGGGCGGTGGTCTGCGACCGTCGGGAGGTGAACCGTACGGTGACCCCGGACATCCCGATGGCGGTGCCGGTGCGTGCCGGCGCGGCGGTCACCGGGTCACCCCTTGGCCGCGTACGAGGAATCCCAGTACGCGTTGGGCGCGCCCCGGTCCTTCAGCTCCGCATAGCGGGACATCAGGTCGATCGTCTCGGTCCACTGGGCCTCGGTGTTGACCCCGGGCGGGCCCTCGCCGCCGATCAGCGGCAGGACCAGGGTGAGCTGCTTGGTGAGCACCTCGGGGGCGGGCTCGTTCTCGGCCAGCGCCGTCATCGCGCTCACCGCGCCGGCCGGGTCGCGGGCGGCGTCGGCCCAGGACTTCTGGGTGGCCCGGACGAACTTGCGCGCCAACTCCGGGTCCTTCTGCAGCGTCTGGGTGTTGGCGATCAGGCCGGTGCCGAGCAGGTTCATCCCGTAGTCGGCGAAGAGCAGCACGTCGACCTTCTTGCCGGTCTTGCTCTCGATGGTGGGCGCCTGGTCGTGGAAGAAGCCCATGATGGCGTCGACCTTGCCCTCGGCCAGGGCCGCGATCTTGCCGGCGGCGTCGACGTTGACGACCTTGACGTCGGTCTGCTTGAGGCCGTTCTTCTCCAGCCAGGCCGGGAAGGTCGCGTAGAGGGCGTCGCCGGGGGTGCCGCCGACGGTCTTGCCCTTGAGGTCCGCCGGGGTCTTGATGTTCTCCGCTGTGAAGAACTCCACCGAGGAGGGGCCCTTCTCCAGGTACGCGCCGAGGCTGCGCACCGGCATCCCGCTGGCCACCGACTTGAGCAGCACCGGGCTGTCCGCCCAGCCGAAGTCGGTCTGCTTCTGGGCGACCTGCTTGACCGTGTTGCCCGAGCCGTTGCCGGGCAGGATCTTCAGGTCGATGCCCTCGGCGGAGTAGTAGCCCTTCTGCAGCCCGTAGTAGAACGGCGCGTGCTCGCCGTAGGGCACCCAGTTGAGGGTGAGGGTGACCTGCTTGCTGCCGTCGGGGCCCGTCTTGCCGGCGGAGTCGTCCCCACCGCAGCCGGTGGCGGCGAGGAGCAGGGCGGCGGTGGCCAGGATGGTGGTGGCGGTGCGTTTCATCGGTGCCTCCGTGATGGGGTCGGTCAGGAGGTGGTCAGTGACACGCCGGAACGGCGGCTGGCGTGCCACGGGATGAGCAGTGCCTCGGCGATCTCGACCAGCACGAACAGGACGATGCCGATGGCGGACATCAGGATCAGGTCGGCGAACAGCAACGGGGCGTCGAGGTTGCCGTTGGCCAGCAACAGGACGTAGCCCAGCCCTTCGCTGGCGCCGACGAACTCGCCGACCACGGCACCGACCACCGCGAGGGTGACGGCCACCTTCAGACCGGCCATCAGGTGCGGCAACGCGTTCGGGAAGCGGATCTTACGGAAGGTGCGCCACGGCCCGGCGCCCATGGTGGCGGCGAGGTCGAGCAGCTCCGGGTCGGTGGAGCGCAGCCCGGCCACGCCGGAGATGACCACCGGGAAGAACGCGATGAGCACCGCCAGGATGATCTTCGGCGTGAGACCGAGACCGAACCAGACCACCAGCAGCGGAGCGATGGCGATCTTCGGGATGACCTGTGCGAACAGGACGATCGGATAGAGCGCCTTGTCCAGGGTGCGCGAGTAGGCGATGGCGACCGCGGTGGCCAGACCCAACGCGGCGGCCAGCACGAAGCCGAGCACCGTCTCGTAGAGGGTGACCAGGGTGTGTCGGGCCAGCTCGGACCACTGGCCGGTCATCGTTTCCCAGACCTGGCCCGGTGTGGGCACCAGGTAGTTGGGGACGTATTCCTGGGCGGCCACGAACCACCAGGCCGCGACAAAGGCCGCCAGCACCAGCGCCGGGCGCCAGAGCGAGTCGGCGAAGGCCACCGCCCGACGCCCGAGCGTCGGTCGTGGTGGGCGGCCACCGGTGCCGGGCGACCGACCAGCCACGGTGGACGAGTCGCCGCCGTCGGTGGCCGCCGAGCCGTCGGGTGCGTCGGCCGCCTGCCGGCCCGCCGTGTCCAGAGCGTTCTCGGTCACGCGGAACCTCCTCGGGGGCCCGGCTCGGCGCCCGTGGGACCGGGCCGGTCGGCGGATCAGGCAAACGCTTTCCTGGAGCGTAGGCGGCACCCTATTGCCAGGCAAGGCCTTTCCTCGATCTGTTTCCGCCGATGCGTCGCCGGCTCGTTGGCCGTCGTGAGTAGACGGTCAACCGTTGGCTGGATAGGTGTCGAGCAGGCCACACATACCCAGCCGACCCCGCTCCACCGGCTCGCTCACCGCGTACACCCCGGCCTCGCTCAGGTGCCCGGGGTCCCCCCGGTCCAGGGCGTCGAGCTGCACCCCGGTGTCGGCGGCGGCTCGGCCCGCGCCGGTCTCCCACCGCTGCCGCCAACGCGCCACCAGCGGCTGGCGCAACGCGATCGCGGCCGCGTGGAACGCGGCCAGCGCCACCGGCCCGCCGGACCGCAGCGCCTGAAAGCCGGTGACCGCAAGATCCCGTCGGCGGTACGCGGCGCCGACGTCGGCGCCCGGCGCTCCCCCGGCGGGGAGCACCACCGCGGCGGCGTACGCGGCCGGATCCGCCAGCACGTCGGGTGGAAAGGTCAGCACCGCGTCGCCGGCCTCGGGCAGGCCGCTGTTCTGCATGAGCACCACAATGGTCAGCCCACCGCCGTTGACCAGACGGTGCACGGTGCCGGGCTCGAACCAGACCACCGCGCCCGGCCGCAGTGGAGTCTCCCGGAAGCCGGCGGTGGTCAGGGTCTGCACCGCACCCTCACCGTCGGTCACCACGTACCCCTCGGTGCAGCACAGGTGCACGTGTGGGGTGCCGCCGACCAGGCCGTCCGGGGCGACGGTGTCGTAGACGCGCAGCCGGGAGACCCCGATCCCGCCGGGCAGCGGGGCGGCGAAGCGATCGGACATGGCCGGGCCTCCCTGCGGGAAAGGGCTTTCTCTGCGGTACCGTGACGCTAGCCGGCACGGCGAAACGCCGTCAACAGACCGAGAGGGCGGGCCATGGCGACCCTGTCCGACGTGGCGCGACGCGCGGGCGTCTCACCCGCCACCGCCTCCCGCGTGATCAACGGCAGCAGCAAGCCGGTCACCGACGAGCTACGCGAGCGAGTGCTCGCCGCCGTCGCCGAGTTGCAGTACGTGCCGAACGCGCACGCCCAACTGCTGGCCCGCTCGCACCGCAGCGCGGTGGGCGTGATCGTGCACGACGTCTCCGACCCGTACTTCGCCGAGATCACCCGTGGGCTGCAACGCGTCGCCACCGACCAGGGTCGGCTGCTGATGATCTGCAACAGCTACCGGGACCCGGACCGCGAGCTGGAATACGTGGAGCTGTTGCGCGGCCACCAGGTGGCGGCGCTGATCCTGGCCGGCTCGGGCTACCACGACGAGGCGTTCACCCGGCAGCTCAACGAGAAGCTCGCCGCGTACGAGGCGACCGGCGGGCGGGTCGCGGTGATCGGCCGACACGAGCACTCCGGTGACGCGGTGATGCCGGACAATCGGGCCGGCGGCTACCTCGCCGGGCGGGAGCTGTGCGGGCTGGGGCACCGGGCGATCGGCGTGGTCGCCGGTCCGCGGATCCTCACCACCACGACCGACCGGTTGGCCGGCCTCCGGCAGGCCCTCACCGAGCAGGGCCGCGAGCTGCCGGAACGGCGGATCCGGTACGCGGAGTTCGACCGCGACGGCGGCGCCGAGGCCACCGCCCGACTGCTCGACGCCGATCCGGAGCTGACCGCGATCGTGGCGCTCAACGACTCGATGGCCATCGGCGCGCTCGCCACCCTGCGGGCGCGCTCGCTGGCGGTGCCGCAGCAGATCTCCGTGGTGGGCTTCGACGACATGCCGATCGCCCAGGACGTGACCCCGGCGCTGACCACCGTGCGACTGCCGCTGGTCGACATGGGAGTGCGGGCGATGTCCCTGGTGCTCGGCGCCGAGGCGCCGGCGCCCCGGCGCGAGGTGCTTCCCGCAGAGCTGGTCCGCCGCGACACCGCCGGTCCCGCCCCGCGCTCCACCCGCGCCGCTTCCGGGTCGGCGCCCCGGGCGCGACGGGGCGACGCCACGTCGTGACAGCTTCCAGCCCCACGCAGCGTCCCCTCACGACCAACGACGTGGCCCACCTGGTCCGCGCGTCGTTCGGGCCGCAGGCCCAGGTCCGGGACGCCGGCCCGTTGAGCGGCGGAGGGTTCGCGACGGTCTGGTGGGCGCTGCTCGACGACGACCGCCGGGTGGTGCTGAAGCTGGCGCCGCCGGCGGGGACGCCACTGCTGCGCTACGAACGCGGGCTCTGCGCGGCCGAGGCACGGTACTTCCGGCTCGTCGCCGAGCATGCGCCGCAGGTGCCCGTACCCCCGGTGTTGCAGCACGGCACCGACCCGGCGTACGGCGAGTGGTTGGTCACCGCGATGCTGCCCGGCCGGTCGCTGTCTGACCTGGCCGAGACCGGCGCGACGCCCGACGACGACCCGGCGCGGTACGACCTCGGGGTGGCGCTCGCCGCGTTGCACCAGATCACCGGCGACCGGTTCGGGTACGACGGTGACCGGGCCGGCGGGTCGAGCTGGCGGGCGGCGTTCACGGCGATGCTCGACGCGCTGCTCGCCGACGCGGCCGACTGGGACGTCCGGCTGCCGGTCACCCCGGACGGCCTGCGCAGGCTGGTGGGGCGGCACGCCGACGTGCTGGACGAGGTACGCCGCCCGGCGCTGCTGCACTTCGACTGCTGGGACGGCAACGTGCTGGCCGCGCCCGACCCGACCGGCCGGCTGCGGCTGTGCGGTCTGGTGGACGGGGAACGCTTCCTCTACGGCGATCCGCTGCTGGATCTGGTCTCGCCGCTGCTCTTCCGGCGCGTCGAGGATGAGCCGGAGCATCCCCTGCTGCGCGGCTACCGGGCCGCCGCACCGTTGGTGCTGGACGCCCCCGCGCGTCGTCGGCTCGGTCTCTACCGGCTGCACCTGTACCTGCTGATGACCATCGAGATGCCCAGCCGCGGCATGACCGCGCGGAGCCATCCGGGGCGGCACGCCCGGCTGGCGGCCCTGCTCGACGAGGAGATCGCCGCACTCGACCGGGATTGACTCGCGGGTGGCGCCCGACGTGTGGTCGGACGCCACCCGCGCCGAGTCAGGGCAGGTCGATCGGGCGCAGCACCCGGTCCACGGCGTGTGCGATCTGCCGGTTGCCCTTGTTGACGTCGAAGGTGGTGACGCGGGCGTCACGGTCGTTGGTGTCGGCGTCGACCAGCCGCACCTGGCGGAAGAAGTACAGGTAGGTGCGCACGTCGACCTCAACGGTCGAGCCCAGCGCGGTGGTCAGGTCCGTGCCGTCGGCCCGGATCGCCGTCTTGCGATCGATGGTGGCGCCTGGCACCACGTGGTAGAGCAGCACCGACTCAACAGTGTCGATGCCCAGCCCGGCGACGGCGGTGAAGGCCGCGCTCTCACTCGGCAGCTTCTTTGCCTGGGTGATCTCGCGTACCAACTGCTGGAAGGCGGCATCGGTGGGGATGAACGCGGTCAGCGCGACGGTGCCGTCGGTGAGCACCTTGACCGGCGAGTTCGGCTTGGCCTCCAGCACGGCCAGCACGGCCGCGGTCAGCACGTCGAAGTCACGCGAGTTGCGGTCGAAGCCGCTGCTGTCCTTGGTCAGCACCTGGGCGAGTGACGTCGTGCCGAGCGGCTTGGGCTTGCCAGTGGCCTGAGCGGCCGGCACACCGACGGCGGTGGTGGCCAGCGCGGTGGCCATGGCGCCCACCGCCATCCGGGCGGCGAGTCGTGCGATCTTCATCAGCGGGCCTTTCGTCGAAGCGACGGATCCGTGACGTCTCGTCACGACTCATGCTTCGCACCGGGTACGCCGCCCGGATGCACCTGCGGAGAAACGAATTGTCCGGAGCTCATTCGGGGCTTAACCTCCCCCGGTGCTGATTCGGGAGTTCGTCGACCAGGACTGGTCGCAGGTGTGGCCGATCATCGAGGAGGTGATCCGGGCACAGGAGACCTTCCCCTACGACCCCGAGATGACCGCCGAACAGTCGTACGGCATGTGGGCGGAGGCCGCGCCGGGACGGACCGTCGTGGCGGTCGACGGCGAGCGGGTGCTCGGCACCGCGAAGATGGGCACCAACCGGCCCGGGCCGGGCGCGCACGTGGCCACCGCGAGTTTCATGGTCGCCGCCGACGCCCGTGGTCGGGGCGTGGGCACCGCGCTGTGCCGCGACGCCCTGGCCTGGGCCCGCCACCAGGGGTACGCGGGCATGCAGTTCAACGCCGTGGTGGAGAGCAACCGGTCGGCGGTGCGGCTGTACCAACGGGAGGGTTTCGACGTGGTCGGCACGGTGCCGGGCGCGTTCCGTCACCCCACCCTCGGCCGGGTCGGCCTGCACGTCATGTACCAGGAGTTCTGACCCGGCCTGGGCCCCCCTTCTCAGCAATTTCGGGCTGGCCTACCCGGGGAGCCTGGTGGCACTCGGCGCCTTTGGAGCTGATGTCGTAGACGAATCGGCTGCGCCGCGTAGGCCTGAATCGTTGACGACATCAGCTCCACAGCGTCTCAACCACTGACGGTGTCGCCGGCCGGCACCGGCTGAGTTCCCGGCGGCTCGGGGGCCGGCTCCGCGCCAGCTCGGCGGATCGGGGTGAACAGGCCGCCGACCGCGACCACCAGACATCCCGCCCCCGCGACGAGGGCGACCCCCGGGACGCCGTACCGGGCGGCGGCCCAGGTCAGCGCGACCGCGCCGGCCGGTCCGAGGGCATAGTGCGTGCTCCAGAAGGCCGAGGTGACCCTGCCGAGCAGGTGGTCGGGGGTGATCTCCTGACGCAGCGACATCGAGCAGATCCCGCCGACGCTGAGGCAGCACAGGTAGACGGCCGTCAGCGCGGTGACCGTCGGCACGGTGGTCGCGAGACCGACGCCCGCCACCGCGAAACCGCAGATCGCGTGCGCGCCGATCCAGGTCGCGCCGAATCCGCGCCGACGGCGTAGCGGGGCCACCAGCAGTGCCCCGGCGACCGTGCCCAGCGCCGCCAGACCGAGCACCGTGCCGACGGTCCGGTCGGAGCCGCCGAGGTCGTGCGTGACGTGGTAGATCAGCACGTCGACGAAGCCGTAGGTGAGGAAGATGAAGACCGACAGCAGGATGGTCAGCGCGCGGAGCACGGGCTGTCGCCACAGGAACCGCGCCCCGGCCAGGAACTCGGCCAGTGGCCGCTCCCGGACCACCGCTGGAGCGCCGTCGGGCCGCACGGGTCGCAGCCGGATCAGCCACAGACCGGCCGCGGAGACCGCGAAGCTCGCCGCGTTGACGGCGATGGCGGTCGCCGGGCCGAAGCGGGCCGACACCACGCCGGCGAGCAGCGGCCCGAGGACGGCCGCCGCCGCGTACGTCGCCTGCAACCGGCCATTGGCCTCGGTGATCCGATCCCGATCGACGAGGTTGCGGACCGCGGTCACCGCGGCGACCTGGAACACCATGCCGGCCGCCTCGCAGATCGGCAGCACGACGAAGAGCAGCCAGACCTGCGGGCCGGCGAGCCAGGCCAGTGGCACCAGGCCGTAGAGCACCAGCCGGGCCAGATCGGCCACGATCATCAGGGTGCGGCGGTCGTACCGGTCGACCAGCACCCCGCCGAAGATCCCGGCGACGACGGACGCCGCACCCGCGACGGCGGTGAGCAGACCCATCTGCGCCACCGACCCGGTCGCCTGGAGCACCAGCAGCGGCACCGCCAGGTAGGCGAACGAGTCGCCGGCCGCCGACAGCGACTGCGCGACCCAGTATGTGCCGAAGGTCCGGTCCCGCCAGAGCGGAGCCCGCCCAGCGGCGGCAGATCGGCTCATCGCGCCAAGGGTAGTGAACGTGGCCGTCCCACGCTGGCCGTGGCGGGCAGCCGGCCCGCCTCGACCGTCACCGGGCCGGGGCGTGGGCGGCCAGGGGGTTGGTCAGGGTGCCGACGAACTGGAGAGCCGCCGACGGGTCGGCCAGGTCGATCATCTGCTGGTTGTCGCGCAGCTGGAGGCGGTTGAGGCAGGACAGCGTGAACTCCGGTGCGAACAGGTCGTAGTGGCGTACCCGCTCGGCCAGGTGCGGCACCCGGTCGAAGTAGTCGGCGGCGCAGGCCGCGACCGTACGCCAGAAGTCGTCCTCGGCGAGCACACCGGCCTCGACCAACACCGCGTTGAGGTGACGCAGGAAGCAGTCCACCACGTCGGTGAAGATGGTCAGCAGCTTGGTGTCGTCGGGCACGTCGACCCGGACCCGCTCCACCGCCTCCGGCAGTTCGACCTCGCCGCTCATCACCGCGATCTCCTCGGCGATGTCCTTGAAGATCACCCGCTCGACGGTGTCGCGCTCGTCGAGGACCAGGATGACGTTCTCGCCGTGCGGCATGAAAGCCAGGTCATGGGCGTAGAAGCTGTGCAGCAGCGGGGTCAGGTAGGCGTCCAGGTAGCGACGCAGCCAGACCTCGGGCGCAAGCCCGGACCGGGCGATCAGCGCCGCCGCCAGCGAGCCGCCGTCGCTGTCCACGTGCAGCAGCGCGGCCATGGTGGACAGTCGGCGTCCCGGTGCCAGGTCGGGCACCGGGCTTTCCCGCCACAACGCTGCCAACATCTTCCGGTACGGGGAGGTGCGGTCGGTCGCCGCCTCGTACTGCCGGTGCCGGTAACCCACCGCGGCCCGCTCCCGGATGACGGTCAGGCCGGTGCCGGTCAGGACCTCGTCGCCGGCGATCAGGTCGGCCACCCAGTCGTTGATCGCCGGGGTGGCCGCCATGTACGCGGCCGACAGCCCACGCATGAAGCCCATGTTCAGCACCGACAGCGCGGTCTTGACGTAGTGCCGGCTCGGCTCGGTGACGTTGAAGAAGGTGCGGATGGACTGCTGGGCGAGGTACGCGTCCGGCCCGGGGCCGAGGTGCACCAGCCGACGCTCGGCCAACTCCCCGGCGAACGTGACCGCCAGCCTGTTCGACCACTGCCACGGGTGTGCCGGGATCAGGTGGTAATCGGCGAGGTCCAGGCCGAGGTTGGCCATCGTCGCCGCGAACCGGGCTCGGGTCTCCGCGTCCAGCTCGCCGTCGATCAGCGTGTCGTAGTCGAGGTCGGTGGCGCTGCTGAACGTCGAGTGGTCCCGGTGCGCGGCCAGCCACTCCAGTCGGACCGGGGTGGCGGCCTCCGGGGCGTACCGGTGGTACTCGTCGACGCCGAAGCCGAGCCGGCCGTTGTTGGCAACGAAGCACGGGTGGCCCTCGGTCATCGACGTCTCGATGGTCTGGAAGTCCGCCCCGGCCAGCTCGGCGGCACGCGGTGCGGACTGGGCCAGCTTGTACGCGGTGCCGGCCAGCGTCGAGGTGATCTCCTCCAGATAGACCGGGAGCACCCGCGCGGAGAGCCCGAGGGTGCCGCGCAGCTCGACGATGAGGTCCACCGCGTCGGGCGGCAGCGAGGTGCCGTCGCGGTGCCGGGTGATGCTGTCCGCGTCGATCTGCCAGTGCGCCAGGGCGAGCACCCGCGCCGCGAACCGGTAACTGACCGCGCGATCGTCGCTGTGGACCTCGTACCACTGTCGGTCGTCGGGGCCCGCGACGGGTTCCGGGGTGAGCAGCCGTTCGTGGGTGAACTCGGCGAGCGCCTTGCGGACCAGCAGCCGGTTGGCCCGGGCCCAGCGCTGCGGGGTGAGATGCCCGACCGGGTCGCCGGTGGCGGCGTGCCCTGCGGTGGCGGGCATCTGGGTGGGGACGGCGGTGGTGGTCACGCCGGGGCTCCTTCGGTTCGGATGGCGGCGGCGCGGTCGGGGGCGGCACCGTCGGCGGCAGCGCGGTCGGCCGCAGCCTGGAACTGGGCTCGGGTGCAGATGCTGAGCAACGCGTCCTTCTCGGGCTTGGCGATCGGGCCGACGACCTCGAAGCCGACGGCGGCGTTCAGCGCGTGCACGGCGGTGTTGCGGACATCCGGCTCGACCACCACCCGCCGGGTCGCCGGGTCGTCGAAGAGCCAGGCCATGACGGTGCCGAGCACTGCCCGGGTGAAACCGTGTACGGGAGTGCCGACGGGCGCGCAGAGGAAGTGCATGCCCACGTCACCGGGCTGGTTGTCGTAGAGGCCGACCAGCTCGACGTGGGCCGGGTCGTAACGCTCAGCGAGGAAGGCGGGACTCCCCCGCCACAGCCCGAGGTACGCGTCGTGGTGCGGGTGGTCGGCGATCCGCTGGTACTCCTCGGCCACCTGGGCCGGGTCGGCGTCCTGCATGAGCCAGAACGCCGCCTTCGGGTGGGTCACCCAGGTGTGCAGCAGCGCCGCGTCGGCGTCCGGGTCGAGGGTACGCAGCGCGAACTCACCGAGCCGACCATCGGCGCGGGTGTAGACGACGCTCACGAGGTCACCCCGAACTCCTGGAAGGTGATGCTCTTCTCGATCGGGTAGTGCTCCCGGCCGAGCAGCTCACTGATGATCCACGAGTTGCGGTACGCGCCCATGCCCAGGTCCGGTGAGGTGATGCTGTGCGTGTGGGTGCCCGCGTTCTGCAGGAAGATGCCCCGCCCGGAGTGGTCGATGCTGTAGTTGCGGGCCACGTCGAAGCGGCCGTGGGAGTCCCAGCGGATCCGCCCGCGCACCGGCGTGAGGAACGCCGGCACCTGGTAGCGGTAGCCGGTGGCCAGCACCAACCCCTCGGTACGCAGGGCGAAGTCCCGCTCCTGCTCCACCTGACGCAACCCCAGCGTGTACGCCCCGTCCTGGTATGCGGCGCTGACCAGCTCGGTGTTGGTGAGCAGTCGGGTGTTCACCGGGCCGTCGACGCTGTGCGCGTAGAGCAGGTCGAAGATGTCGTTGATCAGGTCGGCGTTGATCCCCTTGAACAGGCCCTTCTGCTCGGACTCCAACCGGTAGCGGGTCACCTCGGGCAGCGCGTGGAAATAGTCCACATAGTCCGGTGAGGTCATCTCCAGGGTCAGCTTCGTGTATTCGAGCGGGAAGAACCGCGGCGACCTGGTCACCCAGTTGAGCTGGTAGCCGTACCGGTCGATGTCACCGAGCAGGTCGTGGTAGACCTCGGCGGCGCTCTGCCCGCTGCCCACCACGGTGATGCTGCGCTTGGTGCGCAGTGTGTCCCGGTGCTCCAGGTAGCGGGAGTTGTGCACGGCGTCGCCGGGCAGCTCGGCGACGGCGTCGGGCAGGTGCGGCGGGGTGCCGGTGCCGAGCACCAGATGCCGGGCCCGATACTCGACGGTCTCCCCCGCGCCGGCGTCGGCCCGCACCACGTACCGCTCGTCGATGGGGTCGTACTCCACCGTGGTCACGGTCTGACCGAAGCGCACGTTCGGCAGCTTCGCCGCCGCCCACCGACAGTACGCGTCGTACTCGCTGCGCAGCGGGTAGAAGCTCTCCCGGATGTAGAACGGGTAGAGCCGGCCGATCTCCTTGAGGTAGTTGAGGAAGGAGTACGGCGACGTCGGGTCGGCGAGGCTCACCAGGTCGGCGATGAACGGGGTCTGCAACCGGGCCGACTCCAGCAGCATGCCCGGGTGCCAGGCGAGGCTCGGCCGAGCCTCCAGGAAGACCCCGTCCAGCTCGTCGATCGGCGCGGTGAGGCAGGCCAGGCCCAGGTTGTACGGGCCCAGCCCGATGGCGATGAAGTCGTGGGTGGACATCCGAGTCTCCAGGCGCAGGTTCGTGGTCACCGGCGTCAGCCGACGTGGCAGGTCAGGTCGACGGTGACGTGGTCGTGCACGTACCGGCCGGCGTGGGTGGCGATCAGGTCGAGCACGTGGCCGACGTCGTCGACGGTGGTGGCCGGGTTGAGCAGGGTGAACTTCAGGAAGTGCCGGCCGTCCACCCGGGTCCCGGCGACCACGGCGAGGCCGGACGCGGCCAGCGCCTCCCGGGCGTACAGGTTGGCGGCGTCGGCCAGCTTCCGACCCGGGCCGGTGGGCAGGTAGCGGAAGACCACCGTGCTCAGCTCGGAGCGGGTCACCACCTCGAAGCGGGGGTCCTCGCTGACCAGCTGCCAGGCCTCGGAGGCCCGGTCGACCACCTCGTCGAAGAGCGCGCCCAGCGCGTCCGGGCCCATCACGCGCAGGGTCAGCCAGAGCTTCAGCGCGTCGAAGCGGCGGGTGGTCTGCAGGCTCTTGTCGACCTGGTTGGGGATGCGCTGCTCCACCATCCGAGCCGGGTTGAGGTAGTCGGCGTGGTAGGTGGCGTGCCGCAGCGCCCGCCGGTCGCGGACCAGCAGCGCGCTGGAGCTGACCGGCTGGAAGAACGACTTGTGGTAGTCGACGGTCACCGAGTCGGCCCGCTCGATGCCGTCGAGCAGGTGCCGCCGCGTCGGCGAGACGAGCAGACCGCAGCCGTACGCCGCGTCCACGTGCAGCCAGACGCCGGCCGCCGCGCAGATCCCGGCCAGCTCCATGAGCGGGTCGATGGAGCCGAAGTCGGTGGTGCCGGCAGTGCCGACGACGGCCATCACCACCAGCCCGGCCTCCCGGCACCGTGCGATCTCCTCGCGGACGACGGCCGGCCGGATCCGCCGCCGGGCGTCGGTGGGCACCGCGATCACCGCGTCCGGGGCGAGGCCCAGCAGCTTGGCCGACTTCTGCACGCTGAAGTGACCAGCCGCGGAGGTGAGGACGCGCAGCCGGGGCAGCAGCTCGGCGCGCGCCGACGAGCCGATCGCCTCGGCGCACGCCTCCTCCCGGGCCAGGAGCAGCGCGTGGAGGTTGGACTGGCTGCCGCCGCTGGTGAAAACGCCGTCCGCGCTGCGACCGAGGCCGATCCGCTCGGCGGTCCAGTCGATCAGCCGCCGCTCGATGAGGGTGGCCCCGGCGCTCTGGTCCCAGGTGTCCAGCGACGAGTTCACGGCGGTGAGCACCGCCTCGCCGAGCAGCGCCGGGATGGCCACCGGGCAGTTGAGGTGCGCGAGGTAGCGGGGGTGGTGGAACCAGACGGCGTCGCGCAGGTAGACGTCCTCCAGCTCATCCAGTGCGGCCCCGGCGTCGCCCAGCGGCCGGTCCAGGTCCACGCGGTCGACCAGGGGTGCCAGCTCGGCCGGGGTGATCCCGGTGACCGGGCGGTCCACGGTGGCCACCCGACGGGCAACCCGGTCGACACCGTCGGCGATCGTCCGCCGGTACTGCTCGACCGAGCCGTCATGCAGCAGATGGGCCCGCGCGGCGGCTGGCGCCGGCGGCGGCGCGGTGGTCTCGACGGGGTACGTCGGCACGGTCACGGGATGTCCTTCCACGTTCTCGACGAGGGGCAGCCGGAACCCTCCCCCCGGCGCGGTCGCGCGCCGGGGGGCAGTGCTGCCTTTCGAATGGGTCGCCGCTCAGGCGGTGGCGCCGGCCAGCGCCTCGACGCGCAGGTCCTCCTCGGAAAGCCCACGCCGCCAGTAGCCGGCGAAAGTCACCCGCCGACGGTCGAGGCCGCGCTCGCCGACCAGGTGCCGGCGCAACGCCCGCACCACACCGGATTCGCCGGCGATCCAGGCGTACGGGGTGCCGGTGGGCAGCCGGGTCGCACGAACCGCGCTGACCAGCAGATCACTGCCGGGTGGGGTGCTGCCGCGCACGATCCACCTGATCTCGGCGTCGGCTTCGGTGGGCAGGTCCGTGATGTCGGCGGCGTCGGGCACCTCGATCCAGGCGCGGACCCGGGTGCCGGCGGGAAGCCAGGCCAGGATGCCCGCGGTGGCCGGCAGCGCGGTCTCGTCGGCGGCCAGCACCACGAGGTCCGTGCCGTCCGGCGGGCCGAAGCAGACGCTGCGGTTGTCGTGCACCCCGGGGCCGAGCAGCAGCACCCGGTCGCCGGGCCCGGCGAGGGCCGACCAGCGGGAGGCGGGGCCGGTGTCGCCGTGGCTGACGAAGTCGATGTCAACCTCGGCGACCGCCGGCCGGTGCTCTCTGATGGTGTACGAGCGCATCACCGCACGGACGTCCGGCGGGAGTGCCCGCCAGGCGCCGAACCAGTCCTCGCCCTGTTCGACCGGGACCACCGGGGCGTCCTGTCCCGGGTGCGGCAGGAACAGCGAGACGCTCTGGTCCCGGCCGCCACCGGCGAAGTCGATCAGCTCCGTACCGCCGAGGGTGACCCGGATCAGCGAGGCGCCGACCCGGCGGGCCCGTACGACGTGCGCGGCGAAGAAGCGGTACTGCAGGGCGATCGGTTCGACGGTGCTCGTAGTCATGGCGTCAGCTGACCTTCTTCGCGTTCCGGATGGCGGTGGCGAGGTTCTCCAGCAGCGGCGCGGAGCCGGCGTACGAGAAGCGGGGCACCGCGTCCCACTGGGTCACCTGGTTGGCCTTGACCGCCGGCAGTTGCTGCCAGGTCGGCTTGGCGGCGAGGTCCTTGGGCTGAAGCGCGGTGCTGCGGTTGTCCAGCAGGATCAGGTCGGCCGGGAACTTGCCGGTGCTCTCCCAGCTCAGCGCCTCGAAGTAGTCGCCGGCTTCGAGCTTGGTGGGGACCACGATGTCGACGCCCAGCTCCGCGAAGTACATCAGGTCGGTGCTGACCTTCGGGTTGGAGACGTAGAACAGGTCGGGGCTGCCGGAGCAGGCCATCACCTTGATCCCGGGGTTGCCCTTGACCGCCTGCCGGACCGCCTCGGCGGCGGCGTCGAAGCGGGCCTTCGCGTCCGTGACCTTCTTCGCGGACAGGTCCGCGCCGAGCGACTCGGCCAGCGCGGCGTACCGCTCGATGGGCTTGGTCATGGGCACCCGGGCGGTGGTGATCGCCACGCTGGGCGCGAGCGGAAGGATCTTGTCCTTGCTCTCGTCCGGCACGTACCAGAGCGCGTCCGGGTCGTACATGTGGGTGACCAGCAGCTCGGGGCGCAGCGCCGCGTACTTCTCCAGGCTGAACTCGCCCCACACGTTGCCGAGGATCTCGACGGCCTCGATGTTCAGGTCGCCGGACTGCGGGTCGGCGGTGCCGTCAGCGCGCTTGGTCTCGCCGAACACGCCCACGAGCTGCTTGTCGAGACCGAAATCGACCAGAGCCGCAGCGACGCCGGTGAAGGCCACCACGCGGGCGGGGCGGGCCGCAGCCTCGACCTTCTTGTTGCGGTCGTCGGTGAACGACCAGGGACCGCTTCCGTTGCTGGTGGCGGGCTTTGCGGCGTCGTCCTTGCCGCAGCCGGCGAGCAGGGCGGCCAGGGTGGCAGCACCACCGGCGGCCAGGAGGCCACGGCGGGAGAGGCGGCGGGCAGACAGGGCATCGGGCATGGTGTTGTCTTTCGATCAGGGGTTGGTCGGGGTCGACCCGGGCAGCGGGGTTAGGTTAGCCTAACCTCTGTCATTGTCAACAGCGGTTCGCCGTGTCGCCACAACTCCGGAGCCCACACTGGACGCCACACCCACCGTCACCAGACCGGCACGACACGTGCCGGACAGGAGCACGGACGCACCCCCGGTTCGGCGCGGCCGTCAGGCGGCCCGCGCCGCCGGCCTGGTCGCCGCCGTGGCACTGCTCGGCGTGATCGTGGTGCTCAGCATCGCGGTCGGGGCGAAAGCCATGCCGCTCGCCGACGTCTGGTCCGGGTTGCTGCATCGTGACGCCACCGAGTACGCCGTGGTGCACCGGATGCGCCTGCCGCGTACCCTGCTCGGGCTTCTTGCCGGCGCCGCGCTCGGCGTGGCCGGCGCCGTCATGCAGGCCCTCACCCGCAACCCACTGGCCGACCCCGGGCTGCTCGGCATCAACGCCGGGGCGTCCGCGGCCGTCGCCACCGCCGCCGCCTTCCTGGGCGTCACCGCCATCGGCGGGTACGTCTGGTTCGCGCTGCTCGGCGCGGCGGTGGTGACCGCGCTCGTCTACGCCGTGGGCGGGGGGCGTGGCGCCACCCCGGCTCGCCTCGCGCTGGCCGGCGCGGCACTCAACGCCACCCTCTACTCGTACGTGAGCGCGGTGATGCTGCTGGACACGGCCTCGCTGGAGCGCCTGCGGTTCTGGACGGTCGGCTCACTGGCCAGCGCGGACTCCGCGACCGTGACCCGGATCCTGCCGTTCATCCTGGTCGGCCTGCTGGTCGCGCTCGGCGCCGCCCGTCCCCTGAACGCGCTCGCGCTCGGCGACGACGCGGCTCGGGCCCTGGGTGCGCGACCCGCGCTGATCCGCACCGCCGTGATCGTCGCGGTCACCCTGCTCTGCGGCGCGGCGACCGCCGCGTGCGGCCCGATCGTCTTCGTCGGGCTGCTGGTGCCGCACCTGGTTCGCGCCCTGACCGGCCCCGACCTGCGCTGGCTGCTGCCGTACTGCGCGGTGCTCGCGCCCGTGCTGCTGCTCGGCGCCGACGTGCTCGGCCGGGTGCTGGGTCGGCCCGGCGAACTCCAGGTCGGCATGGTGACCGCCGTGCTGGGCGGCCCGCTCTTCCTGTGGCTCGTCACGCGCGCAAGGGTGGCCCACCCGTGAGCGCGCGTCACGAGCGGACCAGCAGGCTCAGCACGGTGGCGCGTCGCGCCATCGCGGAGCGAAGCGGAGCGGTGGCGTGACTGTTCTCCGTACACCTGGCGGGCTGTCTTTGCGGTTCCGCCCCCGCGCGCTGGCCGTCGGTGCCGGCGCCGCGCTGCTCGCGGCCGGGCTCGGCCTGATCGCCGTGGGCAGTGGTGACTACCCGATGGGCCCGGCCGACGTGCTGCGCACGCTGGCCGGCGGCGGCACACCGGCCGAGCAGTTCATCGTGCAGGAGCTACGACTGCCCCGGCTGGTCACCGCCCTGCTGGTCGGTGCCGCGCTGGCTCTCGCCGGCACGGTGTTCCAGTCGCTGGTCCGCAACCCGCTGGGCAGCCCGGACATGCTCGGCTTCACCCAGGGCGCGTCGACCGGTGCGCTGGTGGTGGTCGTCCTCGGCGGTAGCAGCATGGCGCTGGCCGGCGCGGCGGTCGTCGGTGGGCTCGCCACCGGCCTGGTGATCTACGCGCTCGCCTGGCGACGCGGGGTGCACGGCTTCCGGCTCATCCTGGTCGGCATCGGCGTCGCCGCGATCCTGACCGGGGTCAACGGCTACCTGCTGACCAGGGCGCCGCTGATGGACGCCGCCCGCGCGGTGCTCTGGCTCACCGGCAGCCTGGACGGGCGGGGCTGGGCCAACGCCGGGCCGCTGCTCGTCGTCACCGCCGTGCTGGCGCCGCTGGTGCTCGTCGGCTGCGGGCCGGCGCTGCGGATGATGGAGTTGGGCGACGACACGGCCAACGCCCTCGGTGTGTCGGTGCGCCGACTACGCCTGGTCCTGCTCGCCGCGGCGGTGCTGCTCGTCTCGTTCGCGGCGGCCGCCGCCGGGCCGGTGTCCTTCGTGGCGCTCGTCGCACCGCACGTGACGAAGCGGCTGACCCGGGCGCCCGGCCCGAACCTGCTGCCGTCGATGGCGGTCGGCGCGGCGCTGCTGGTCGGCGCCGACCTGCTGGCCCAGCGCGCGTTTTCCGGACACCAACTTCCGGTCGGTGTGGTGACCGGAGTGATCGGCGGCGGCTACCTGGTCTGGTTGCTGGCCATGGAACGCCGGGCGGGTCGGCTGTGAACACCCGCGACGCCCTCGAAGGAGCACCCATGCACCCCGGCAGTTCCCGGCTCGGCGGCACCGCGCTGACCCTCGCCTACGACCGGCGCATCATCGCCGAGGACCTGACCGTGGAGGTGCCCGACCAGTCGTTCACCGTGATCATCGGTCCGAACGCCTGCGGCAAGTCGACCCTGCTGCGGGCGCTGTCCCGGATGCTGCGTCCGACCGTCGGGACGGTCCTGCTGGACGGCCGGGACATCCACGACCTGCCCGCCCGGAAGGTGGCCCGCACCCTCGGGCTGCTGCCGCAGTCGTCGATCGCGCCGGACGGGATCAGCGTCGCCGAGCTGGTCGCCCGGGGCCGCTACCCCCACCAGGGGCTGCTGCGGCAGTGGTCGCGCGAGGACGAGCGGGTGGTCGAGGAGTCGATGGCCGCCACCGGTGTCGACGACCTCGCCGACCGGCCGGTGGACGAACTCTCCGGCGGCCAGCGGCAGCGGGTCTGGATCGCGATGGCGCTCGCCCAACAGACCCCGCTGCTGCTGCTCGACGAGCCGACCACGTTCCTCGACATCGCCCACCAGATCGAGATCCTGGATCTTTGCGCCCGACTGCACGAGGAGCAGGGGCGCACGCTGGTCGCGGTGCTGCACGACCTGAACCACGCGGCCCGCTACGCCACCCACCTGATCGCCATGCGCGACGGACGCGTGGTGGCCGCCGGGGAGCCGGCATCGGTGGTCACCGCCGACCTGGTGGCGGAGGTGTTCGGCCTGCCCTGCCGGGTCATCGACGACCCGGAGACCGGCACCCCGCTGGTCGTTCCCGCCGCGCGGCGCCGGGCCGCCGCCACCGTCCCGGAGCGGGCATGAGCGCACGGCGTTTCCGCGACCCGTGGGGAGTGCCGCACCTGCGTGCCGACGACCCACTCGCGCTGGCGGCGGCGCAGGGTCGGGTGACCGCGTACGACCGGGCCTGGCAGATCGAGGTGGAACGGCACCGCGCCCGGGGCACCAGCGCCGCCTTCCTCGGTGCCGACGCGCTCGGCTGGGACCGGTTCGCCCGGCAGGTCCGGCTCGACGACACCGCACGCCGCTGCCACGTGGCGTTGGATCCGGCGACCGCCGAGTGGGTGGGCGCGTACGTGGCCGGGGTCAACGCGGGTCTCGCCGCCGGGGCGGCCCGGGCGCCGGAGTTCGCGGCCACCGGGCTGAGCCCGGGTCGGTGGGAGCCGTGGACGCCGCTCGCGGTCTGGCTGGGCCATCACATCCTGTTCGCCGGGTTCCCCAGCAAGCTCTGGCGCGAGCACGTGGCGCAACGGCTCGGCCCGGGAGCGGTCGACCTGTTCGCCACCGACGGGCCGGCCGTCGCCGGCAGTAACGGGTGGCTGCTCGCCGCCGAGCGCACCGTCACCGGAGCCGCGCTGCTCGCCGGCGACCCGCACCGGTTCCTTGAGGATCCCGGTGTCTACCAGCAGATCCGGCTGGCCTGCCCGGAGTACGACGTGGTCGGGCTCGCGGTGCCGGGCGTGCCGGGGATCGCGCACTTCGGGCACACCGGCGCGGTGGCCTGGTCGATCACCAACGCGATGGCCGACTACCAGGACCTGTACGCCGAGCGGCTGCGCCGGCACGGCCAGCAGGTGCAGGCCCTCGGCCCGGACGGTTGGCGGGACGTCCACCGCCACGTCGAGGCGATCGAGGTGGCCGGGGCTGATCCGGTCGAGGTCGAGGTGGTGGAGACCGACCGAGGTCCGGTGATCGTCGGGGGGCCGGACGACGAGACGGCCATCAGCCTGCGCTACCCGCCACGGGTCCGCGCCGAACTCGGCTTCGCGACGCTGCCGGAGCTGCTGCGCGCCCACACCGTGGCGGACGTGGACCGCGCGCTGCGGCACTGGGTGGAGCCGGTCAACGTGGTGCAGGCGGCGGACACCGCCGGAGGGCTGCTGCATCGGGTCGCCGGGGCGGTGCCGGTGCGGCATCCGGACAACGGCCGACGGGTGGTCCCCGCGTGGGACGCCGCGCACGCCTGGCAGGGCTGGTACGCGCCGATGCCCCGAGCCGAGGTGGTCGGCCGGGCGGTGATGGCCAACGAGCGAGGGCTGGCGGCGCCGCTCGGGGTCGAGTTCGCCCCGCCGCACCGGGCACACCGCATCGCCGAGCTGCTCGACGCCGGTCAGGCCTGGTCGGCCGACGAGATGGCCGTGGTGCACACCGACACGTACCTGGGCTCGGCCGAGCCGCTGCTGGCGGTGCTGGCCGAGTCGACCGGGCTGGGCCCGGCCGCCACCGCGCTGCGGGAACGGTTGCTGCGCTGGGACCGTCGAATGGCAGCCGACAGCACCGACGCGGCTGCCTTCGCCACCCTGCGGGCGGCTGTCGTACGCCGGATCGCCGCCCACCCGGCGCTGGCCGAGCTGGCCGAGCCGCCCGCGTACCCGGAGGTGTTCGCGCCCTGGCTGGCGCTGACGCCGCGCGTCGGTTACGCGCTGGAGCACCTGCTCGGCGCGACCCCGCTGCCCGGCGTGGACATGGCCGCGCTGGTGCGCGCCGCGGCCGACGAGGTCGCCGACGCGGCGGCCGGGCAGGTGCGCTGGGGAGACCTGCACCGGCTGGTGCCGTGGCGGGCGCTGCCCGGCCCGGACGACGGGCCCGGCCCGCGACTCGACGGTGACCACGACTGTGTGCTGGCGACCTCAAGCGTGCCCGGGGTGACCCATTGGTGCTTCCGGGGGCCGGCGGCGCGCTTCGTCTGGGACCTGGCCCGGCGCGAGGACAGCCGCTGGGTGGTCCCGCTGGGCGCCTGCGGGGTGCCGGGCGACTCGCACCACGACGACCAGAGCCCCGCCTGGCTGGCCGGTGAGCTGCTGCCGGTCATCACGGACTGGGACCGTCTCGCCGAGGAGCACGATGAACACTGATGGGCATCACTACCGCAGCAACGTCGGCGGATTCGGGGTGGTCACCATCCGGCCGGTGCGGCCGGACGAGGACGTCGACCTGCTGCACGGCTGGGTCACCCAGGACCGGGCGCGCTTCTGGGGGATGCGGGAGGCGAGCCGCGAACGGGTGCGCGAGATCTACGCTTACCTGGACTCACTGGCCACCCACCACGCGTACCTGGTGCACCGCGACGGCGTGCCGGCCGCGCTGGCGCAGACCTACCAGCCCGAGGCCGACCCGGTCGGCGAGTGCTACGAGGTACGCCCCGGCGACGTCGGCGTCCACCTGCTCATCGGACCGCCGACGGCGGTCGAGCGCGGCTTCACCGGTGCGCTGTTCGGCGCGATCCTGGACTTCGTCCTCGCCGACCCGGGCCGGCTGCGGGTCGTGATGGAACCCGACGCCCGCAACGACCGTGCCATCAACCGGTTTCTCCGCACGGGTTTCCGGCCCGGACCGTTGATCGACCTGCCGGAGAAACGCGCGCGGCTGCTCTTCCTCGACCGGCCGCCGATCTTGCACTTTCGGTCGGCGATGCGCCCCGATTGAAGGCTTTCGTCGGGGCAGCAAGTGCAAGATCGGCGCGGGAGGGGTCAGGGTTACGCGGGGGTGGCGAGGGTGGTTAGCTCGGCCAGGCGGTCCAGCTGATTTGGGTCGGACAGGGCTGAGCCGACCGCCACCACCCGTACGCCCGCTTGCAGGAACGCGGCGGCGTTGCCCGCGTCGAGGCCGCCGGTAGCGACGAAGCGCAGCTGTGGCAGCGGGCCGGCCACGGCCGTGAACCAGGCCGGCCCGAGGGAGATCGCGGGGAACGCCTTGAGCCAGGTGAGGCCGTGCCTCAGCGCCTGCTGTGCCTCGGTGGGGGTGGCCACACCGGGCAGGTGCGGCAGGCCACGCGCGGCGGCGGCGTCGGCGACGGCCAGGTCCAGGCCGGGCGCGACGGTGAACGCGGCACCCGCGTCGGCAGCCGCGGCGACCTGCTCGACGTCGAGCACGGTGCCCGCACCGACGATCCGGCCACGCTCGGTGCCCGCCTCGACGGCGGCGCGCAGCGCCGGCACCGCGTCGGCGGTGGCCACCGGAACCTCCACCACGTCGATGCCGAGGTCCCAGGCACGCTCGGCGAGCCGAACGGTCTCGGCGACCGGCAGGCCGCGCAGGATCGCCATCACCCGGGCGCCGCCGAAGATGTGGTCGAAGTCCGCTGTGGTCATGGTGCACTCCATCCGAGGTCGCGGTGCATCTGTTGCCTGGCGGCCGGGCCGAGACCCGACGACACGACTCAGTCCCCCGCCCGCGCGGCGGTCAGGTCGAGCGGCGACCAGGCGTCTACGGGGGCAGCGAGCAGCTTCTCGAACCAGGCCCACGGCGGCACCGGGGCGTTGTCGCCGCTGCTGGCCAACGCCTGGGCCGCGACCAGGTGACCGAGCCGCAACCGCCGCACTGGGTCGAGGCCCCGCAGCAGCCCGGCCAGGTAGCCGGCGGCGAACGCGTCACCGGCGCCGACCGGCTCCACCACCGTCACCCGGGGCGCCGGGACGAAGACCGGCTCGGCGTCGCGGCTCAGTGCGGTGGCGCCCACCGCGCCGTCCTTGACCACCACCGTCTCCGGTCCGGGCAGCAGCCGGCGTACGGCCATCGGGTCGGCGGTGCCCCACAGAACGTCCGCCTCATCCTGACCGACGAACACCAGGTCGCAGCGGTCGGCAAGGTCGCGCAGCACCGGCGCGGCCTGCTCGGCGGGCCACAGCCGGGCCCGGTGGTTGACGTCGAAGCTGACCAGTGCCCCCGCCAGCGGCCGGTCGGTCACCGCGTGCTCGACGAGCGCCCGGCAGGAGGCGGAGAGCGCCGGGGTGATCCCGGACAGGTGCAGCACCCGGGCACCGGTCAGCCCGGGGTTCGCCAGCGTGCCGGGGTCCATCCGGGAGGCCGCCGACCCGGCCCGGTAGTAGTGCACGGCGGTCCCCTCCGGGCCCGGGTCCTTGACGTACAGGCCGGTGGGAGCGGCCGGGTCCACGCTCACCTGGTCCACGCGGACGCCGGCGGCGGCGACGTGCCGGACGACGGCCCGGCCGAAGGGGTCGTCGCCGACCCGGCTTACCCAGGCCGCCCGGTGCCCCAGTCGGGCCAGGTAGCCGGCCACGTTGGACTCGGCGCCGCCGACCGACACAGCGACCTGTTCGGCGTGCTCCAGCGGCTCATCCGGTGCGGGGCAGAGCACCACCATCGTCTCCCCCACTGCGGCCACCTCGACCGGCGGGGACCCGGCCGGAACGTTCGCTCGATCGTGTCGGGACTCGGTCGGCATGGGGGCACACGTCCTCGCGGCGGGGTCCGGGACGCCGCCGAGCCTAGGTGTCTCGCCCGAGACGGGCAACCCGTCGCGCGGCGCACCGAGGGTCAGGGCAACGTCAGCCCGTACGCGGCCAGCACCTCCCCGATCGGCTGGTAGTAGGTCGTGCCACCGGAGGTGCAGTTGCCGCTGCCACCGGAGAGGATGCCGATGATGGTGCCGGTGGACGCGACGTAGAGCGGTCCGCCGCTGTCCCCCGGTTCGGCGCAGATGTTGGTGCGGATCAGACCGGTGACCGCGCCGCCGGCGTAGTTGACGGTCTGGTTGAGGCCGGTGACGGTGCCGCAGCGCACCCCGGTGGTGACACCACTGCGACACACCGCCTGGCCGACGTACGCGTTGCCGGCGCCATAGATGGTCAGCAGCCCGGGGTAGGTGTAGACCGCGCTCGGATGGGCGATCCGGCCGGTGTAGCGGATCAGCCCGTAGTCGTTTGTGGGAAAGCTGGTGGCGGTGCGGGTGCCGAGCACGGTGGTCTGGGTGCTGTCGGCGTACCAGGCGCTGGCGGTGGTGGTGCAGTGCCCGGCAGTGATCACGTAGTAGGTGCTGCCGCTGCGCACGTTCGCACCGAGCGAGCAGCGACCGCCGCCGCCGTAGATGCCCTGCCCTGCGGCGATCAGGGTGCGCAGCGTTCCGGGCTCGCGGCGCAGCAGCGCGCCGGCCCGGTCGGCCACCGCCCGCAGTGCCGTCAGCTGGGCGGATGCCACGGTGTCGTCGACGCTGAGGGTCATCCGGCCGGTGGCCGGGTCGAGACCCCAGGCCGTGCCCGCTGTGCGTACCCCGGCCAGCACGGCCGCCGGGGCGGTGGCGGGCGGCGCGGCCCGGTCGGGGACGGCGGCCTGCGCCGCGCCGGGCGCGACGAGCAGGAGGATGGTCAGGACGAGGGCGACGAGCGGGGAGCGGCGCATCCGAGCCTCCGCAGAGATCGAGATTGATGGATGTCGCCAAGCATCGCCCGGCGCCCGACGCCGTGGCAACCTCACGCGCACTCTTCCCCGATGGGCGGGAATCACCGATCCGGGGACGGGCCGCGCCGACGCCGCCGATAATCCTCGGAAGACGCGGCGGGAGGCCGGGCATGACCACCGAGGGCTCCGCGGCGCTGGTACGCCGGCCGGACGGGTCTACCCGGGCCACGCTGCTGGAGTTGCTCTTCGACGTGGTCTTCGTGGCCGCCCTGGCACTGATCTCGACGCTGCTGAGCGAAAATCTCTCCTGGTCCGGCGGCGCCAAGGTGCTGCTGATGCTGACGGCCATCTGGTGGACCTGGTCGGTCACCGCGACCACGACGGAGTTCTACGACCCGCAGCAGCGCCCCATCCAGGCCATCCTGATGGTCGCCATGGTCGGGTCGGTGGGGATGGCGGCATCGCTGCCGATGGTCACCATCGGGCACGCGATGATCTTCGTCGTCGCGTACGTCGGCACGCACGTGATTCGCGGCATCATCCTGGTCACCATCCTGTACCGGCAGGGGCACCGGGCAGCCATCAAGCGGGCCACCCGGTTCCTGTTCTGGTTCGTGGTGTCGGGCATCTTCTGGGTCGCCGGCGCGATGTCCGACACTCCGAGCTGGGGGATCTGGACGATCGCGATCGCGATCGATCTGCTCTCCGCGGCGGCCCGCTACCCGACGCCCTGGCTGGGCCGGGTGCCTGTCGATCAGTACGAGCGGACCACCAGGCACCTCGGCGAGCGGTATCAGCAGTTCGTCATCCTGGCCCTCGGCGACATCATCCTGGTGCCCACCCTCCAGGCCAGCCGGGGCGACCTCGACCTTTTCCGGGTCGCCGCCCTGTTCTGCGCGTTCGCCACCATGCTGCTGCTCTGGCAGATCTACGTCTTCCGGGCCGGCGAGCTACTGGAGGCCGGGGCCAGGGAGGGCCGGCCGACACGGGTGGCTCCCTACACCCATCTGCTGATGCTGGCCGGCGTGGTCGGCACGGCGGCCTCGTTCGACCTGGCCGTCGCCCGGCCGACCGGAACGACGCCGACGCGGTGGCTCATAGTGATCATGGCCGGCCCGGCGCTGTTCGTGATCGGCCGAGTCCTGTTCTCCCTGCTGGTGTCCAAGATCGTGCCGTGGCGGCGAATGATCTGGCTGATCCTGCCGCTGCTGGTGCTGCCGTGGGCCGGCGGCTGGCCGCCGGTGTTGGTAACCGCGATCGTGGCGCTCGGGCTGGCCGGTCACATCCTGGTCCCCGGGGCGACCCGGGAGACCACGCCGGGCCTGCTGATGGGACCACCCGGCGACTGACCCCGACAGTCAGGCGAGGTGTCGACCGGCCCACTCGGCGAGGTCCCGGGCGCACACGTCCACCGAGTCCCGCCAGGTCCGGGCCGCGCCGTCGCCCGCCTCGTCGCTGACCTGCTTGATCAGCCGGCACGGCACACCGGCCTGCGCGGCGGCCCACGCCACCGCATACCCCTCCATGTCGACCAGGTCGGCACGCTGCGCCAACCGGTCCCGCGCCGCGTCGTCGGCCACGAACGTGTCACCGGTGGCCAGCACCGCGCCATCGCTCGCCAGCGACAGCGGAGCCCCGTAGGTCTCGCCGGTGAGCGTGCGCAGCAGGTCGGTGTCCAGGTCGTGCTGGAGCACGGTGGCGACCTCGTGAATGCCGGCCCAGCCGGGGCGCAACGCGCCGGCCGTACCCAGGTTGAGCAGCAGGGAGGGGCGCGGCCCGGCGGCCAGCACCGCGGCCACCGCGCTGGCGGCGTTCACCTTGCCCATGCCGGTGAGCAGGACCGGCAGCTCGGGAGGCAGGTAGCGGGCCTCCTCCCCGACGGCGAGCACCACCAGCGGACGATCGGCGCGGACCGTACCCCGAAGATTCACCGGAGCATCGTACGGGCCCGGCACTCGGCCACCGACGCACCCAGCCATCATTCAGCTCGGACGCATCGCGCGTTCAGCCACGTGCGGCAGGCTGGGCCGGCGAGCGATCGGACGACGGTGGTCCGGGGCCGCCGACGGAGAGGTGACAACGGTGTACGACGGACAGGAGTTTCTCCGCGACAACCGCTGGTGCCTGAGCCGGCGCGGGTTGCTGACCGGGGTGGGCGCCCTCGGCGCCGCCGGGCTGCTGAGCGCCTGCGGCGCCGGCGACAGCCCCACCAGCAGTCAGGCGGCTGCCAAAGCCGGCACCGTGCTGGCCCGCACCGGAGACGTTCCGGTCGGTGGCGGCACGGTCACCGACGGTGTGCTGGTCGTCCAGCCCGAGGCCGGCAGCTTCAAGGCGTACGACGCGACCTGCCCGCACCAGGGCGTCCGGGTCGCCGCACCCCGCGACGGGGTGGTCACCTGCCCCGCGCACAACTCCACCTTCTCGCCCAGCGACGGCTCCCGCCTCGGCGGCCCCGCCACCCGAGGCCTCACCGAAATCCCCGTCACAATCAACGGCGACGAGATCCTCCGCGCCTGACAACCCCGCGGGGCGGGGTCAGTTTTCGGCGAACTGGTACAGGACGAAGTCCTTGTCCGCGCCGCAGGCGATGACCGTGGTGTTCCACGAGCAGGACGCGCTGCGGACGTCCTGGAGCTCGCCCAGGTCGTCGTGCTCGCCGGACTCGGCCCACACCCCGGCCAGTACGCGGTTGTCCGCGACCATGTTGGGCGCCTTGGCGAAGACCAGCAGGTTGCCCGCGTCCAACCGGACCGCCACACCGCCACGGTCCCGCAACACCGGCTTGCCGGCGGCGTCGAAGAGGGTGACGGTGGGCTCCGGGTACTCCCGCTGGGCAAGCAGTTGCTCGCCCAGCGGGACCAGGCCCGTCACGCCCGGCGCGGGCCAATGGCGCGAGTGCTCACCCTCGGTCGCGGCCACCACCTCAGTGTTCTCGACCTTGCTGTTTGGCACCTGCAACAGGCACGCCCGTCGCTCACCGCAGGCCACCAGCTCCTTCGGGCGGTACTCGTCGTTGCCGGACCGGTGGAGAACCACCGGCTCCGCGTCGGAGCCCAGGTCGTACGCCAACAACTGGTACCCGCCCTCGTTGGCGGCCACGTAGAGCCGGTCCTCATGGGCGACCACCAGGTCGTCGAGGTCGGCGACGTTGCCCCACTGGCGCAGTACGGTGCCGGAAGCCATGTCGAGCAGTCGCACCGACCGGTCCGCGCCCACCTGGACGAGTCGCCGCCCCTTGCTGGCCCACGGGTCGCGGGGCGTGCCGTCGAGGAAGGCAGGGCCAGCCGACGCCTCATCGCTGCCCACCGGCCGGACCACGGTGCGGCGGCCGTCGTACTGGTCGCGGGGGTTGGGCTGGGTCCACTCCGTCCCGCCGTCGCTCAGGCGCAGGCCGACCAGCTGGGCGGCGCCCCGGTCCACCAGCACCGCCGTGTCGGCGGCGAAGTAGACGTCGTCGTCACCGCGAATCGGGTGCTGCCAGCGTTGCGTGCCCGTGCGTCCGTCGAGCACGGCCAGCGGACGCAGGGTGCTGTCGCCCGGGGCGTCGGCGACGACCGCGACGGCCCCGGGGATGGCCACCAGCCTCTCCCAGTCGTCGGCTCGCACGTCGGTCGCCTTGCGCCACAGCTCGTCGCCGGTCCTGGTGTCGACGGCGGCCACCTCCAGCCGGCGGTCCGGCAGCGGGTACGCGAGGTAGGCCCGGTCGCCGAGCACCGCCGTCCACATGCTGGCGGGCCGCTCGGCGCCGGCCGGCGGCCGGGACAGCTCGCGCAACGACCGGAACTCCAGATCCGGGTAGCGGTCACGGGTGAGGTAGAGCGTCGCGGCGGTGGCCACGCCGGCCAGGGCCAGCACCGCGCCGAGCACCACCCAGCGGGCCCGCCGCCAACGCGCCCCGCCGACAGCCGGGGTCGGGGTCGGGGTGACGCCGGACCAACCCGGCCCGGGCGGCCCCGCCGGCGGGGTCGATCCGGGCCAGGGCTGTGACGGTACGGTCGGTGCGACTGGTCCGGCCCCGGCCGGTACGGTCGGAGCGACTGGTCCGGCCCAGGCCGGTACGGTCGGAGCGACGGGTCCGGCCCACGCCGGGGCGGTCGGCGCGGGTGGGCTCACGGGAGTCGGTGCGGGCGGGGCGATCGGCGGTCCCGCGTACGCCGGCGCGGGCAGCGGTCGACGTAGCGGCAGGTCGGTCAGGGCGCCCTCGGCCACCGGCAACTCCGGTTGGTCCAGCACCGTCGGGGCGATCCCCAACTCGGCGTGCAGCATCCGGGCCACCAGCGGGATCCGCGACGAGCCGCCGACGAGGAACAGCCCAGCGAGCTGGTCGGGGCTGAGCCCGGCGGCGGCGATCACCTCCCGGGCCCGGTCCACCGCGCGGCGCAGCAACGGTGTGGCCACCCGCTCGACGTCCGCCCGGGTCAGCTGAACCGTCTCGGCCATCCCGGGCACCGCGACCGGCGCCACGGAGGACCGGGACAGCGTCTCCTTGGCACCTCGTACCTCGTCCCAGAGCCGAACCTGGTCGCGGCGCTGCGCCGGATCAGCCGGTCGGATCAGCCGGGCCCACTGCGCGGCGTGCCGCTCACCGACCAACTCGCCGACCCGCTGCACCAGCGCGGCGTCGAGATCCAGGCCGCCCAGGTCGGGCAGACCGCCGTCGGCGACCACGCTGAATCCGGAGTCACCCCACGGGTCGGCACCCTCGTTGCGCAGCACCGCGACGTCGAGCGTCCCGCCACCGAAGTCGAACACCGCGATCGCGCCGCCGACCGGCACCGGCCGGTGCAGCACCTGCGTGTAGTAGCGGGCGGCGGCGACCGGCTCCCGCAGCAGCCGGGTGCCCGGCGGCGTCGGCCCGGCGAGGGTGTGCTCGCCGATCTGCGGCCAGCCCGCCCGCAGCAGCGCGTCGGCGAGGACCTGCCGCCGCGTCGCATCCCAGGCCGCCGGGCAGGTGAGCACCGCCGGGGGCAGGAAGCTGACGGTGTCGACCGCGGCCCGCGCGACCGCCACGAGCAGCGCGGCGAGAAGGTCGGCCGGCAGGTACGAGCGGTCACCGAGCCGTACGGTCGGCTCGTCCACCCGACGCTTCGGGTTCGGCTCGAGCCGGGCCGGGTCCGTCTGCGCCAGCCGTCGGGCGTCCCAACCGGTGTGCAGGGTGCCGTTCGGGTCGGCGTAGACAGCGGAGGGGCTGACCGGTTGACCGTCCATCAGCAGTGGACGGGTCCGCCCGTCCGGCCAGCGCAGCACCGCCACCGTGTTCGACGTACCGAGGTCGACGCCGAGGGCGAAACCCTCGTGCTGGCCTGCCATCTACCCGATACCTCCGCAGCGACGAGGGGAACCCAGCCTCGCATCGTACGCAGGCCGCACCGCCCTGCTGATCACTCGGTCAGGCCACGCTCTCCGACGACCTCACCTTCGCTGGTCTCCCCGGTCGGGCGGAACCCGAGCTTCAGGTAGAACCGCTCCGGACCGCCCGTCCCCTGTTCCCACGTCGTGTACACGCGGTCGTGCCCCCGTCGACGAGCCTCGTCGCAGATGGACTGGACGGCGAAGCGGCCGTACCCCTGGCCCTGGTGCTCGGCGGCGATGTTCAGCCGCCAGAGGCCCGAGCGCAGGTCCTCGGGTCGGTCCGGGTGCCACACGATGTCGAAGAAGCCCATCAGGAAACCGACGATCTCGTCACCCTCGACGATCAGGCGTGGCCAGGCGATCTCGGGCTGCGCGTACGCCTCGGCGAGGGACCAGGCGACCGGAGAGGCGAACTTCTCCTGGTCCGGCCGGACGGTCAGCCGGCACGCGGCTTCCACATTGTCCGGGGTGATCGTCACCAGACTCGGCATGGCGGCCACCCTAACAAGCGCCCTGGCGAGGACGAACGACCGTCATCAGGCTGGAACCTCCGAAACGTCTTCCACCACCAGATGTCGGTGCGACCACCCGACCGCTGATCCCGGCGGTCAGGATCGTTCCCCCGCCGCACGCAGCAGTCGGAGCTGACCGATCTCCGCGACGTTCTTCATCAACTCGGCGTTGACCCAGCCGATCGTGTGCAGGAGCGTGTAGTCGGTCTCACCCTGCCAGGGGAACGACGCGATGCCGTCGAGGTCGGCGTCGGTGCGGCGGTCGAGGAGACGCAGCCATTCGGTGCGCAGGGCCCGCAGCCAGGCCAGGGTCGGCTCGCCCGCGCCTGGCCATGTCACGTCCGCGCGCTGCCGTGGCGTCTGCCCCTGAAGATGATCCATGGCCACGGTCCACCACCAGCCGATGTGCCACGTCAACCAGCCGATCGTCGGGACCGGGATCGGGTCGGGCTCGGTGTCGGCCCAGTCCGGGGTCCAGCTGCCGTCAGAGCTACGCCGGACCGACCAGCAGTGTGCCGACGGCTCCCAGAGAAAGTCTGCGGGTTCGAGTCGCTCAAGGTGATAGTCGAACAGCGACCACGTCAGGTCGAACTGCCAGCGCAGGATGGCGATGCGCGGTACGGACATCCAGGGATTCTGTCGCGGCGCAGCACCACCGTCGACAGAATAATCGCTCGCTCCGGACGGGTCGGGTCCGTCAACCTCCTGGTCGACCGACAGTGGCGGCGTCGACGTCGGGGAAGCGGTCGGAGAGGGCGTAGCGGAGCAGGACCACGTCGCCGATCTGGCGGGCCTCGGCCAGGCGGGCGCGATGACCCGGGTGCCAGGGGAAACGGCCCTCGCCGACGAAGCGGGGCGCCCGGCCGTCACCGACGAAGAACGGGGCGACCACCAGATGCAGCTCGTCGGCGAGGCCGGCAGTGAGGAACTGGGCGTGCACCGTCCCGCCGCCCTCCACCATCAGCCGCCGTACGCCCCGCGCGGCCAGGTCGGTCACCAGCCATCCGGGGTCGACCGGCTCGCCCGCGTCGATCACGGTGGCCAGCCGGCCGATGCGTTCCTGAGTCTTCTCCAGCGCGCCCGTGGCGCAGTAGACGAGCCTGGCCGGGTCGCCAGCGGTGAAGAACCGGGCGGTCGGGTCGAGGTCACCGCGGGCGGTCAGGGTGACCTTGGTGGGCGAGGCGGGTCGGCCACACGCCACCCGCTCGGCCCGGCGGCTCGGCGAGCGCACCAGCAGCCGGGGATCGTCGCGGCGGACGGTGCCGGCACCGACCAGGATCGCGTCGCAGCTGGCCCGGACCGCGTCGACCCGGTCCAGGTCGTCCTCGTTGGACAGCAGCAACCGTTCGTCGGAGGCGTCGTCGATGTACCCGTCGATGGAGGTGGCGCAACTCAGCAGCACGTACGGCCGCGTCGGCGCTGACCGGCAGCTCACCGGGCGGCGGGCCGGTCAGGGGTACGACCCGACAGCGCCTCCGCTGCCTCGGTCTCCGCCGCCTTGGCCGCCTTCGCCGCCAGGTAGTCGGCGTTGGCCGGGGAGAGGAAGACGCTGGTGGGCACCCGTTCGGCGACGTCCACGCCCAGCCGGGTCAACTGCTCGGCCTTGTCCGGATTGCTGCTCAGCAGTCGGATCCGTGGCACGCCCAGCGTGGTCAGCATCTGCGCGGCAGCGGTGTAGTCCCGCTCATCCTCGCCCCGACCCAGCGCGACGTTGGCCTGGTAGGTGTCCAGCCCGGCGTCCTGCAGCGCGTACGCGTCGAGCTTGGCGTACAGGCCGATGCCACGGCCCTCCTGCCGCAGGTAGAGCAGGAACCCACCGGTCTCGGCGATCCGCTGCACCGCCTCGCGCAGCTGCGGCCCGCAGTCGCAGCGTTGGCTGCCGAACACGTCACCGGTCAGACACTCGCTGTGCGGGCGGACCAGCGGGGGTTCGCCTCCGGCGGCGAGCCCGTCCAGTGCGCCCGCCCAGTCGCCGAGGCCGAAGGCGAGGTGCTCCCGACCGTCCACCAGACCCTTGAACGTGAACACCCGGACGGTCGTGTCGTAGCCGTCGGGAAACGCCAGCGGCACCGTGACCTGCGTACGGATCGTGGCGATCGGCAATGCTTCGGGCATGGGACTCCTCTGTCCGGCGCCACCGTCGCGCGGCGGCGCGTACCGTCTCACAACCGACTCAACAATCGCCGCCGGAGGCGGCTTCCCGGGCGGCGACCGGAACCCGGGACCGCCGGGCCAGCAGCACGGCGGCACCGGGCAGGCTGGCCACCAACACCAGTGCACCGTAGACGGTGGCGGTGGCGACACCCTGCGCCGCGCTGAGGCCGGCCGCGCCGAACACCCACGCGGCGACCCCCTCGCGCGGTCCGAAGCCGGCGACGTTCAGTGGCAGGCCCATGGCGAGCAGGGCGAGCAGCGTCAACGGCAGCAGCCGCGACAGTGGGGCGTCCGATCCGGCGGTGCGCGCCGCCACCAGGAAGGTCGCCAGGTGACCGGCGACCATCACGGCGGAGGCGATCAGCACTCCGCACCAGGTGCGCCGGGCCAGTAGCCCGGACCGCACGTCCGCCACGGCGGTACGCAGCGCCTTCGCCCACCGAGAGGGGCCGGCGTTCGGCACGGCCCGTGCCAGCAACACGGTGATCAACCCGCCCGCGACGAGCAGCGCGGCGGCGACCGGCAGGTACGCCCGCACCGGGGACGGGAAGGCCGCGAGCACCACCAGCGCGATACCCAGCAGGACCACCTGCCCGGCGGCACGTTCCCAGATCACCGCGCGGATGCCCCGGCTGACGTCACCGGCGTCCCGGCCGTGGCGTACCGCCCGGTGCACGTCGCCGAGCACCCCGCCGGGCAGTGTGGCGTTGAGGAACACGGCCCGGTAGCAGTGCGCCACGGCGGTCGCCAGTGGCAGCCGCACGCCCAGGCCCCCGGCGACCAGACTCCACCGCCAGGCGGCGCAGACCGTGGTGAGCACTCCGATGAGCAGTGCCGCGGTCAGCGCCGGAGCGTCGATCAGTCGTACTCCGGCGAGGAACGGGCCGCTGCCCACCTGCCACAGCAGGACGGCGAGCAGACCCACCCCGCCGACCACTCGTGCCCAGGCCCAAACCATCGGCGCCGGCCCTCCCCTTGAAGATCGTCCACTTGCCCTAGTCCACGTACCCAGGTCGTGAACGGTTCATCCACCCGCGAGGAGGTCGCGGTGCTCGACCAGCACGGTAAGCCGGCCGGCCGCCGCGTCGGCGAGCCGGCGCTGGGCGTACGCCTGGGCGGGGCCGGCCAGGTCGGGGCGCTGCTCGCAGGCGGCGCCCAGCCAGCCCCGGAACCACTCGGCGGTCAGGTCGGCCTGCTCCGGGCCGAGGCGCCACGGGCTGGGCCGTTCCCGCACGTCGACGCCTCGCCGGGCGAACGCGGCGGTGGTGGCGGCGACGGCGTCCGGGCCGAGCAGTCGCCGGCCGTCGACGGTACGCCGCTGGTGGTCGTTGAACGCGGCCTCGACCGCCCCGTCCAGCGGGTCGGTCGGGATGAGCCGGACCCGCCCGGTCACCGACATCGCGAACAGGGTGGGCCAACCGACGCAGGCGGCCACCACCCGGTCGACCTCCTCGGCGGTGAGCATGTCCAGCAACGCGGACGCGGTGACCAGGGAACCGTCGGCCAGGTCGGCGGCGCTCAGCCGGGTGAGGTCGCCGCACCGGGTGCTCACCGTGACCGCGGCACCGTCGACGGCGGTCACCCCGGCCATGCCCTCGGCGGCTCTGGCCAGCAGGTCGGCGTCGCGGTCGTAGAGCACCCAGTGCTGCGGGCCGGGCAGCCGGGGGGCAAGCCAGCGGCTCATCGAGCCGGTGCCGCTGCCCAGGTCGTGGATCACCGTCGGATGCTCGCCGGTCAGCCGGGGGCGGACGGCGTTCAGCAGGTCCTCGTCACGGGCCGCCGCGTCGGCCGGCTCGCGCAGCCGCAGCCAGTCGGCGAACGGCAGGGTCTCCTCGACGGTCATTCCGCCACCTCCTCGAGCACGGCGGCCAGCAGCGCGGTGGTCGCCGGCCAGTCGGTCAGGGTGTCGCGCCGGGCGAGCGCCGCACGTCGCAGCCGGGCCCGCAACTCGGCGTCGCCCAACCACCAGCTCAGCGCGCCGGCCAAGGCCGCCGGGTCGTCCGGCGGGACCAGCAGCCCCGGCAAATCACCATCGGGGGCACGCCCCAGCGCCTCCGGTAGGCCGCCCACCTCGGTGCCCAGCACCGGCAGGCCGCGGGCCAGCGCCTCGGTGACGACCATGCCGTACGTTTCGCCTCGCGACGGCAGCACGAGCAGGTCGGCGGCGGCGTACGCGGCGTCCAACGCCTCCCCGGTCAACGGGCCGGCGAGCCGCACCCGGTCGGCGAGGCCCGCGCCCGCGAGCAGCTCCCGCAACCGGTGGACGAGATCCGGCTCCCGGGTCAGCGTGCCCGCGCAGACCAGCGTCCAGGGCACCCCGGCCAGGGCGGACAGGGCGTCGACCAGCACGTCGTGGCCTTTGTGGCGGGTGACCGCGGCCACGCAGAGCAGCCGGCCACCGGCGGCCGAGCCGGGGGGCACCGGCAGCGCGGGCGTCACCCCCGGCGGCGCGACCCGCACCCGGTCGGCGGCCAGCGGGTAGCGGAGCAGCAGACGGCGGCGGGCCCACTCACTGGTGGCGACGACGGCCCGCGCGGTGGCCAGCGCCCGGGACTCGGCCTCGTCGTCCAGCGGCATGTGCACCAGGACGACCAGGCGCAGCCGGCGGGCGTGCGGGGCGAGCAGGTCCGGCACGGTCGAGGCGATCAGACCGTCGAGCAGCACCACGGCGTCGTCCGGCGCGGCGGCCAGCAGCGCGGCCAACTCCGCCCGGTCGGCCCGGCCGGGGTGCGGCCACGCCCCGGGCACCGCGTGCTCGTGCACCAACCAGCCGCACTCGCCGAGCCCCGCGCAGATCCGCCGGTCATAGGTGTTGCCGCCGCTGGGCGCGGCCGGGTCGTCGATGTCGCCGGGCAGGACGACGTGCACCGCACGGCGGTGCTGCCCGAGGACCGGGGCGACGCCGGGCGCGCCCGGCCGGTCGAGCGGCGCCGACCGGCCCGCGTCGATCACAGCGACCGTTCGTAGCTGGCCCACGCGACGTGCGACTCGTGCAGGGTGACGGTGATGCCGGCCAGCTCGCGCGCCCCGGCTCCCAGCTCACCGGCGTGCACCCGCTCGGCCAGCCGGTCGGCGACCGTACGGGCCAGCACCTCGGTGGTGGTGTTCACCCCGGCGAAGGCGGGCTCGTCGTCGAGGTTGCGATAGGACAGCTCACCGACCACGGCCCGCAACTGCTCGGTGGCCAGGCCGATGTCGACCACGATGCCGTCGGCGTCCAGGTCGGCACGACGGAACGTCGCGTCCACCACGAACGTCGCGCCGTGCAGGCGCTGCGCCGGGCCGAACACCTCGCCCCGGAAACTGTGGGCGATCATCATGTGATCCCGAACGGTCACGCTGAACACGGTCACTCCCCGTCGTCGTAGGTGATGAGGTGGCAGAGCGCGGGCAGGTCACCCGTGCTCAGTCGGGCGAGCACGTCGGGCAGCTCGGCGAAGCGGGACGCGCCGGTGATCAGCGCGTCGAAGGCGGGGTCGTCGAGCAGGTCCAGGGCGAGCGCCAGCCGGTCGGTGTAACTGCGCCGCCCCCGCCGGGCGGGTGCGACCATGCCGACCTGGCTGCTGCGTACGGTCAGTCGTCGCGAGTGGAAGGCCCCGCCCAGCGACACCTGCACCGGGCGGTCGCCGTACCAGCTCAGCTCGATGACCGTGCCCTCCGGCGCGAGCAGGTCCACCGAGCGTTGCAGGCCGGCGCCGGTGGCGCTGGCGTGCACGACCAGGTCCCGGTCGCCGGTCGCCTCGCCCGGTTGGGCGAACTGGACACCGAGCGCCCCGGCCACCCCGGCCCGGCGGACGTCGGTGTCGATCAGCTCCACGTCCACGCCCGGGAACCGGGCGAGCAGCGCCGCGACGCAGCAGCCCACCATGCCCGCGCCGACCACGCTCACCCGGTCGCCGACCAGCGGTGCCGCGTCCCAGAGCGCGTTCACCGCGGTCTCCACCGTGCCGGCCAGCACCGCGCGGGCGGGCGGCACCCCGTCCGGCACGGGCACCACGGCGGTGGCCGGCACGACGTACGCGCTCTGGTGCGGGTGCAGGCAGAACACTGTCCGCCCGAGCAGCGCCGGCGGGCCCTGCTCGACGACGCCGACGCTGAGGTAGCCGTACTTCACCGGGCCGGGAAAGTCACCCTCCTGAAACGGCGCGCGCATCGCGGCGTACTGGTCGGGGGGCACCCGGCCGGCGAAGACCAGCGTCTCGGTGCCCCGGCTGACCCCCGAGTAACAGGCTCGGACCAGCACGTCGTCCGGGCCCGGGGCGGGCAGCGACACCGCCCGGATCTCCGCCACGCCGGGCTCACGCACCCAGCAGGCGTACGCCTCACGGATCACCGTCGCACACCTCACCTTTGCTCCCGGCCGAACCGAACAGCCACGTTCCCCATGTTCCCGTCAGGGCCGTCGATCATAAACACGGAGCTGCGGTGTCCACAGTTCGAAGTGGCCTGCTGATCGAGTCGAGGTGTTACGTCGACGTGCCAGTTCCGACCGTGGTCATGCCCGCGGGGTACGAACAGCCGCGCAGCCACGACGTCCTTGCGGCTGGCCAGCCAGGCTGGCTCCCGCTGAGGTCCCCGACTACCCCTTGTCGGAGGCGGCGGGGCGGGCCCGGACGTGCAGCCTCTCCCCCTGCGGCCCGAAGAGGACAAGCGCCTCGGCGGTGCCGGGGCCAGGGTTGAGGATCCGGTGCGGGATCCGGGTGTCGAACTCGGCCACCTCGCCCGAAATCAGCGTCAGGTCGTTCTCGCCGAGCAACAGGCGCAGCCGGCCGGAGAGCACGTAGAGCCACTCGTAGCCCTCGTGGGTCTGCTGCGTTCGGTCCCCGGTGGGCGCGTCCGGCGGGAAGATCAGTTTGAACGCCTGCAGGCCCCCCGGTCGGCGGGTCAGCGGCAGAAACGTGATGCCGTGCATGACGATCGGTTTGGAGCGTACCCGTGGGTCGCCGGTGGCTGGCGCGTCCACCAGCTCGTCCAGTTGCACCTGGTAGGCCCGGGCCAGCGGGAGCAGCAGCTCCAGCGTGGGTTTGCGAGTGCCGGATTCCAGGCGGGACAGGGTGCTCACCGAGATGCCGGTCAGGTCGGCGAGCTGGGTGAGCGTGGTTCCTCGCTGGTGGCGCAGGGCGCGCAGCCGGGGGCCGACGGCCGCCAGCGCGGCAGTGTCCTCGTTTGCCATAACGGCAAGGATAGTTGCCACTTGGTCGGGGACGGCGGATGGTGGGCTCAGTCGACAAATACAGGGAGATACCGGTGGACGAGACATACGACGTGGTGGTGGTGGGCGGCGGCGCCGCGGGGCTCAGCGGAGCCCTGGCGCTGACCCGGGCCCGACGGTCCGTGCTGGTGATCGACTCCGGTGAGCCCCGCAACGCGCCGGCCGACCAGGTGCACAACTACCTGGGCCGGGAGGGGACGCCGCCGGGCGAGCTGGTCGCGGCCGGGCGGGCAGAGGTTGCCGGGTACGGCGGGCAGTTCCGCACCGGACGGGTGGGGGCCGCGACCCGCGACGACGACGGTTTCCGGCTCAGCCTCGACGACGGAGGTTCGGTGCGGGCCCGTCGGCTGCTGGTGGCCACCGGGCTGACCGACGAGCTGCCCGACGTGCCCGGGCTGGCACAGCGGTGGGGCCGCGACGTGCTGCACTGCCCGTACTGCCACGGCTGGGAGGTCCGGGACCGTCGGATCGGCGTGCTGGCCACCGGGCCGCTGGCCGTGCACCAGGCCGAGATGTGGCGACAGTGGAGCTCCGACGTGCTGCTCCTGCTGCACGACGCCCCCGCACCGGACGAGGAGGCCGCCGAGCGGCTCGCCGCCCGGGGCATCGCCGTGGTGCCGGGTCCGGTCGCCGCGGTGGAGGTGACCGGGGACGCGCTGACCGGCGTACGGCTGGCCGATGGCCGGGTGGTGGCGCTGGACGCGGTCGTGGTGGCGACGCGCTTGACTCCCCGCGCCGACCTGCTGGTGGGGCTGGGTCTGGCCCCGGAGGAGGTGATGATGGGTGAGCACGTGATCGGTGCCCAGATCCCGGCCGACGCCACCGGGGCGACAACCGTCCCGGGTGTCTGGGTGGCCGGCAATGTCGCCGACCTGCGTGGCCAGGTCATCACGTCCGCCGCTGCCGGCCTCAACGCCGGGGCGGCGATCAACGCCGATCTCATCGCCGAGGAGACCCGTGACGCGGTGGCCGCGTACCGGCAGTTGGTGGCCACGACGTTCGAGGAGCCGGCGTGGGAGGAGCGTTATCAGTCCCGGCCGGCGGTGTGGAGTGGGCGGCCGAACCCGCAGTTGGTCGCCGAGGTCGCGGACCTGGCCCCGGGGCGCGCGCTGGACGTGGGTAGCGGCGAGGGCGCCGACGCGGTGTGGCTGGCCGAGCGCGGTTGGCGGGTGACGGCGGTGGACATCTCCGCCACCGCACTGGGCCGGGCCTCCGAGCACGCCGACGCCGCTGGCGTCGGCGACCGGATCGAGTTCACGCACGCCGACCTGCGCGACAAGCCGCCCGCCGAGGAGACGTACGACCTGGTGTCCGCGCAGTTCATGCATCTACCCCCGGTGCAGCGGCGGGAGTTGTTCGCCCGGTTGGCCGCGGCGGTGGCACCGGGCGGTGTCCTGCTGATCGTCGGGCACCACCCGTCGGATCTGTGGACGTCGGCGCGCCGGATGCACATGCCGGACATGATGTACACCGCCGAGGACGTCGCCGCCGCCCTGGACCCGTCGCGCTGGGAGGTGCTGGCCGCCGAGGCCCGCCCCCGCCCGGCCACCGACCCGAACGGCCAGGACATCACCCTCCACGACGCGGTCCTCCTGGCTCGCCGCCGTTAGTCGGCAACCCGCGTCGATCATGAAGTGGTGGTGGGTGACAAAGGTGGCGGATCGCCAGCTTCCCGGCACCACAAGTCCATGATCGACGCGGGAATGGGGCGACGGCGCGCGGCGGTGTGAAAGGTGGTGGGGCGGGACTTCGCACAGGGTCGGCTCGGCGGTAGCGTTGCGCCACACTGACGGCCCGCGGGGCAGTCGACCGCCGACCCTGGCACCCCGATCATACGGAGGATGGTGCATGTCCATCGGCGCTGAGCCGCACGCAGTACGCGACGATGCGGCCTCGCGGCCGAGCTTCGAGCTCGCCCTGCGCGGCTACGACAAACGCCAGGTGGACCGGCACCTGGAGCAGCTCGACGGGCAGATCGCGATGCTGAGCCGGGAGCATGGACAGTCCGCCGTACGGGTCCGTGAGCTGACCGCCGAGGTGCAGCGGCTGCGTGCCGAACTGGCCGAACTACAGGAGCAACCGGTGCAGGTGGACCGCGCCTCATTCCACGATCTGGGCCCGATGGTCGGCGAGATCATGGCGCTTGCCGAGAAGCAGGCCGGGATGATCACCGAGTCGGCCACCGACCGGGCGAACGAGCTGCGCAGCGAGTCGGAGCGAATCCTCGCCGACACCCGAGAACGGGCCGCGCAGGCACGCCAGGACCTGGCGGAGGAGGTGGCGGCCCGGCGAGCCGAGCAGGAGCAGGCGTACGAGGAGCGGCGCACCCTGGCCGAGGCCGAGCTGACCGCGATCCGCGAGCACGCGGAGCAGCTGCGCGCCGATGGTGAGGCCACGCACGAGCGCGCCCAGCACGAGGCGAAGCGGATCACCGAACAGAGCGCCCAGCAGCTCAACCAGACCCGGGTCGCCGCCGACGCGCTGATGAAGTCGGCCCGCACCCAGATCCAGCAGGAGCTCCAGTCGGCGCGCGCCAAGAACCAGCAGGAGATGGCCCAGTGGCAGGCCGCCGTGGAGCGGGAGGTCAACGAGCGACGGACCGCCGCCGAGCAGGAGATCGCCGAGCAGCAGGCCGCCGCTGAGCAGGAGCTCGCCGAGCAGAGCAGCGCGACCGAGCAGCAGATCGCCGCCCTGCTGGCCGAGGCGCAACAGCACGTGACCGAGCTGCGCAACCGCGCCGACGAGCAGGCCGCCAGCCACCAGGAGCAGCTCACCGCCCTGCAGCAGGAGATCGAGGAGCGCCAGGAGGAGGCCACCCAACTGCACGCCGAGCTGGACACCGCCCGCGAGCAGCTCGCCGAGGTCCGTCAGGAGGGCGAGACGCTGGAAAACGAGCTGTCGCGGATGCAGCAGCGACTGAGCGAGGTCCGGCGGGATCTCACCGCCGAGAGCGCCCGGCTGGACGAGGCCCGACGGGCCGGGGACTCCGCCGAGCGGCACGCCAAGGAGGTCCGTGCCCGGGTGCAACGGGAAGCGAAGCGGGTGGCCGACCTCGCCTCCGCCGCGGTCATGGCCGCGGCCGCCGGCGGTCCGGAGACCGCCGAATACCCGATGGTGGCTTCCCGTTCCAGCGCCGACCGACCCACCTTCGACCGACCCACCCTTGACCGGCACAGCCTTGACCGGCTCGGAGCCGAGCGACCCGGCGACCGAAGCGACGCTGAGCGACCCTCCATCGATCAGCCCGTGGTCGACCAGGCCAGCAGCGACGATCCCGTGATCGACCACGCCGGCAGCGGCCAGCTCGGTGATGAGCACCGTGGCGGACCGGCCACCGGGGACGTACCGGCGAACGTGTCTGCCGATCGGACGGCCGTCCCGGACGGGCCCACCGACGATGCCGAGCCGGTCGCCGAGCGGATCTTCACCCGACCTGACGCCCCAACGCCCGTGCCGTTCCTGGCCTTCGGGCAGCCGGTCAGCGAAAACGGCACCTCCCGGCACTGACCTCAGCAGCGGTCGACCCGGGCCCGGAGCGAATCCGCACGGGCCCGGGACGACGGTCCGGTCGTAACTGGCGGGCTCGCGGATCCGGGTCGACGGTCCCATCTGAGCTGGCAGGCTGGGTTTGGCCCCGCGCATCAGCGGCGGCCTGCCGGCCCGGGCCGGCGGCCGAGAGGAGCGCCGGGTGACCGACCGACCGGAGGAGTTCGACCTGCTCGTCGTGGGCGGCGGCAAGGCCGGAAAGACGTTGAGCATGGACGTCGCCCGGTCCGGGCAGCGGGTCGCCATGGTCGAACGCGGCATGATCGGCGGCAGCTGCATCAACGTCGCGTGCATCCCGACGAAGGCGCTGGTGACCAGCGCGCGGACGGCACGTCACCTGCGTGACGCATCCGCGCTCGGCCTGGTGGTCGAGGGCGGCCGGGTCGACGTGGACCTGTTGCGCGCCCACAAGCAGGACGTCGTCGAGGGGATGGTGGCCGCCAACCGGCAGCAGTTCCTCGACTCCGGTCTGCACCTGGTGATCGGTCAGGCCCGGTTCGTCGGCCCTCGGACCGTGCGGGTGTCGCTCGCCGACGGCGGCGAGCGGCTGCTGCGCGGCGCTGACGTGGTGATCAACACGGGTACGCGCCCGCATCTGCCGTCGGTGCCCGGAATGGCCGAGGCCGGGGTGCTGACCAGCGACACGCTGCTGCGCCTGGACCGACTGCCGACCCGGCTGGTGGTGCTCGGGGGCGGCACCGTCGGGGTGGAGTTCGCGCAGATGTTCGCGTCGTTCGGCAGCACGGTGACGCTGGTTGAGGGCGGCCCTCGGCTGCTCACCCGCGAGGATCCCGATGTGAGCGACGCGGTGACGCGCGTCTTCATGGACGACGGCATCGACGTGCGCGTCGGCGTCACGGTCGCCCGCGTCGACCGCAACGCCGACGACACGGTCCGGGTGACGCTGGACGACGGCAGCCTGGTGACCGGGGATGACGTGCTGGTGGCGGTCGGCCGGGAACCGGTCACCGACGGGCTGGGCCTGGACGCGGCCGGCGTCCGGCTCGACGACCGGGGCTTCGTGGTGGTCGACGAGCAGCTGCATACCAGCGCCGAGCGGACCTGGGCGGCCGGGGACGTCGCCGGCAGCCCACAGTTCACCCACGTCTCGCTGGACGACTACCGGATCATCCGGGCGAATCTCGCGGGTGGGCAGCGCAGCACCGCCGACCGGCTGATCCCGTACACCGTCTTCACCACCCCGGAGCTGGCCCGGGTGGGGCTCACCGAGACCGAGGCGCGCCGCGCCGGGTACGACGTCCAGGTCGCCCACCTGCCGGTCGCCGCGATCCCCCGGGCGCGCACCCTGCGTCAGACCGAGGGCATGTGGAAGGCGGTCATCGACACCGGCACCGACCGGATCCTCGGCGCGGCGCTGCTCGGAGCCGAAGCCGGTGAGGTGATCACCTCGGTGCAACTGGCCATGCTCGCCGCAATGCCGTGGACCGCCCTACGGGACGCGGTCATCACCCACCCGACCATGGCCGAGGGCCTCAACCTGCTCTTCGCCTCGATCCAGTCCCGCCCGGTCCGCTGACGGTCACGCGGCCGGCTGGCGCGAAGGCGACGATCTCGTCGCGTACCCGTTGTTGGAAGGCCCTGGCCTGGACCCCGGTGGGCGGTGGACCACCGTCCCGCGCGGCGACCGCGCGATGGATCACCTCGGCCCGGTCACCGGCGTCGATCAGCCGCTGACCGGCCGCCACCTTCGCAAGCCAGACGCCGTCGCGGTGACGCACCAGCGATCGGCAGGCGCCGAGCACCGCGTCCTCCGTACCGGGTGCGGGCTGGTCGTCCGGCGGTGTCGGCAGGGCCAGCCACCAGGACAGCGCCTCGATCAGCAGGTGACGCAGGTCAGCCGGGGTGAGGTCGGCAAAGGCCTCCCCCGCGGGCGGCCCGAGCAACGGCAGCCCACTCTGGTGCAGGATGCTGCGATCCAGCCCGTACCAGAACCGGCCGTCGGCGGCCGGCCGGTCGGCGGGGTCGAGGGTGTAGCGGAACGGCATGCCGGACCCGGTGTTCAGCTCGACCTCGAAACCAGGCTCCGGGGTGCCGGAGGCGGCCACCGGCCGTCGGTAGACGACCAACTCCAGCCCGCGCGCCGGGCAGGGCAGCGCCTCGTGCCGCAGCCGTGCCACCAGCGCCCGTTTGGCGGCCTCGGTGAGCGGCCCGGCGCTGACCAGCGCCACGTCCACGTCGCTGCGGCCGGCCTGGTACGCGCCGAGCCCCACCGATCCGGCCGCGTACGCGCCGACCAGATCGGCCCCGAGCACGCCCCGGGCGGCGGTGACCAGGTCATCGAGGTAGCGCTGGAGATCGGAGTCCACGAGCCATCTTGACGCAAGAGTCGGAACCGGGCTGAACTACCCCGCGTAGAGCAACAGCAGACCGGCGACGGTGTACGCGACCATCAGCCCCAGTAGCGGGAGTTGGCCGGCCACCGCCCGGGCCCGGGGGAACAGGTACAGGGCGCGGTCGTGGGCGAGCAGCGTGCCGAGCAGGTGCCCGAGGATGATGACGGTGATCTGGAGGGTGGCCACCCCGGAGGGCGTGACCAGCCCGGTGTACGGCTCCCAGCCGGCGGTGCCGAGCCAGTTGGCACCGGTGCCCAGGGGGTCGGAGAGCAGCGCCACGGTGCGCTGACCTTCCAGGATCAGCAGCGAGTAGTAGTGCGCCACCACGTAGCCCACCGCGATCGGCACGATCGAGTGGGCGATCTCGCCCGGCACCCCTCGGGCGTCGGTCGGGTCGGCGCGGCCGATGCGGGCCGCGGCTCGGGTGGCGGCGAGGTACGCCACCGCGACGGCGGCGACGACCAGGATCAGCCCGACGCTGCCGGTGACCGCCGGGTGCAGGCCGTTCTCCTGACTGAAGCGCAGCCAGGCCGGCGCGTTGGAGAGGCTGTCGTACATGGTCGAGCCGAGCAGCACGGTCACCACGGCGACCAGCCCGGGGCGGGGCCCCAGCCCGGCGATCCCGTCGAGCGGGTTGCGCCACACGAGCACGCCGTCCGTGGCCCGGCCGATCGGGGCGAGCTGACCGATCAGGGCGCTGTACACCTCGAACGGGTCGGCGCGGTCGAACCAGCCGGCGCCGAACATCGCCGCCCCCGCCAGCATGACCACCGCGTACGCGGCGAGCCAGGCGGTGATGACCGGCAGGGTGGCCCGGTCGGGTGCGACCAGTTCCAGCCAGACGAAGCCGAACAGGGTGACGGCTGCCGGCCACAAGCCCATGCCGGCCGGCAGCTCACGGATCCCACGGTTCGGGTCGCGGCGCGCTGCCAGCGCGGCGAGCAGGTGCACGGTACGCAGCGGGTTGACCGCCCGCCAGACCGGCCCGAGCAGCAGCGACAGCGGCGCCAGCCCGACCCAGAGCAGCACGTAGAGCGCGCCGGCCGTCGGGTTGTCCGCGGTGTCGGGCCCGCCCAGCAGACCCAGGCAGAACCAGGCGGCGGCGAGCAGGCCGAGCCCGCGCAGTGCCCACCGGAACGTGGGCGCGTCGACGAGCCGGGCGAGCCATTGCGGCACCGGGCGGCCGCCGGTGGCGTCCCGGTCGAGTCGGGGTTCGCGCCAGAGCAGGCCCAGCGCGAGGAACGTGACGACGAGGGTCAGTGCGGCGGCGATGACGAGCTGCGGCAGCGTGATCGGCAGGTCCTGGCGGCCACCGACGCCGTGTGCCAGCAGCGTGGGAGCGGCCGTCATCTCGCTCAGCGGACGACGAGCTGGAACAGCACCAGCTGGGTCTCGTGCGTCTCCACCTCGAACAACCCGGTCTTGTCGGCCCGGAACTCCACCGAGGCGGGCGTGCCGGCCGGCAGTCGGGCGCCCAGGTCGTAGCCGTGCACGTGCAGCTCGTCCGGCACATCCGAGGTGACCGTGATCCGGACGAGCTCGCCCTTACCCACAGTCACCCGCCCGGTCGGTGGGTCGACCCGCCGCTTCGCGATCGTCACGGTGATCTCCCGGTCCGCGGCCGGAGCGCTGGCAGTGGCGCTGGGTGTGGGGCTGACCGTGGCGACGCTCGGCGGCGCGGCGGACGTCGGTGGGGTCGAGGGGGTGGCCACGGAGGGGTCGTCGCCCTGCCCGCAACCCGTGAGGAGCAGCGCGGTGAGGACGCTGGCGGCGAGGGCGGCGGAGGTGCGGAAGGCGGGGGTACGGACGAACACGGGCGGACTCCGAACGACGCGAGGGGGACGGGGTGTCGAGTTGATCGTCGGGGTGAGAACTCTACGTCTTGTTCGGCAGCGGGGAAATGACCATGATGAACGAATGCGATCGAGACTGGCCACTGCGCGTCACGTCCTGAGCCGCACCATGGCGGCGCTGGCGGCGACGCTTGTGGTGTCGCTGTTGCTGCCCGCCGCTCCGGCTTCCGCGCACGGCCAGTTGGCGACCTCCACCCCGCTGACCGGCACCGTTGTGCGCGAGCCACTGACGCAGGTGGCGTTGTACTTCACCGAGAAGCCGGCCTCCAACGCCCACTTCACCATCACCGGGCCGAACGGGTCGCGAGTGGACAGCGGCTGGTCGAACGGCGAGCCGAAGCGGCTGGACAAGCCGGTCCAGGAATATTTCATGGTCAACGGCGTGTTCGAGCCGCGGCTCTACCACACGGGCTTCCCGGCCATGGTGACCGTCGCGCACTGGCCGGCGAAGGGCCGCTACACGGCCAACTACCTCTCCGTCGCCTCCGACGGTGAGGCGGTACGAGGCACCGTCACCTTCGACTACCAGGGTGCGAGCACGGCGGCGCCGGCCGGCTGGACGGCGCCCACGGCCGGGCCGGAGCCGGCACTGCTCGCCCTGATGGAGGGCTCGCCGTCGGCGAACCCGGGTGCGGCCGGCAGCCCGGCGGCCGTTACCGGTGCCCCGGCGAACGATCCGGCCGGCGCCACCGAGAAGCAGCAGGACGGTGGGTTCCCGGCCTGGCTGGTGCCGGCCCTGATCGTCGCCGTGGTCGCCGCCATCGTGCTGGTGGCGGCCCGCCGTCGACCCGCCGCGCGCTCGGCCTCGACTCCGAGCCGCCGGCCTGCCGGCTCAACACGCAAGGCCGGCGCTCCGGCCCGCAAGGCAGGCAATCGGGCCGGCGGTCCGGCCCGACGCGGGCGGCGCTAGGCCGCCGTACCGGGCATTCTCGGCGTACCGCCATGAACTTTCGCGCGAACATTGAGAACTTTTGATGTATCGACGCGAAGCCATGGACTCTTCCATCGAAACGCCTTAATGTCTCGACCCATCAACCCGGTGTTTCCGCATCGTCACTCGTCGGCGTCGAGGACGTTTCGGAGCCGGGCCGGCGGCCACCCCCACCACTGATCCACAGGCCGTCGGACACTCCGCTCTCTCCTGGAGGAACGATGGGCACACGCCTGCTACGCCGACTCCGCAGTCCTGTCCTGGGTGCGCTGGCACTCGTCCTCGCCGCCGGCTTCTGGGCCGCCCCGGCCACCGCCGCCCCCGAGCAGGAACCGGGTGTCACGCTGCGCGTCTTCGACGTGCAGGTGCCGCTCTCCGAGATCTGCACCCTCAAGCCCGCGCAGACCCCGAACGTGGACAGGCTGATGTCCACGATCAACTGGACGTCGCCCGCCGACTTCGGCTTCGACAACAACTTCGTCTCGCAGGTGCTCGGCAACATCACCACCACCCAGGCCGGCAGCTACACGTTCCGGCTCAGCAGCGACGACGGATCCAAACTGTCGATCGGCAACACCGTGGTGATCAACCACGACGGCCTGCACGGCGCGACCCCGCCCAAGGAGGGCACCGTCACCCTCGCCGCCGGGCTGCACCCCCTGCGCATCGACCACTTCGAGCGCGACGGCGGGCAGCAGATCACCCTGGAATGGAAGACCCCGGGGTCATCGTCCTTCGTGGTCGTGCCGAACTCGGCGCTGAGCACCGACGCCGGCGTGGTCCGGGTGACCGCACCGGGCCGCAAGGAGTGCCTGGGCATCACCGACACCCCCGGTGACGGCCTGCCGCTGACCGCTGTGCACCCCGGCTACACGCTGACCAACCTGCGGCCCTCCGGCTTCCAGCCCAAGGTCACCGGCATGGACTGGCTGACCGACGGCCGGTTGGTCATCTCCACCTGGGGTGGCAGCGATCAGTCCGGCACCTCGCAGGACGGCGAGGTCTGGATCATGAGCAACACCGGCGGCACGACCGGGCCGGGCAACGTGACCACCAAGAAGATCGCCGGCGGTCTCAAGGAGCCGATGGGGCTCAAGGTCGTCGACGGGGTCGTCTACGTCTCGGAGAAGCAGCGGCTGACCCGGCTGGTGGACACGACCGGCGACGAGGTGGCCGACCAGCTCCAGACGGTCGCCACCTGGCCGTACGGCGGCAACTTCCACGAGTTCGCGTTCGGCCTGCTCTACCAGGGAGGTTTCTTCTACCTGAACCTGTCGGTGTCGATCAACTCCGGCGGCGCGACCACCAACCCGCAGCCCGCCGCCAACCGGGGCAGCACCCTGAAGGTCAACAAGGACACCGGCGCGGTCAGCTACGTCGCCGGCGGTTTGCGCACCCCGCACGGCATCGGATGGGGCCCGGAGGGTGGCATCTTCGTCACCGACAACCAGGGCGGCTGGCTGCCCTCGTCGAAGCTGGTGCACATCAAGCAGGGCCGGTTCTTCAACCACTTCACGAACCCGGCCGGCCCGTTCGACGCCAACCCGGTCACCCCGCCGGTGCTCTGGATGCCACAGAACGAGATCGCCAACTCGCCCAGCACGCCGCTGTACCTGACCAGCGGTCGATACGCCGGCCAGTTCGTCATCGGCGACGTGACGTACGGCGGCCTCCAACGGGCCTCGGTGGAGAAGGTCAACGGCGAGTACCAGGGCGCCCTGTTCCGGCTCACCCAGGGCCTGGAGGCGGGCGTCTCCGAGGTCAACCTCGGCCCGGACGGCGCGATCTACGTCGGCGGGCTCGGCGCGGGCGGCAACTGGGGCCAGACCGGCAAGCTGTCGTACGGCCTGCAGAAGCTCACCCCGAACAGCACCACGGCGTTCGAGATGCTCGCCATGCGGGCCACCACGGCCGGCTTCGAGGTGGAGTACACCCAGCCCGTCTCGACGGAAACCGCCGCCGACCTGGCCGCGCACTACAAGGTCAAGCAGTGGCGGTACCAGGCGACGGCCAGCTACGGCGGCCCGAAGATCGACGAGGAGACGCTGACGGTCACCTCGGCCACCCTCTCGGCGGACGGGAAGAAGGTCACCCTCGCGGTGGCCGGTCGTAAGGCCGGGCGGGTCGTCCACCTGCGCTCGCCTCGCCCGTTCACCTCCACCAGCGGCCAGTCACTGTGGAGCACCGAGGCGTGGTACACGCTCAACTCGATCCCGGGCAGTCCGCCGCCGCCGGCTGGCGGGACCATCACCGGGGCGGGCGGCAAGTGCCTGGACGTCGACAACGCCGGCACCGCGGACGGCACGAAGATCCAGCTCTGGAACTGCAACGGCACCGGAGCGCAACTGTGGACCCGGGTCGGCGAGACGTACCGGGTGCTGGGCAAGTGCCTGGATGTGGACAACGGCGGCACCGCCAACGGCACGAAGGTTCAGCTCTGGACCTGCAACGGCACCGGCGCGCAGGTCTGGCAGCCGCAAGCCGACGGGTCGATCCGCAATCCGCAGTCCGGCAAGGTCCTGGAGGCCGCCGGCGGTAGCACCACGGACGGCACACAGATCCAGCTCGGCACGTACGCGGGCGGCGCCCATCAGAAGTGGGTGGTCAGTAGTGGGGTAACCGGCTGACGGTGGACGAGGGGCGTGGTCGGACCGCTGGTCAGGCCGCGCCCCGTCGCTCAGCGGAAGAGCAGCGGTCGATTCGCCCGGGCGCCGACCAGCTGACCCCAGATGTTGATGTCCTCGATCGTGTCCGTCACCAGCACACCCCGGGTGGTCAGGTCGGTCATCACCCCGTTGCGCCAGAGAAACGGGTGCCACTGAGAGGTGGTGGTGCTGAGGCCCACCACCACGCCCCGGTCGTTGATGGCGATGGCTCGGCTCCAGCTCCCGCCGAGGGTGCCCAGGTCGGTCAGCGTCCCGTTCTGCCAGCGGAACGCCCGCCCGTCGGCCGAGCCCACCACCTGGCCCCGGTTGTTGACCCCGATGGCCTCGCTGCCGATCTGGGTGAACACTCCGTCGCGCAAGCGACCGCCGACGCAGGTGCACGGGTAGTCCTGCGGTGGCACGTTGAACCCGCCCACGACGTCGCCTGAGTTGTTGAAGTCGCTGGTGAACTCGTAGAAGTACTCCCGGCCCAGGTCGGTAAAGACGCCGTTGCGCCACAGGAAGCGGTGCGGCATGTCGCCACCCGGTTCGCTGGTGCCGAGCACCTGCCGCCGGTCGTTGACGCCGATCGCCACGCTGTTCTCCCCGCCCAGGGTGCCCAGGTCGAGAAGGTGGCCGTCGCGCCAGAGCACCGCCCGGGTCAGGTAATCCGTGCCGAAGGAGGTGATTGCCACGTCGCCGAACTCGTTGATGTCCACGGCGGTGGAATCCGTGTCGCCCGGCAGCACGCCGAGGTCGGTGATGACGCCGTGGCGCCAGAGCACGGCGTGCCGGGCGCCGCTGGCGACGGTGCTCCACCCGACGATGTCGCCGCGGTCGTTCATCGCCGTCGCGCCGCCGTCGCCCCCGCTCAGGGTGCCCAGGTCGATGACCCGGTAGGTGCGCGGGGACGCGGCGGCGGGAGCGGAGGCAAGGGTGGTCAGCGCGACGACGGTCGCCGCCGCAGCGGTCAGCAGGGTGCGCGGGGACACCATGGGCATCAAGGGGGCGCTCCTCGGCTCGGAGCGGCGGAGGCCCGGCGAGTAGGCGCGACCAGGCACCACCACTGCGCGTTCGATCGGTAACGCACAGTAGACGTGGTGCCGCGACGGCGCGCCAGGGACCGAACGGTCATCGATGCCTGGGCGTCCGACGGTGGAGTTGTCGGTCAGGGACCGTGCGGCAGCGGCTGGGCCAACGCCCGCAGATCCGCCGGGAGTTGGGCCAGCGCGTCCTCGAACTCCCGATGCCCGACCACCCGGTGCATCGTCTGAAGGACGGCCCGGATGCCCCGCTCGGCGGTCGTCCGGTCGATCCCGGCGCGGTCGGCCACCCGACGCAGGAACTCGTCGTAGCCGAACGCTTCCGGCGGCTCCGCGGCCTTGACCAGCAGGGGGCTCAGCTCGGCGGCCAGGTGGGGGGCCAACGCGCCCGCCTCACCGCCGCTGAGCCGCTCGGTGAGAGTCCGCAGAACGGCCTCGGTCAGTGGGCGCGCCTGCTCCGGCGGGACGCCCGCCCGCGCCGCAACCTTGTCGACGAACGTCAGCTCGGCCATGCCCCCGCCCTTCGTTCCGGAAACGCGTGGCTACCCGTGCCCACCGGCAGCAAACCCGGCAGCCGGAGTGCGATGGTTCTGTTGGTTGCTCCGCGCCACGCTGTCCCCTTCTCGTACGGTGAGGTCGGACCGGGAACCCGGCCGCTGCCCCACGGCGGCCCGTGCCGCAGGAGGAACAGATGGCGGTCGACCTGCCCGACGTGATCGATCGGTACTTCCGGGCCATCAACGACCGGAACCTGGATGCCTTCGTCGCCTGCTTCTCGGACACCGCGAGCGTTGCCGACGAGGACCGGCTGTACGACGGACGGGCCTCGATCCGCGCCTGGCGGCAGAAGACGATGGATGCCTACGCGTACACCTCCGAGCCGGTACGTGTCACGCCCCAGGCGGGCGACTCGTACCTGGTCCTCACCCGGGTGTCCGGCGACTTTCCCGGCAGCCCGGTCGAGCTGCGGTACCGGTTCACGCTGCGCGACGACCTGATCGGTGCCCTGGACATCCGTCCGTAGGGCCGGGCTGATCGACCCCCGAACGGACGAGACAGCCAAGGGGCCGGCGGGTGAGATGATGTCGCGATACCCACTGTCGCTACGAGAAGGGTTGTTGCTGCCCGATGGCGCACTTGGAGGCTCGCACGTCCGCGGCACCCGGCCGGATCGTGGTGACGATGACCGGCGACCCGCAACCGGCGGGCTGATGCCAGCCGAGCGACGGGAGACCGTTGCCGGGCAGCGCGTCTCCCCCCGCCTCCCGGACACCATGGCCTACGAGGTGGCGACCGATGTGCGAATGCTCCGCACGTTCGTCAGCGCCGGGGCGCTGGCCCGGGGCTTGCCGCCCGAACGGGTGGAGCTGCTGACGCTGGCAGTCAGCGAGCTGGCCACCAACACGTTGCAGCACACCACCGACGGCGGCCGGGTCCGACTCTGGGCCGAGTCGGGCCAGCTGTTCTGCGACGTCGTCGACCATGGGCCGACGCGGGTGTTCGGGCGGGGCATGCCGACCGCCGACGCGGTGCGGGGTCGAGGGCTGGCGATCGTGGAGCAGGTCTGCGACGAGGTCGCCGTGCTCACCGGCCCCGAGGGGACCGTCGTACGGATCCGCCTGAGTCTGTGAATTGGGCGGCGATCCACACCCGCTCGGGCCACGTTGGCTGCCACAATGCGGACAGCCCGCGCCGACGGTGACACCGGGTTGGCCCCGATCGGGAGGACGGCACGATGCCGGACAGCGCACGCGAGGCAGAGCTGCTCGATGCCGAGCGCACCCTGCAGGCCGCCCAGCGGGCCGGCGACGTCGCCGCCCTCGACCAGTTGCTCGTCGACCAGCTGATCGCCATCGGCCCGGACGGCCGTGCGTACACCAAGCAGGACGACCTGGCCGCCCACCGGGACCGCCGCTCGGTGGTGGAGGAGTTGGTCGAGGAGGAGCTTGACCTGCTCGTCGTCGGGTCGACCGGGGTGACCTTCTTCCTTGGCCGGGTGGCCGGCGTGTTCGAGGGGGCACCGGTCGCGGCGCGCCTGCGCTACACCCGGACGTGGGTCCACGACGACCTGCACGGCTGGCGGGTCATCGCGGCACACATCAGCCCGGTCTGACCGGCCCACCGGTCGTCCGCGGATCCGCCAGCCGGGCCGCCACCACCAGGTCGTTGAGCTGAGCCGACCCGGCGGGTTGCTCGGGTAGCCGGGTGTCGTGTTGCGCCTGGTCGAGCCGTGACAGCAACTCGGCGAGGTCGCGGTCGAGGATCGCGCCGGCGACGAGGTCGTCCAGCCCGCCGTTTTCGGCGGCCCGCTTCGCCGCGATCAGGTCGGGGAGGTACGCCGGCGTCGATTCGGCGTCGAGCAGGCTCGGCAGGTGCGCCAGCATCCGACCGGTACGCATCAGGTGGACGCCGGTGAGCAGCGCCCGGAAGGCGTACAGCAGTGGTTTGAGTTCGCCAGTTGTGGCGAACAGCCGCCGCTGGGTGGCAGCGAAGCCGCGGTAGTGGTGCGCGTGGTGCCGGGTCAACACCAGCGGCGCCATCTCGACCAACGCCGCGTGCACCGCGGTGGTGTGCACCACCAGCGGTGACAGCAGCTGTTCGAGCACGTAGCCGTTCCGACGCAGCAGCATCAGCCGCACGAACTTGCGCAGGTCGTGCGTGACCAGGTCCAGCTCCACGCCGTCGCGGTCGGTCATGACCGTGTGGGTCTCGGCCGGCTGTGCCAGCCCGATCACGTCCTCCAACGGGAGAAGATGCGTGCCGCGCAGGTCGACGTCCGAGTCGGTGGACGGGAAACCGTACAGGTGGGCGCCGGAGACGGTGGCGAACACCAGCGGGTACGGCTGCTCGGTGACGATGCCCGTCAGGTCGACGCCGGCAGGCAGGCCGGCGACCTCCCAGGCCGTCATGCCGAACACCGCACGGAGCGGTCCCGGACCGAGATCAACCACTGCTCGACCCTCGCCTCGTCGGGCCGGTCGGGCAACGGGCTGGTGGCGAGGTCCGCCGTCATCCGGCTCACCAGCCGGTCCCGCCAGGCGACAACCTCGTCCCAGGGCACCTCACCGGCCTTGACAGCCAGCAGACGGTCCCGATCGGCGCCCACGTCCAGCACCAGACGACCGGTGCGGACCAGGTCACCCCCGGCGGTCAGCAGCCGGACCAGGTGCATCACGTGCCGCCACACCGGAACGCCGGCGCGGGCGATCCCACGCTCGGCCTTGCCGAACTGGGCGGTGGCGTACCGCAGGTAGGTGTCAGCCACTCGCCGGGACAGGAAAGCCGGCGTGAGCGCCCGGAGTTCCGCGCCCAGCGGGGTGCATGTCTCGACCAGCGGCGAGTGCAGCACCTCCAGAACTGTGGGGTTCGCCGCCAACCCCAGCACGCAGACCCGCTCCACCTCCCACCGCACCTGCTCCGGGAGTGGCCCGTCGTGATGCCACGCGGGTTTCCGCAGCCCCCAGAACGCCGAGGCCGGCAGGGCGTACACCCCGCGTCGATCGGTGTCCGAGGCCGCACCGGACAGCCCGAACGCGCGGGAGCCCACGACCACCTGCAGGATCGTCCGGTCGTCGACCAGCTGATCCGTCAGCGCATGCTCCATTGCCGCCTCCCCCGAGCACTGCGTTGCCCGCCCCAACCGGGGCGTGTCCGGTGCACACCATGTCGGTTCCGGGCGCCACCGTCGAGTCCTTTCCTCAGCTCACAACGGCGTCAGCTCACAACGGCGTCGACCGGGCCGATACGCAGGGTGCCGTCGTTGAGGGGCATGCAGCGGATGCCACCCGTGGTGCGCAGCGCCTTCCACGCCCCCGGGCCGACGGTGACGTCCATCCAGGCGCAGGGCCGGGCCGCCCGGTTGACCCGCAGGCTGACCGGCCCGTCTCCGGAGTCCAGGACCAGCACCCGGCCGATCAGTTCGTCCACGGCGATCCCCGTGGTGAGGATGTTGCGCCGGACCTCCGCCAGGCCGATGCCGACCGGCAATGACTCCCGGGCGATGACCGTGACGCTGGCGTCGCGGTGCGCCTCCTGGCCGAAGTACCGGTCACCGACGACGCCGAGGCCGGCCCGGATCTGGACCATCTCGACCAGCTCACCGGGCGGGGCGGGCGCCGGACCGTCGGCGGGCCGGCCCAGGAAGCGGTGCACGGGCGAGGCCAACAACTCGACGATCTCCGGCATGGCAGGGATTCTACGAACCGTCGGGGCCCTCCGGGCCAGGTTGGTGGACTGCGCCGCCGGGTGACGGCGACGACTCTTCGCGTCCAGCCCCTGAGCCGGGCCTCCGGCTCACACCGCCAGGGCCGCACGCACCTCCCGCTCGGCCGTGACACCCCCGTCGCCGTGTGAGGTGACCCGGCCGGACTCCAGCACGTGGTAGCGGTCCGCCACGCGCAGCGCGAAACCCAGGTGCTGCTCGACGAGCAGCACACTGAACCCGGACTGCCGGGTCAACTCCACGATCCGCTCCTGGATCTCCGCGACCACCGACGGCTGGATGCCCTCGGTCGGCTCGTCGAGCATCAGCAGCCGGGGCCGGGTGATCAGGGCCCGGGCGATGGCCAACTGCTGGCGCTGACCGCCGGAGAGCAGCCCGGCCCGACGCCGCAGCAGCGGGCGCAGCGCCGGAAACAGATCCAGCACCTCCGCCGTGGCCACCGCCCCGTCGCGCCGGCCGTCGGCGACCAGCCGCAGGTTCTCCGCCGCGGTCAGGTGTGGAAAGCACTGCTGGCCCTGTGGGACGTACGCCATCCCCCGCGCCACCCGCTCGTGCGGTCCGAGGCGGGTGACGTCCGCGCCGTCCAGCTCGACGATGCCGGCGCTCGGGCGCAGCAGGCCGGCCGCGACCCGCAGCAGGGTGCTCTTGCCGGCCCCGTTGTGCCCGAGCACCGCGGCCACCCCGTCCGGCGGGACGGCGAGGTCCACACCGTGCAGCACCCGGCTACGCCCGTACCCGGCGTGGACCCCGCGCAGCGTCAGCATCATGCCTCCAGGCCGGTGCGGGCCGACCCGGCGTCGACCGGGTGGCCAAGGTAGACCTCCTGCACGCGCGGGTCCGCCTGGACCTGCGCCACCGTGCCCTCGCTGAGCACCCGACCGGCGTGCAGCACGGTCACGCTGCGCGCGAACCGGCGCAGGAAGTCCATGTCGTGCTCGATCACGACGACCGTGCGGTCCTGGCTCACCGTCTCCAGCAGGGCACCGGTGGCGTCGCGCTCCTCATGGCTCATCCCGGCGACCGGCTCGTCGAGCAGCAGCAGGCGCGCGTCCTGCACCAGCAGCATGCCGATCTCCAGCCACTGCTTCTGGCCGTGCGCGAGCGTCCCGGCGAGGTGCTCGGCCCGCCCGGCCAGCCCGATGGTCTCCAGTGCGGCGGCCACCTCGTCGGGGATGTCCCGGCGCCGGCGGGCCAGGGTCGCCCAGCTGCGCCGGGCGCCTGCCGCGATGTCGAGGTTCTGCAGCACCGACAGCTCCTCGAAGACCGTCGAGGTCTGGAAGGTCCGCCCGATGCCCAACCGGCTGATCCGGTGCACCGGCCTGCCGAGCAACTCATCATCACCGAACCGGACCGAGCCGGTGGCCCGGACCAGGCCGGTGATCGCGTCGACCAGGGTGGTCTTGCCGGCACCGTTCGGCCCGATCAGGAACCGGATGTCACCGGCCGGCACCTCCAGCGAGACGCCGTCGACGGCGGTGAAACCGTCGAAGCTGACCCGCACGTCGCGGACGGACAACCCGTCCAGCCGGTCGCCGCTCATGCCGCCGGCACCTCCGTCCGCTCGGCGCGCCGACGACCTGGTGGTGACCACGCGCGCCGGCGTGGTTCCGCGCCGCCGTCACGGCGGCGGGCCAGCGCCCACAGCGATGCCAGGCCGCCGGGGAGGAACGCCACCACGACCACGAAGAGCAACCCCTGGAGGTACGTCCAGGTGCCCGGGAAACGCTCGGACAGGGCGGTACGCGCCCAGGCCACCGCCACCGCGCCGAGCACCGGGCCGAGCAGGGTGGCCCGACCACCCACCGCGACCCCGATGACGAACTCGATCGACGGGACGATGCCGATCAGCGCGGGCGAGATGATGCCCACGGCGGGCACGAACAGCGCCCCGGCCAGGCCGGCCATACCGGCCGCGACGACGTACGCGACGAGCTTGACCGAGGCCGGGTCATAGCCGAGGAAGCGCACCCGTTCCTCGCCGTCGCGGACCGCCACCAGCAGCTCGCCGTAGCGGCTGTGCATGAGCTGGCGGGTCAGCGCGAGCAACGCCAGCAGCGTCCCGGCGATGATGAAGTAGACCATCCTCTGGTTGACCGGGTCGTCCAGGTCGTAGCCGAAGAAGCCCTTGATGTCGGTGAGCCCGTTGGTGCCGCCCGTGGTGCCCTGCTGCCCGATCAGCAGGATCACCATCGCGGCGGCGAGCGCCTGGCTGAGGATGGCGAAGTACGCACCGCGGACGCGGCGGCGGAAGACCAGCGAGCCGAGCCCGAAGGCGACCGCCATCGGCAGCAGCACCGTCGCGGGCAGCGCGAACCAGGGGCTGGCGAACGGCGTCCACCACAGAGGCAGTTCGTCGAGCTGCCCGTACAGCTGCATGAAGTCGGGCATCCCACCCGGGCCCGCGTCGGCGAGCTTGAGGTGCATGGCCATCGCGTAGCCGCCGAGGCCGAAGAAGACGCCCTGGCCGAGGGTGAGCATCCCGCCCCGGCCCCACGCGATCCCGATACCGACGGCGACCATGGCGACGCAGAGGTACTTGGCGAGCAGGGACAGCCGAAAGTCCGACAACACCAGCGGCGCCACGGCGAACAACAGCGCCGCGCCGAACGCGAAACCGGCCACCGTACGCAACCGCGAGCGACCACCGGGCCGGGCCGGGGGTGCGGGCGCCGGTGGGGTGGCGACGATGGGGGGCGCAGGGGTGACGGCGGTCATGCGAGGCTCCTGGTCCGCAGGGTGAACAGGCCCTGTGGCCGCCACTGGAGGAACGCGACGATCGCCACGAACACGATCACCTTGGCGACGCTGAGGGTGGTCAGGTACTCCCCGGTGGCCTGGAGCACGCCGAGGGCGAAGGCGACGAGCACGCTCCCCTTGAGCTGGCCGATCCCGCCGACCACGACGACCAGGAAGGCGTCGATGATCAGGTTGGTGCCCATGGTCGGGCCGATCGGACCGAGCAGGGTGAGCGCCACCCCGGCGAGCCCGGCCAGGCCGGAGCCGATGAAGAAGGTCGTCCGGTCGACCCGGGAGGTGGCGATGCCGGACACCGCGGCGAGGTCGCGGTTCTGCACCACCGCGCGGATGCGGCGCCCGAGCGGGGTGAGCCGCAGCGCCAGGGTGAGCGCCGCGACGGCGGCCAACGCCAGGGCCAGGATGAACAGCCGGTTGTTGGCGATGGTCAGCCCGCCGGGCAGCGCCACGTTGCCGGTGAGCAGCTCGGGCGCACGGGTCTGCACGTTCGGGCTGCCGAAGACGTCCCGGGCCAGTTGCTGCAGCATCAGCGACACCCCCCAGGTGACCAGCAGGGTGTCCAGCGGCCGGGCGTAGAGCCGGCGGATGAGCAGCACCTCCAGCAGCACGCCCATGGCTCCGGCGACAACGAATGCCACCGGCAACGCGACCACCAGTGACAGGCCGGCGCCGGTGATGCTCTGCTGCAGGACATAGGTGGTGTACGCGCCGGCCATGATGAACTCACCGTGCGCCATGTTGATCACGTTCATCTGGCCGAAGGTCAGCGCGAGACCGAGCGCGATGAGCAGCAGCACCGCGCCGATGCTGATGCCGGTGAAGAGTTGACCGAAGAGGACTGTCACGGTGGGCACTCCGAACTGCTGGTCGGGTGGCCCGGGCGGGCCGCGCGGCAACGCGCCCCGCCCGGGCCGGCGTCGTCAGGCCAGGCCGCTCGCCCACGGGTAGCTCTTGAGGTACGGGTCCGGCTCGACCGGCTTGCCGGAGTTCCACACCTCGGTGATCAGACCGTCCGCGCCGATCTTGCCGATCCGGGCGGTCTTGGAGATGTGCTGGGTCGCCCCGTCCACCGTGACCAGGCCCTCCGGCGCGTCGAAGGTGATCCCGCCCGCGGCGGAGCGCACCTTCTCCACGTCGAACGCGCCGGCCTTCTCGACCATCGCCTTCCACAGATGCACCGCGACGTACGCGGCCTCCATCGGATCGCTGGTCGGCTTGTCCGCGCCGTACTTCGCCTTGTACGCGGCCACGAACGTCGAGTTCGCCGCCCCCGGGGTGGTCTGGTAGTAGTTCCAGGCGGTCAGCTGCCCCTCCAGGTACTGGGTGCCGATGCCCTTGACCTCCTCCTCGGCGATCGACACCGACACCACCGGCAGCGCGGCGGCGGTCAGCCCGGCCGACTTGTACTCCTTGAAGAAGGCCACGTTGCTGTCACCGTTGAGCGTGTTGAACACGGCGTCGGCCCCGGACGACTTGACCTTGTTGACGATGGTGCCGAACTCGGTGGAGCCCAGCGGCGCGTAATCCTCGCCCAGCACGGTCATCCCGTTCGCGGCCGCGTACGCCTTGATGATTTTGTTGGCGGTACGGGGAAAGACGTAGTCGCTGCCGACCAGATAGACCGACTTCGCACCCTGCGCCTTGAGGTAGTCGAGCCCGGGAACGATCTGCTGGTTGGTTGTCGCACCGGTGTAGAAGATGTAGGGCGACTGTTCGAGCCCTTCGTACTGCACCGGGTAGAACAGCAACGCCTTGTTCTTCTCGAACACCGGCTTGACCGCCTTACGGCTGGCCGACGTCCAGCAGCCGAAGACCGCGGCGACCCGGTCCTCGGAGATGAGCTTCTCGGCCTTCTCGGCGAAGGTGGGCCAGTCCGAGGCGCCGTCCTCACCGACCGGCTGGATCTTCTTGCCGAGGACACCGCCGGCCGCGTTGATCTCCTCGACGGCGAGCATGATGGAGTCGCGGACGGTGACCTCGCTGATCGCCATGGTCCCGGAGAGCGAGTTGAGCAGGCCCACCTTGACGGTGTCGCCGGAGACGTCGGCGGTGACGCCGGTCGTACCGCCCTCGTCGGTGGTCTTGCTGCCGCACGCGGTCATCGCGGCCGCGGCGACCAGGGTCATGGCACCCGCCAGGATGCGGCGGCCCCGGAATAGTGACATCAAATCTCCCCTGCGGTACGCGTGGAGTGTCGAATGGGCAATGCGGTGCGGTCCGGTGGAGCTGAGGTGGGCGGTGCCGAGGTCGACGGGTGGACGCCGCCCGGGGCACCGGATCGGATCTGGGCAGGGAAAGCGTCGACCGGCATCATTGCGCGAGTGTTTCCCAGTCCTTAATTGACTGTTTCCGCGCGGCCGGGGCACTGCCCACGAAGAAACGGCCGGCACCGTTGACGAATCACGGTTCCAGCCGTTCGGAGCTGTGCGGATAAAGCGTCACCACAATGGTCGGCAGACGATTTCACCGACGTGGAGGCATAATGGCGGTAGCTGACCTCAAGGCCAGATCCTTCACGCAGGAAGTATCTTAGAGCCGGGTCGGGTGGCGCTGTCAAGGGTCCGGGCCCCGGGATCAGAGCTGGGCGAGCACGGTGAAGTCGAGCCCGTCGGCCTCGGCCAGATAGATGCGCTGACGCACGTGCCGCTGCCGCAACCGCAGCCGCCCGCGCGGCCCGTGGTACGCCACGGTGTCCGCCGCCGTCTCGATCGCCCGCACGTCGAGGGTGCGAGCCTGGCCGATCAGCGCGGCGAGCAGCATCACGCCCTCGTAACAGGACTCCCCCAGGCTGCCCAGCGGCGGCGCCTCCACCCCGAAGCGACGGGCGAACTCACCGTGGAAGTCGAGGTTCTCCTGGGTCACCAGCCCGGCGAAGAAACCCGCCGTGCTGTACAGCCGTCGGGTCGCGCCGGCACCGCTCGCCAGCAGCATGTTCTCGTCCATCAGCGTGCTGAGCCGCAGACAGCGCTGGTCCAATCCGGAGCGTGCGAACGCTCGGTTGAACCGCACCGCGTCCGCACCGACCAGCAGCATCACCACCGCGTCCGCCTCGCTGTGCTCGATGCGGCGCAGCACCTCGTCGAAGTCGTGCGCGTCCAACGGCAGGAAGTGCTGGCCCACCACCCGCCCACCGCCGCGCAGCGCGTACCGCTGGGCCGCCCGCGCCGTACGACGGGGCCACACGTAGTCGTTACCGACCACGAACCAGCGACGTACCCCCTGCTCCCCGGCGAGCAGCCGCATCGCGGGCCACAGTTGGGCATCCGGCGTCTCGCTGGTCAGGAAGACGCCCTCGGTACGCTCGCCGCCCTCGTACAGTGCGGTGTAGACGTAGGGCACCCGGTGGGCGACGCGGGGCGCCAGCGCTTGGCGCACCGAGGAGATGTGCCACCCCGTCACCCCCTGCACCGCCCCCACCGAGACCAGCGCCTCGACCTCGGCGGCCACCTCGGCCGGCGGTGCGCCGCCGTCGACCGGCACCAGCCGCACCTCACGGCCAAGCACGCCGCCGCACCGGTTGATCTCCTCGACGGCGAGTTGCGCGCAGAGCTCGCAGGTGGGGCCGAACATGCCAGCCGGCCCGCGCATCGGGTAGACCAGCGCGATGCTGACCACGGCACGGTCGACGGTCAGCCACGGCGGTGCCGGCGCGGACATGAGCACATGATTGCCCGGCCCACGACCGAAGGCCAGAGCTCACCACGGACCGGGACGACTCGCTACCATGGGATCGCCACCGGACCAGGGAGTTCCATGTCAGACGTGCCCGGGGCGCCAGCCGACCTGCTGCGCTCACTCACCCGCGCCGAACGGCTGCTCTCCCGCCGGTTGGGCACCGTTCTGGCCGACGACGCGCTGACCATCGAGGCGTGGCGGGTGCTCTGCCTGCTCGCCGACGGCCAGGGCCACTCGATGAGCGAGGTGTCCGCCGAGGCGTCGCTGCCTCCAGGCACCCTCACCAAGCTGGTCGACCAGCTCGTCGACCGCAACCTCGTCTTCCGCCGGATCGATCCGATGGACCGCCGACGGATTCGGGCGTACCTGACCGCCCGGGGCCGACGCGAACACGAGCGCCTCGACCAGCGGGTCCGCGCCAGCCTCGCCGAGCTGGGCGTCGAGACCGACAGCGACCTGGTCGACCGGCTCGACGACCTGGTCGACCGGCTGGACCCAACCCGCCGACGCGACCGGGCCGACGCGACCGGCCCACGCCGCTGACCCGCGCTCCCGACCGGGCGCCCTCGCGGCGTCACTCCACCTTGGTGAGAAGCGGCTTACCCTTCTCGACCACGTACGTGGCCAACTCGACGGCCACCCCGTCGCCGACGTTGCGGGCCTGGTGGTGGACGCCGTACGGCACGGTCAGCGCGTCACCGGCAGTGCACACCACCGGCGACTGGCCCTCAATCGTGTATTCCAGTGACCCCTGGAGCACGTAGATGACCTCTTCGCCGGGATGGAAGTGCGTGAACGGCGGTGAGTCCGGCGTGAATTCCACCCGGCTCTGGATGACCTCACGTCCCGGGATGCTGAGATCGTGCTTCTGCAGATCGACACGCCACAACCCCGGCGCGCCCTCCACGGCGGTGGGACTGATGCCCTCGGGTCGACCCCCTGCACCCATCACAGCCTCCTGTGAGCCGTCATGCGAACGGCAATCGCTCCGGTTGGCACCTCCACCCGAGGATATGGGGCACCGACCCGGCCGGGGCGGGGACGCCGAAAAGGGGAGTCCGCGACGCGGCGACGTCCGGCCGCCGGACCAGCACGGCCGTGCTCCCGTCACCCGGTGAGGTGGGCGCGCAGGGTGTGCGCGTCGGGGGCAGTGGCGGTCCACAGTGTCGCGGGACCACCGGCCAGCGGCAGCCGGGCGACGGTGCCGGCCGCCGTCGCGGGTTCGGCGGGCCGCGACGGGTCGACCACCAGCAACGAGCCGGTAGCCGGTGCGGCGCCGAGCACCGCCGGTCCGGCCCAGCCGGGTGCCGCCGGCCCCACAGCAAGGGACTGCCGCAGCAACGGTCGGCCGGCGTAGTCGACCTGGGTGTGCACGACGGCGCCGCCGGGCGCCTCGGCGTACCGGCCGCAGATCAGCTCGTCGCGCCACCGCAGGCTCGCCCCGTCGGCCAGCTCGATCCGGGACTCGGCGAGGTGCGCGCAGCCGGCCGCCGCGACCAACTGCTCGGGAAGCCAGTGCAGCGTGGCACCGGCGTGCACGACCGCCCGCACCGCCATCCGGGACACGGCACCCGCCCGGCCGGGCAGGGCGATCGACGCGGCGACGCTGTGCACCCGGACCGCCGCGCCCGGACCCACCTCGATCTCCAGGCGCAGATCGTCCCCCGCGAGCGGTCCGGCCGCCCCGCCGACGAGGTGCACCGTGGCGACACCACCGTCGGCCGGGGTTTGGCGCAGCAGGAGCGGCGTCTCGCCGTGCAGCTCGACCAGGACCGTGCCGCCCCGACCGTCGGCCCGGGCGACCAGCCGGGCGAGCGCCCGCATCAGATTGGGCCCACCGGTACGGCGAGCGGGTGCAGGGCGGCGTGGTGGGCCAACTCGTGCCGGATCCAGTCCGCGACCGACGTTGCCGTGGGGTCTCCCACGATGGACAGGAAGAGGGTCGGGAGGTCGCCGCGGCGGGCCCGCGCGTCACGGTCCATCACGGCGAGATCGGCGCCCACCATCGACGCCAGGTCGGTCTTGTTGATCACGAGAAGGTCGGCGGCGGTGACCCCCGGCCCGCCCTTGCGGGGCACCTTGTCCCCGCCCGCCACGTCGACCACGAAGATCTGCCGGTCAACCAGCCCTCGGCTGAAGGTCGCGGTCAGGTTGTCCCCGCCGCTCTCCACCAGGACCAGGTCCAACGGGCCGACCGCCTCGGCCAGCTCGTCGACGGCGTCCAGATTGGCGCCGATGTCGTCCCGGATCGCGGTGTGCGGGCAGCAACCGGTCTCCACGGCGCGGATCCGGGCCGGGTCCAGCACTCCGGCCCGCCTGAGGAAATCGGCGTCCTCGGTGGTGTAGATGTCGTTGGTCACCACCCCGAGCCGCAACTCGTCGGCGAAGGCCCGGCAGAGCGCGGCCACCAGGGCCGTCTTGCCGGAGCCGACCGGTCCGCCGATGCCGACCCGCAGGGCACGACCGGCACGCGCCAACGGCGGATGAGGGTCCACCCCCGGCTTCGGATGGGTGTGCGGAACGGTCTCGTCGTGGGGTAGGGCGGCCGGCGGCGGCGTGGTCGGTTCGACGGCGGGCACAGCGCTCGGCACAACGGTGTCAGGACGCAAAGAGACGCACCTCCCAGGTGGCATGGATTTCGGCATGGATGTCGGCGAGTGGAGCGGCGGCGGCCGGCAACCGCTCCGGTGGGTCGTCGGCGGCCCGCGCCGCGTCGGCGGCCGTGCCGTCGCAGGCATCGGCCAGGCCGACCAGCAGGGCCTGGACCCGGTACGGGTCGAGGCCGAGCAGGCGTACGCCGGCGCTTGCCGCCCCGGTCACCGTCCCGTACGCGGCGACCGTGGCGGTGTCGATGCGAGACAGCCCTGCCGCGGCGCAGAGCAGCCCGAGCACCAGCGGCTGGTGTGCACCGCAGGGTGTCGCGGGCAGGTCGCCGAACGGTGCGTCCGGCCAGATGGCCCGGCCGGCCCGCAGCAGCGCCCGGCCCTGCCGGCGCGAGACCACCCGCAACGCCGGGGCGGCGGTACGCGCGTCCAACTCCGCGTCGAGTCGAGCCAGCGCCCCCGACCGGACACCCGGCTCAGCCAGCGCCGCAGCCCGGTGTGCGGCCGCGGCGAACGCCGCGCCGACCAGACCGGCGGTGGCCAACCGTCCGACCAGGAACGCCTCCAACGAGGCCAGGTCGGTGACCCGACCGGCGGCGACGGCCGCCTCCAGGCCGCCGGAGTGCGCGTGCGCCCCGGCCGGGAAGCGCCCGTCGGCCAACAGCAACAGCAGGCTCGGCGTCGCCATCAGAACAGGAAGTACCGCTGGGCCATCGGCAGCCGGGTCACCGGGTCCGGTTCCACCACCTGCCCGTCGATCCGCACGGTGAAGGTGTCCGGGTCCACCTCGATGCGCGGCATCGCGTTGTTCTCCGGCAGGTCGGCCTTGCCCCGCGACCGCACGTCGGTCACCGGCACCACCCGGCGTCGCACGTCCAGGCGGAGCCCGGCGTCCAGGGCCGCCGGCGCCACGAAGGCGAGGCTGGTCGCCGCCGCCGCCGCGCCGTACGCCCCGAACATCGGCCGCGGCAGCATCGGCTGCGGCGTCGGGATCGAGGCGTTGGCGTCACCCATCTGGGCGTACGCGATCATGCCGCCCTTGAGCACCAGGTGCGGTCGTACGCCGAAGAACGCCGGGTCCCAGAGCACCAGGTCGGCGAGCTTGCCCGGCTCGACCGAGCCGACCTCGTGCTCCAACCCGTTGGCCATCGCCGCGCAGATGGTGTACTTCGCCACGTACCGCCGGGCCCGGTGATTGTCGGCGGCCCCGTCACCCGGCAGCGCGCCGACCCGGTCCTTCATGACGTGCGCGCTCTGCCAGGTTCGCGTGATCACCTCGCCGACACGGCCCATCGCCTGCGCGTCGGAGCCGATGATGGAGATCGCGCCAAGGTCGTGCAGCAGGTCCTCGGCGGCCATCGTGGACGGTCGGATCCGGCTCTCCGCGAAGGCCAGGTCCTCCGGCACGGACGGGTTGAGGTGGTGGCAGACCATCAACATGTCCAGGTGCTCGGCCAGGGTGTTGGCGGTGTACGGCCGGGTCGGGTTGGTCGACGAGGGCAACACGTTCGGTTCGCTGGCCACCGTGATGATGTCCGGCGCGTGCCCGCCACCGGCGCCCTCGGTGTGGTACGAGTGGATCGCCCGTCCACCGATCGCGCGCAGGGTGTCGGCTACGAAACCGGCCTCGTTGAGCGTGTCGGTGTGGATCGACACCTGCACGCCGGACGCGTCCGCCACCCGCAGGCAGGCGTCGATCGCCGCCGGTGTGGTGCCCCAGTCCTCGTGCAGCTTGAAACCGCCCGCACCGGCCCGTAACTGTTCCCAGAGCGCCTCGCTGGAGACGGTGTTGCCCTTGCCGAGCAGCAGCACGTTGACCGGCATCGTGTCCAGGGCCTCGTGCATGCGGGCCAGATGCCAGGCGTTCGGGGTGATCGTGGTCGCCCGGGTCCCCTCGGCCGGCCCGGTGCCGCCGCCGACCATCGTGGTGATGCCACTGGCCAGCGCCTCGGTCACGATCTGCGGGCAGATGAAGTGCACGTGGGTGTCGACCGCGCCGGCGGTGAGGATCCGCCCGTTGCCCGCGATCACCTCGGTCGACGGGCCGATGACCAGGTCGGGATGAACACCGGGCATGGTGTCCGGGTTGCCGGCCCGGCCAAGTGCCACGATTCGCCCGTCGCGCAGCCCCACGTCGGCCTTGACCACGCCCCAGTGGTCGAGCACCACCGCACCGGTGATGACGGTGTCCAGTGCCCCCTCGGCGCGGGTGGCGCGGGACTGCCCCATCGACTCGCGGATCACCTTCCCGCCGCCGAAGACCGCCTCGTCACCGCCCACGCAGTGGTCGGTCTCCACCTCGATCAGCAGGTTGGTGTCGGCCAGTCGGATCCGGTCACCGGTCGTCGGCCCGTACAGGTCGATGTAGCGGTCCCGCCGCACGGCGCTCATCGCGGTGACCCGTCGGCCGTCGGCGCGTCCGGGTCCAGCGGTCCCGCACACTCCCCGCGCAGACCCGGCACGATTCTCGCGCCGCCGAGCGGGACGAGATCGACACTGCGGCTGATGCCCGGCTCGAACCGGACCGACGTGCCTGCCGGCACGGCGAGCCGCTGACCCCAGGCGGCGTCCCGGTCGAACGCCAGCGCCGGGTTGGACTCGCCGAAGTGGTAGTGCGAGCCCACCTGGACCGGTCGATCGGCGGTGTTGACCACGAGCAGGGTGGTCACCGGACGGCCCACGTTGATCTCGACCGGACCCGCCGCCGGCAGGATCTCCCCCGGGATCACGGGATCGGGTGGTGCACCGTCACCAGCTTGGTGCCGTCCGGGAACGTCGCCTCCACCTGCACCTCCCTCAGCAGCTCGGGGATGCCGTCCTGGACGTCGTCGCGGCCGAGCACGGTCCGGCCGGCCGACATGAGGTCGACCACCGACCGGCCGTCCCGGGCCCCTTCGAGCAGGAAGGTGGTGATCAGCGCGACGGCTTCGGGATAGTTGAGTCGCAGGCCGCGCTCGCGGCGGCGGCGGGCGACGTCGGCCGCGACGTGGACGAGCAGGCGGTCCTGCTCATGCGGGCTGAGAAACACGGGCTTCTCCCGGTGGGATCGGCGTGCCCCGCTCGCCGTCGGCCCCGCACGGGGCCGCGCCGGGCAGCAACACCCGGGGTACGAGCTGGAGTCACACGACCGCCGAGCCGCCGCCGACGGGGTGACCCGGGACTCCACCATCCCGGCCCGCGCGACGGGCAACCGGCGGTGTCCGGTCGGATGCGGACCGCACCGCCCACCGCTGAGCAGACCGTAGAGGATCGCCACCGGCCGGGGCAACAGTCCCGTCGGGATCGCGCCGGCCCACAGCTGGGTACTGGTGCTCATTCCGCTTCTGTGCCGCGCCGGGCATGATCATCGGATGACGGCGATGAGGGGTACGCGCGCACTGTTCGGTGTTTTGTTCCTGGCGGCGGCCACGGTCGGGGTGTGGCTGCTCTGGCTGGGCTGGGACACGGAGTACACGGTCGATCCGGAGACCGGCAACACCAGCGGCCCGTACGAGCCGTGGCAGGTGATCGGTTGCGTGCTGACGCTCGTCCTGCTGGCCGCCCTCGCCGGTACGCGACTCAGCCCGTGGTTGGTGGGCGCGGTGATGGCGGTGGCCTTCACGGCGGCCTGGACGTGGCAGGCGGCATCCAGTGACGACAGCGGGCTGTGGGCCGTCGGGGCGGTGCTGGTGCTGATCGGGATGGCGATTGGCAGCACGCTGGTGAGCCTCGCGGCGCGGCGGCTCAGCCGTCGTCCGACCGGCCGCCGCGGCTAAGGCGTGTTTCATAAGCCGGTCAGAGCCACTCGGTGATGATGGTGAGGGTCAGGACGGCTTGGAAGCGGACTGCGAGTTTGTCGTAGCGGGTG